>JBLHKZ010000039.1:0-28774 GCA_047618185.1 Limisphaerales bacterium
GCCGAATCCCGAGGCAAGCCGGCGGACGCTCATTCGGCGGGCGTATTTGGATCTGGTCGGCATGCCGCCGACGCCGGCCGAGGTCGACGCCTTCGTGAACGACGCGGCGCCCAACGCCTTCGAAGAAGTGATTGACCGACTTTTGAAAGACCCGCGTTACGGCGAGCGCTGGGCGCGGCACTGGCTGGACGCCGCGCGGTTTGCCGAAAGCCATGGATTCGAGCAGGACTACAATCGGCCGTTCGCCTACCACTATCGCGATTTTGTGATCAAGGCGCTCAACGGAGACATGCCTTACGATCAATTCGTTCGCTGGCAACTGGCGGGGGATGAGATCGCGCCCGACGATCCGCTGGCGTTAATGGCGACGGGATTTCTCGGCGCGGGCGTCTTTCCAACGCAGTTGACGGAAAAGGAGTTTGAGTCTGCGCGCTACGACGAACTCGACGACATGACCGGGACCATGGGCACGGCGATGCTGGGCCTCACGATCGGTTGCGCGCGCTGCCATGACCACAAGTTTGATCCCATTCCGACGCGCGACTACTACCGATTGCTTTCCACCTTCACGACGACGATTCGCAGCGAGATCGAACTCGATTTGAATCCGGAAATTTACGTGAAGGAGAAGGGCGCGTGGGAAAAGGCATTGAAACCGCTGAACGCCGCGCGCGATAAGATTGAGTCCGGCGCTACACGCGTCGCATTTGCTGATTGGCTCAAGACCGGGGCCAAGGCCGCTAAACTGGATTCGCCGTGGCAGACGCTCGAGCTGGATTCGGTCAAATCCAGCGGCGGGGCGAAACTGACAAAGCTGGAGGATGGCTCGTTGTTGGCGGGTGGAAAGAAGCCGAAGCAGGAAACCTACACCTTCACCTCCACGATCGTGGCGCGGGACATCCGGGCGATTCGGCTGGAGGCGTTGTCCCATGCGTCCTTGCCGAGGAAAGGGCCAGGGCGGGCGGCCAACGGCAATTTTGCGCTGTCCGATTTCAGAGTGATGGTCCGTCCGTTGACCGATGCGAAGGCCGAACTCCAGGTAGCAAAACTGACCAACGCCCGCGCGACTCACGAGCAAAACAAGGGCTCCTTGTCAGTCGCGAGTTCGATTGATGGCGATGCAAAGAAGACTGGGTGGGCTGTGGATATGGGCGGGATTGGGAAGGATCAGGCCTCCGTGTTTGAGTTTACGAAACCGATTGGGTTTGAGGGGGGGGCGCTTGTTCAGATCGACATGCGCTTCAATATCAACACGGAGCATTCCCTCGGACGGTTGCGCCTTTCAGTGACTTCAAAGGAAGACGCGCCCGTCGCGGTCGGACCAGGTGTGTCGCCGACTTTGTCCGAAGCGATGGCATTGGCGCAGTCCGGGAGTTCAGAGGATCTCACTGAAAAACAGAGCAGGTCGCTGTTTCGGTGGTTTGCTCAACGTGACGAGAATTGGACGGCTTCGAACGAGGCGGTTCAGAGACATCTGGCTGAGGAGCCTCAACCGAAACTGACCCGGGTTCAGGTGACCAGCGAAGGTCTGAAACCGACCAAACATCACGCCGATGGCCGTGGTTTTCCGCATTTTTACCCGAAGACCTATTTTTTGAATCGCGGTGATGTGAATCAAAAGCAGGACGAGGCTTCTTCGGGATTTTTGCGGGTGTTGATGAGCAAGGGCGCGGACGAGAAGCGTTGGAGGGCGGAGCCGGCGAAGGATTGGCGCACCAGTTTCCGACGGCGTTCATTGGCGAATTGGATCACCGACACCGAGCAAGGCGGAGGGGCGTTGCTGGCTCGCGTCATCGCAAATCGACTTTGGCACCACCACTTTGGCCGCGGCATTGTCTCGACGCCCAACGATTTCGGATTTCAGGGTGAGCGGCCCACTCATCCCGAGTTGCTGGATTTTCTGGCGACGGAATTGATCGACGGCGGGTGGCGGCTGAAGACGCTTCACAAACAGATCATGCTGAGCGCAACGTATCGCCAGAGCAGTGAATTCGATCCGGCGCGCGCCGAGATCGATCCGGAAAATCGTTGGCTATGGCGTCGCGTCCCACGCCGGCTCGAAGCGGAAGCCCTGCGCGACAGTATGTTGTTCGTCAGCGGCGTGTTGGAAGATCGGATGTATGGCCCCGGCACGTTGAGCGAGGCGAGCAATCGTCGGAGCATCTACTTCATGATCAAGCGCAGTAAGTTGGTGCCGATGATGCAGGTCTTTGACGCCCCTGAGCCGCTGGTCAGCCAGGGCAGTCGGCCCAGCACGACGATTGCCCCGCAGGCGTTGACGTTCATGAACAGCCCGCACGTGCGGAAATATGCCGAGGGTCTTGCCGGGCGAATCGGCTCCGGCAAGTCGATTGAAGAAGCGGTGGATAAAGGTTTTCAAATCGCGCTTGGGCGACCGCCGAACAAGATTGAGCGATTGGAGAATGCCGCCTTCGTGAAAGAGCAGATGCAGTCTTATGAAAAGGCGGGAAACAAGACCGCACGAGCTGCGGCTCTCTCCGATTTCTGTCAGATTCTCATGAGCCTCAATGAATTCGCCTACGTGGAATGAAGATGAGAGGCAACCCCATGAATTCCCAAAATTATCCTGATTGGACCTGGTCGCGACGGGAGGCGTTGAAGCGGGCGGGCGGCGGCCTCGGGCTGCTTGGCCTTTACAGCCTGCTAAACGATGAAGGCCTGTTTGCGACGGCCGCTCATGGCGAGAGCGCGGCCGATCCTTTGTCGCCCAAGCCGGCGCATTTTGGAGGCGGGGCGAAGGCGGTCATCTGGCTGTTTATCAACGGCGGACCCAGTCAGGTCGACACCTGGGATTACAAGCCCGAACTCGAAAAGGCCGACGGCAAGGAACTGGAGGGTTTCGACAAATTCACCGGATTCTTCTCGAACTCCGTGGGGCCCTTGATGAAATCGCCATTTGAATTTCAGCAATACGGGCAATGCGGAAAGCACGTCAGCAGTCTGTTTCCGGGGCTGTCTCAGCATGTCGACAAGATGGCGTTCATTCACTCGGGGCACACCGAGTCGAACAACCACAGCCCGGCGCTGTTCATGATGAATTGCGGTCTGCCGCGGATGGGATATCCGTGTGTTGGCTCATGGGCGACTTATGGCCTCGGATCGGAAAGCCGCAACTTGCCCGCCTTTTGCGTGATGTCCGATCCGCTCAATCGGGGTCTGCCCAAAGGCCATGCCGCCAACTGGGGCGCGGGTTTCCTGCCGAGCGTTTATCAGGGCACCTGGCTCAAGCCCACGGGCGCCGCCATCGATAATCTCTATCGCGCGAAGCACATGGATGAGTCGCAACAGCAGCGGCAGCTCAATCTGCTCGCGCGCATGAACCGGCGTCACCTTGAATCCCGTCCGGAGGAGAAGGAGTTGGCGGCGCGGATTGAGAGCTTCGAACTCGCCTATCGCATGCAAAGCGCCGCGCCCGAAGCGATCGATATCGATTCCGAACCGGAGCACATCAAGCAACTCTACGGATTGGGCGAAAAGCGTTGCGATCATTTCGCCCGTCAATGTCTGACCGCGCGGCGCCTGGTGGAGCGCGGCGTCCGATTTGTTCAGATCTATTCGGGCGGCATGGAGAATCAGCGTTCTTGGGATGGCCACAGCGACATCAAGGGAAACCATTCTCAGTTCGCCGGTGAAACGGACACTCCGATCGCGGGATTGCTGTCCGATCTCGAACAGCGCGGTTTGCTGGATGAGACCCTGGTCATCTGGGGCGGGGAATTCGGACGTCTGCCGGTCGCCCAGAAGAGCGCCAAACCGGGGCGCGACCACAACCCGCACGCCTTCACGACCTGGCTGGCCGGCGGCGGCGTCAAGGGCGGCGTCTCCTACGGCGAAACTGACGAGCTCGGTCACAAGGCTGCCGTCGACAAGGTGCACGTCAATGACCTACACGCGACGATCCTGCATCTGCTGGGCATGGATCACACGAAACTGACTTACAAATACAACGGACGCCGCTTTCGGCTGACGGACGTGGCGGGGCATGTGATTCGCGAGGTTTTGGCGTGAGAATCGCGAGACAACTTGCTCCCGTTTTCTGTGTTTGCCTGATTCTCGCGAGCGGCTGTGCGACACGCGGCCCGAAGGTGATTTCCGAGGGCAGTGACGCCGAGATTGACGCAGCGGCCGTTGGGTTCGCCCGGGCTGACATCGCAGCAGGGAAACCAAGGGTGTGTTATGCCGGCACGTGGGGCGTTTCCGCGGTTGGCGTTCCGGCGGATTCAATCAATCTCGTAAGTAACCTGCCTCGATTTCCGCTTCCTTGCGGTTGCACGGATCCACTCTCAGAGCCAGTCATCCGTTTTGCCCGGGCTTACAACGCTGAAATCGTGCGGCGGTTGCGGGAGGTCAAGTGATAGCCGCCGATCTTCCAACTTCATAGACGAACACAATCGCAGCCGACCCATTGACAATCCCCTCCATGGCCGACCACATTTCAAACGACCCTCTGCACGGCATTACCCTGGAGCAGATTGTGACCGCCCTGGTGGAGCATTTTGGTTGGCAGGAATTGGGGCGGCAAATTCGCATCAATTGCTTCAACAGCGACCCGTCGGTGAAATCCAGCCTGAAGTTTTTGCGCAAGACTCCCTGGGCCCGCCAGAAGGTCGAGGATCTGTACATCGTCACGCTGACGGACTATCTTTCGTGAAGGGGAGCCGGCGGCGGAGTGTGGGGAAACAGAACCTCTGCGTCCATCCCATCTCTGCGGTGTCAACTCCGTCGGAGGCGGATTCAACGCCGTGGTTGCGAAGAAGTGGAACACCGCAGAGATGGGATGGACGCAGGGGATGAGGGTTTGGATTTTATTTTTTGGAAATGCCGCCCCGTTGTCGCTGGCTTGCCCTCTTTGGCGTGGCAAGTCAATCTGTGCCGCGAATTCCAGCAAATTGTCATAAACGAATGAATTCAAGATTTCTTAACTTTTGTAGCGCATTAATGAGTTCCCGCCTTGGAACCGTGGTCAGCCTATTGGTGTTCTGTTCGCTGAACGGAGAGTGCGCTGAGCTGATCGATAAAGCCGCCCCTAGAGTCTCACTGACCGGGGACGCGAGCCTGCCCCAATGGCGGCAATTGAAGCCGGGCGATGAAAAGGCAACTTCGCTGAATGCAATTCCGTATCGGACGCCGGAGTGGTCTTTGGTCGACGGAGTTCTGCGCTCAAAGCCGGGCGCGGGCGATTTAATGACCCGTCGCCAATTTGGAAATTATCAGCTTCACCTCGAGTGGAGAAATTCTTCGAATAGCGTCGATGCAGGCAGGGTGTTTCTTGATGGCAAGAATGCTGTCGAATTGAAGGCGGCGGCGGATGGGAAGTGGCATGCGATGGATATCGCCTACACGCATCTTCAAGGACAGACGCCCAAGTCGACGGTCTGGATCGACGGCAGCGAAGTCGCCAGGGACTCCGAATGGAAGCAGCCCAGCAAAGGCGGATTCAAATTCCCCTTTCGTGAAGGGACGGAGAACGTGGATGCGAACAGCGCCAAGACGGGAAAGGCTTTGTTCTCAGCTGCGGGCGAGCAGAATAAGGCGCTGGCCATGGGGGACAATAATTTCACGGTGAAGGCGCAATTTCGCACCAAAGCCGCGCAGGGCGGGACGCTCTTTGCCAAATGCCCGCCAACCGGCGATTGGGCGCCGAATGCCAAGGCTCTGTTCATTCGCGGCGGCAAACTTTGCTACGACATTGGCTGGCTGGGAGTGATTGTCTCGAAACGAAGTTTCAATGACGGCAAGTGGCACACCGCAGTTCTGACCAAGAAGGGCGGGGAGGTGACTCTCTGTGTGGATGGCAAAGTGGAGACGACGAAGAAGAACTTCAGTCGCCCCGACAAGGCGGGTCACATTTTCAAGATCGGCGCGGCCAACAAGAACTTTGCCTTCGATTTTATCGGGAGTCTGGGTGAGGTCCGGTATGCCCCGAAGGCATTGCCGAAGGCTGCCGCTCGGGCGTTGAGCAAGGGCGAGGCGCCGACGTTCGCGTCCACGTTCAATTGGGCGCCGGGCGACCTTGGGCCGGGCGAGCCGGAGCTTCCTGAAATAGCATTTGCGGCGCTCGATGGTCCGGTGGGGCCGATTCGCCTGCAAGCTGGCTCGGGCGGATTGGAGATTCGCAAGATCTGGATTCGCCCACTCGATGTCGTCGATCACGCGGAGATGATTCGTTCATTCGACAAGTCCAGCTTTGCGCGCGGGCAGAGCATCTATGCGGGCTTGTGCGTGAATTGTCATGGCCAGGATGGCGTGACGCCGTCGTTGCCGCAGTCGCGCGCCTTCGGCAAGGGGGAGATGAAGTTCGGGACGGACCCGCACGCGATGTATCTCACGCTGACTCACGGCAATGGTCTGATGGGGCCGCAGACCTGGATGGAGCCGCGCGAGCGCTATGACGTGATCCAGTACATTCGCGAGGAATTCATGAAGCCGATGCGCGCGGATTATCGCGAAGTCGACGCAAATTATCTGGCGGGATTGCCCAGGGGCATTTCCGGCGATCTGGCGGCGGGACTTCTTGAAAACGAACGGGACTTTGGACCGGCGTTGGCGTCGCAGTTGCAAAAGAGCGTCGTCAGCGCGATGACGGTCAAGTTGGGCGAGGGCGTCACGGCGTCCTATAATCTCCACGACATGAGCCTTGCCGGCGCGTGGAAAGGCGGCTTTCTCGATCTGAGTCAAACCCAGCATGAACGCCTTCGAGGCGAAGGGCAGCCGCAACCGGTTGGCGATCCGCTCCCGCGTTTGCAGACCTGGTTCTGGGGACACGAAGGATCGCTGGATTATCCCAAAGAAGGCCTGCTTCCGCGCGGTCCGTTGCCCGCGAAGTGGCTGGATTACAAGGGGCATTTCGTTCACGGCGAGCGTCTGCTGTTTTCCTATGCGATCGACGGGAGGGGCGTGTTGGAATTGCCCGAAAAGCAAAAGGGATTTGATGCGTTGGTTCATAGCCTGCGAATCGGACCCGGGAAGACTGCGCTGAAACTTTGTGTCGGGCAGGCGGAGCAGTATGACGAGGACTTCGTCGGGCGGGTTCCATTTGGCAGCGCGACGGTCACGCCGGCAAGTCGATCCGGAGCTGCGAAAGGACACGCGCTGGTCGGCGGCGAGAATCGCAACGGGACCTTGGGCGAATTTGTGGTGGCGGCGGTGACGGGCGACGTCGAAGGCTTGGCCTGGTCGGTCGATTCACGCTATCGGATGGTCCTGGATATACCCGCTGGCGCTCGCGCGAGAAATATCCAGATCGTGCGATACGCAGGACGAGGAGAGCCGCGATTGCAATCCTTGCTTGGTCTGGTTCGGCACAGGGAAAGCAAGTCGGATTGGCCGGATCTGGCGGCGATGACGAAGGGCGGCCCTGCAAACTGGCCTGAGAAACTGACGTCCACCGGCGAGCTTGGCTCCGATTCGCGGGCTTACACCATCGACACCTTGACGCTGCCAGAATCGAATCCTTGGAACGCCTGGCTGCGCACCGCAGCCCTGGATTTCATGGGAGATGGTCGACTGGTCATTTCAACGCACGGCGGGGATATTTGGATCGTTTCGGGCATCGACAAGGAATTGAAGGAGCTGAAGTGGAAGCGATTTGCGGCGGGGCTGTATGAGCCCTTTGGCGTCAAGGTGGTGGACGATACGATTTATGTGACCTGCAAGGATCGGATCGTTCGTTTGCGCGACCGGAACGGCGACGGCGAGGCGGATTTCTATGAGAATTTCAGCGCGGACACCGATGTTTCGATTTTCTTTCACGCCTTCAATTTTGATCTGCAGACTGACAAGGAAGGGAATTTCTACTACGCGAAGGCGGGCCAGTACACCGATCACGCGCTGCCTGGCGCGATCATCAAGATCTCGCCGGACGGCAAGCGTCGCGAAGTTTTTTGCACGGGGTTTCGCACGCCGAACGGCATGGGCATGATGCCGGACGGTCGGCCGACGGTGAGTGACAATCAGGGCACCTGGATTCCCGCCTCGAAGGTGAGCATCGTGAAGCAGGGCGGATTCTACGGCTACGTGAATAATGTGAAGAATCCTAATTGGGCGCCGGACGGAGGAGACATCGATGTGTCGAAGGTAATCCCGCCGAAGACTTTCGATCAGCCGATTATCTGGATGCCGCAGGATTTCGACAATTCGAGCGGGGGGCAGTTGTTTGTGGACGATCCTCGTTGGGGGCCGCTGTCGGGTAAACTGCTGCACACCAGTTTTGGCAAGGGGTGGCTTTACTATTTCATGGTTCAGGATGTGGGCGATGTGTCGCAGGCCGCGATCGTGAAGCTGCCCCTGGATTTCTCGACCGGCATTCATCGCGCGCGCGTGAACCCAAAGGACGGCCAAGTTTACGCGGTCGGTCTGAACGGCTGGAATGGCGGTGGGCGCAAGGAGTTGATCGAGGGAGGCATCCAGCGAACGCGCTACACCGGCGCTCCGGTCAATTTGCTTACGGACACGAAGGTGGTAAAGGGCGGCATCGAACTGACCTTTAACTTCAAGCTGGATCGCGCGGCGGCGAGCAAGCCATCCAGCTACCAGCTGGAGCAGTGGAATTACAAGTGGCTGCAACGATACGGGTCCGATCAATGGTCTGTGAAGAATCCTGACAAACAGGGGCGGGATCCGGTGCAGGTGACGAAAGTCACGATTGCGCCGGAGGGCAATAAGGTATTTCTTAGTGTTCCGCACATTCAGCCGGTTAATCAGGTTTACGCGCAACTGAGCCTGCGGACGTCCGACGGCGAACGTTTTGAAGAACAGTTCTACATGACGATCAATCGCGTGCCGGACGAATAAGTAGACCATGCCTTACAATCAATCACACGAGTCGTTGCGCATTGGCGTGGTCGGCTACAGCTCCAAGCGATTCGACGAAAAGATTGCGCGGGCGGAGTTACGGCGATTGCTGGCCGAGCTGGTTGAGAATCGGGAATTGGAGGTCAAGGCCGTCGAAGTCGTGAGTGGACTGACCAATGTGGGCATTCCCAAGATCGCCTATGAGATTGCCGTGGAGATGGGCATGAAGACGGTCGGGATTTCCGCCAGTCGCGCGCTGACCTCAGCGAGCGGCGTCTTTCCGGTTGCTAAGCAGATCATCGTCGGGGAGCATTACGGGGACGAGTCGGAAGAGTTTATTGGATACATCGACGTCATGCTTCGTATCGGAGGCGGCGAGCAAAGTATGAAGGAAGTGGCGATGTTCCGCGAGCGATTCGCACAGGATCAGGCGAGCCTCGATGGTTGTCTGATGGAGGTAGAGTTGCCGATGCTGGGCGACGACTGATCGCGGCCCCGACCTGTCTTTCAGAGCGGCCTTGCGAGCCAGGATGATGAAGACGCTCTGGCAAATCTTCGTATGAGCTCTACGTCGGTCATGGTTTCCTACCTTGATAATCCCCGCAGGGAGGGAAATCCGACAACAAATTTGCGGAAATGATTCGAAGGGAGCCGGCGCGCGGGCGGATCGTTGGCGCTTTCGAAGTGGAACCGCCGCGTCCGCAGTTGTCAGGCGGTTGCGGTCGCCTTCGTTGGCGGAGGCGCGCCGGCGGAGGTCGTGGGTCCCCGATGATTCTGAAACGCAACGACGCAGAGAATGATCGCGCCGGCGATGTCGCTCACGGGAAACTTGATTCCCGCGAGCATGACGCCCTGGCCGGGAAATAGCGCCAGCGCGGCGGCGACAAACATGGCCGCGCGGGCTGCATTGCCCAGGGGCTTGAAAAGATATCCGGCCAGTCCGGCGGCCAGGGAGAGGATGCCGAGAACCGCGCCAGTGACCGCCATGATGACGGCGACAATGGAAAGATGATCGCCGGTCGAGGGAATCATGAGAAGTTCCGGACGGTAGATAAACATGAACGGCAGCGTGAAACCCACCAGCGCGAAGCGAAACGCGGCCAGTCCGGTCTTCATGATGGGCGATCCCGCTATCGAGGCGCTGGCATAGGCCGCGAGAGCGACGGGCGGAGTGACCATGGACATCATGCCGAAGTAGAAGATGAAAAGGTGCGCCGCCAGCGGCGCCACGCCGAGCTTGCTCAGCACCGGGCCAATCAGCGTCGCCATGAGGAGGTAACAGACGGCGGAAGGCAATCCCATGCCGAGCAGGATCGAGCAGAACATGATTGCCACCAGCGCGAGGAAAAGGCTGTGCTCGGCGAGGGGGACAATGGCGTTGGGCAGGGCCGTGCCGACGCCGGTCAGAGTGACGACGCCGATAATGATGCCGACACAGGCCGAGGCGGAAATTAGCGAGATCCCGTTCTTCGCCGATTTGACGAGCGCGTTGACGATCAGCGGCCGCCATTGACGCTGCAGCATCCCCGCAAACATGAGAATCACCATCGCGTAGACCCCGGCGCCGGCGTTGGAGAGGCCTTCGGCTCCCTCCTCTCTCATGAGAATGGCGCTGACGATGAGCTTGATCGCGATCCAGAGAACAGGGAACAGCGCGAGGCCGATGATGCGGCTTTGTTTCGGGGCGTCGATCTTGGGATTGATCAGGGTAAGCACGAAGATGAAGGCCAGCGAGGCGGTGACGGCCAGGACCGGGGATCTTCCGGAGATCAGGAGCCCGATCAGCACGGCCAGAGCGCCGAAGAAGGTGCCGCCTTCAAGACTGAACGGCCGTCCGCGATCCTTGGGAACTTCGACAATCTTGGCGTCGGCTCCGGTTCGTTTCGCGTAGAAATGCACGATGAAGAAGAGCGAGAGATAATAAAGAATGGCGGGGATCAAAGCCGCCTTGACGATTTGAATGAAGGTGACGGCCGGCTCGACGATCTCCAGCATCATGTAGGCGCCCGCGCCCATGACGGGGGGGACCAGAGCGCCGCCGGTCGCGGCCGCCGCCGTGATGCCGCCGGCGACATGCGGCTTGAATCCGCTGCTGCGCATCATCGGGATGGTAAAGGTGCCGGTCGTGACCGCATTGGCCACCGCGCTGCCTGACAGCGAGCCCATCAGTCCGCTGCCCAGCACCGCGACTTTCGCGGCGCCGCCGGGCTTTTTTCCAAAAATCCGCTGGGCGAAATCCACGATGAACTGCGTGGCGCCGCTGACTTCCAGAAACGCTCCGAAGACCACAAAGAGATAGACGTAAGTGAACATCACACGCAGCGCCGTTCCGAACACCCCGCCGGTGTTGAGGAAGGAGACCGACGCGACCCGCGACAGGTCATATCCCCGATGGGGGAACATCCAGTCCGGAAGGTTCGGGCCGACCATGGCGTAGACCAGAAACACGGAGGCGAGGATGGGCAGGGCGAGTCCGATCGACCTTCGCGTGGCTTCGAGCACCAGCAGAATGCCGACCACGGCGATGGCCACATCGGTGGGAGTGTAGGCGCCGGCGCGATTGCCCAGGTCGCTCCCTTGCACGATGAGATAGGAGCAGCAAACCACGGAGCCGAGGGCCAGCGCCATGTCGAGGAATCGGAGCGGCTTGACGTTTTCCCAGCGTTTCAGCGTGGGGAAGCTGAGGTAGGAGATCACGAGCCCGAACATGCCGAAAATGGCCAACTGCGACAGGGGCGTCAGCAGTTGGTAGTTCACCTCGCAAAGGGTGAAAAGCGAAAGCGCAACGCCGAGCAGGGTGATCAGCCGGAAGCGGATTTTGTCGATGATGTGCGGAGCTGGCTTATCTTCGGACATGGTAGGAATGGAAGGGGCGTGTGTCTTGAAACCGGGGGCTCAGGTTTGAGGTGTTTGCGTGAACTTGGGCCCTGGGGATTGCGCCTTTCTACTTCGCGGCGGCCTCGGGCCAGAAGCCCTTTTCCTTGTAGAACCGAATGGCGCCCGGATGGAAATCCACGCCGGTGTTGCGCGGGGAGTTCTTCTCGTTGATGGACTTCCCGGGTTTGGCTTTTTCCGCGAGCGAGGCCCGGTTCTCGAACAGGGTTTTCGTGAGTTGATAGATCAGCTCCTCATCGGCGTTGGCGGCGCAGATCAGGTGCGCGGAACCCACGTTCATGCCCGCGAAATCATCCGCGATGCCTTTGTAAGTGCCTCCGGGAATGGTCGCCGCGCCGAAGAAGGCGTATTTCTTGATCAAGTCCTCTTTGACCTTGGCGTCATAAGGAACGAAGGCGATGTCCATTGTCGAGGACGCGGAGGTGATTGATCCCAGGGGAACGCCGCCGCCGAGGAAGGTCGCGGCCACATTGCCGTCGCCGAGGTAATCGGTTGAAGTCTGCTGCCCCGCATAGACCGGCTCGAAGTCCTTGTAGGTCACGCCGTGCGCCTCGAGGAGGGGACGAAGGAAATACTCAAATCCCGCGCCCTCGGGGCCGACGACAACGCGCTTGCCCTTGAGGTCGGCGATTGAATTGATGCCTGAGCCTTTCTTCGTCACGAATTGCGCAACCAGGGGAAACATGGTGGTGACGACGTTGATGTCGTATTTCTTGTCCCAACCGCCCTCGCCGCGGACGGCGAAATAGCTGATCGAGGAGTTGGACAGGGCCACCTGCTGTTCGCCCGCCGTCAGCAGTCGGATGTTTTCCTGCGATCCTCGGCTGGCTTCGGCGGCCACCTTCCAATTGTTCGCGCCCTGGTTTGCGTCAAGGACCTCGGCGATGGCGCCTCCGACGGTGAAGAACATGCCGCCAACCGGGGCCGTGCCGATGGTGACGAACTGGCGCTTGCCCGAGCCCGAGGATGAACCGCCCCCGCCGCCAGAGTTGTCTCCACCGCCTCCGCCGCAGCCGGTGATCAGCGCCGCGGAGCCGAGGGCGGAGGTGGTCAGAAATTCTCGCTTCGTGATTTTTTTCATAAAATTCTCGGTTGATCGTTCTTGTGCAATTCTGCCGGGCGAAGGTCGCCGCGAAATAACAGTCCGTATACGTATCGTTTTGAGTTCGCAGACTGAACCACACCGACTGGGGAATGGGAAGGATTTTTGTGGCCATTCGGACGGACGCGGGCGTGGCTAAGAGTGGGTGGCGGCAGCGTGCTTGGCTACCGGGTAAACCCGGGCTGAAAGCCCGGAGGTTGTATCGTCGCTGGCCTCTCTCTGGCTCAAATGCGCCAGCCCCGGTAATCGCACGCGTCGGTTATTCTCAGAACTTGAGTTGGCTTTTTAGCGTGGAGATTTCGTGGACCTTCTCGCCCTCGATATTGACGATGGTGTATTTGACCGATGGGTCTGCGGCTGTGGTGTCGAATTCGACGAGACCGAAGGATTGCTTTTTGTTGTAGGAGAAAATTGCGCCTTTCTTGTCCATCTCGGGGTGGACGTGTTGGTTGGTCAGACGGGAGGAATTGAATTCGTAAAAGTCGTAGCCTCCGGGACGTTCGATTTTCCAGGCGTCCGACCGGTGGCGGTCCGCTGACATGAGAACGACGCCCTCGACCTTGTTTTGCTCGAGGAAGCTGAAGATTACCTCACGCTCCTCCCGATAGCCGTTCCAGGTGTCTTTGCTGTTGCCCTTGGCTTCGAATACCCAGGGGACGGAGGAGCAGAGGACTTTGAACGTGCCTTTCGATTTCTTGATTTCGGCCTTGAGCCATTCCATCTGGACAGGGCCCAGCATGGAAGGGTTCTTCACGCGAGGGCTGGTGCGGTAGTAGCGGCAGTCGAGCATGATGAAATCCACGTCGCCGATGGAGAAGGTATACCAACAGCCGGGTTGTTCGGGGCCGCCGCCGTAGCCGGGGTTGGCCCAGTTCTGCTGGAAGATCTTCCAGGCGTAGTTCTTCTTCCAGAAGGGCGTTTCAATTTCGGAGCCTCCCCAGGAGTCGTTCGTGCTGAAGTCGTGGTCGTCCCAGATCGTAAAGGTCGGCGTGCGCGCGGTCAGCTTGCGCCACTCGGGTCGCGATTGGCGACGTTGATAGGTGTATTGCTGCATGATCACGGACTCGGGATCGTCGATGTAGACGTTGTCGCCGAGAAGCAGCAGGGCGTCGGGGTTGAACGATCCGATGGTGTCCCACATGCGCTCGTTCTCCGGGACGAAGCCTGCGCCGCCGCCGAAGGCGATGTTGAATTTGGATGGCGAGCCTTTGAACGGGAAAGTGCGGAATCGGGCGCTTCCCATTTCACGACTGCTCCCGTCCGTCTTCTGACCCACCACCGTGTAGTGGTAGGTGGTTGACGGAAAAAGGCCGCCGATCTTGATGACGGTCGTGTAGTCGTCACGTTTGGAAACTTTCTGAAAATGAGTTCGTTCGATTGGCTGGCCTGCGGAACCATCGTCAGGGACCGCATAATAGGAAATGGCCAATTCGATTTCCCTGGCCGTGCGAATCCAGATTGAGGCCGATCCGTGAGTCACGGCGCCGACGAGCGGGCCGTGGATGGGCTGGTGTTTGTATTTCTCGATCAATCCCTTGAAATAGCCATGTCGCGCCACGCCGCGAAACAGGCCGCGCGGGCCGGCGACGATGCGTTCTTCCGGCAGGCCCAGTGCAACGGCTTTCTTCATGAAGCCGGCGGCTTTGTCGCCCTCGTTGTTTCGGGCGTGGAGAACACCGAGCATGTATTGCGTTTCGGCGTCCGTCGGATTCTTCTCCGCCCAGCCGGTGAGGAACTCCTCAGCTTCGTCGAAGCGCAGATGATTGATCAGGCGCAACGCGTATTGATGCACGCGCTTGTACTGCTTGCCCTCGCGCTTGAGGGTCATCTGTGGCGCGGGTTTGGATGCCCCGCCCAGTGAGTCGGCTGCGTTGGCGACAAAACCGATGCTGAGTGTTGTGAGGAGGAGTGAAACTGTGGTTTTCATGCAAGAGAGAGTAACTATGCAAGCCGTGGACCAATACTCAATCCAGAACGATCGAAGCCGTCCTCGGCGTCCCAATCCTCAGGAATCTGAAGTTGCCTTGCCGAGCGCTACGAACTCGGAGACAAGGTCTACCTGATGGGATTCAGTCGAGGAGCCTACGCGGGGCGGAGTTTGCGAATAGGGCGTGGGGCGCAGATCAAGAAATGGAAGAACCCGGAGATGGGGTCGGCGCCTGGTATGCGAAAACGATTCACCCGACCATTCGGTCGTGAATCTCTTCATTTGAAATTCGCAAATCCTGCGATAGGCTTCGCGGGTCTACGCACGGACTCAGGATGGATCAAAAATGAAACAACAACATCTCCTTCCCTCCTTTCGAATCCACCAACAACATGAGCCAACATCCTTTCTACATTCTCGATGTGTTCGCCGAGACGAAGTACTCGGGCAATCAACTCGGGGTGGTTCTGGATGCCGCTGATATTCCCGAGGAGGAAATGCAACGCATCGCGCGGGAAACCAATTTCGCGGAAACGACCTTCGTGCTGTCCGATGACGCTCGCGAAGGCGGTTATGACGTGCGGATATTCACGCCGCAGGTCGAGCTGCCTTTCGCTGGGCATCCGACGATCGGAACAGCGTGGTTGATCCGCCGCGAATTGCTGGATGGATCCGCCGATGAAGTGACGTTGAATCTAAAGGCAGGCGCCATTCGGGTGAGTTTTGAGGCGGACGAAGCAGGCGTTGAGACGAGTTGGCTGCATCAGTCGGCTCCGACGTTCGGGGAAACATTTTCAGCCGAGCAGGCGGCCGCGCTGCTCGGCCTCGATGTCGCCGACATTGACGATCGTTTTCCGGTGGAGTCGTTGCTCATGGGAATCGAATTCATGTTCGTTCCCTTGCGCAGCATGGCGGCGCTCAAGCGCGCCGCGTTTAGCGCCGAGCGCAAGGCCGCCCTTGGAATGCCGAATCTGCCAGCCGGGCAGTTTCTATTTTGTCCTGAAACCCACAGCGAATCGAATGACCTTTGCGCCCGCATGTTTGCCGCGGAATTGGGTGTGCCCGAAGACCCCGCCACGGGCAGCGCGAACGCCTGCCTCGGAGGCTACCTGCTGAAACACACTTGCCTGGGCGAGGGTCCAGTGAATGTGCGAGTCGAGCAGGGATATGAAATCGGACGGCCGTCGATGCTGCGCGTGCGCGCCGAGTCCGATGGGGGCGGGATGAAGATCGCGGTTGGAGGCAACGTGATCATGATCGCGCGTGGTGAGTTGACGTAGGCGCGATCGACTGCGGGCGACGGCGCAAATCAAAAAACGGCGCGGCCCCGACGTAACGCAGGCATCCTGCCTGCTTCCTGCAGGACGCATGATTTGCGAAACAAGGAGACGCCCGTCGTTCCGAAACGTGTAGAGCGCCCCTTTGCCAAGCCGAAGGCAGGCAGGATGCCTGCGCTACGTGCGGACGCAATGGATTTCAACTGAACCATCCCCGTTCGGACGACAAATAAAGTAGCCCGTGGAAAATGACTTGCGCCCGGCGGGCGATAAGCCCCGGTTCACGGCTTGCGTTGAGATTTGCGGCTCCCTAGAGTCTGTTTTGTCCCAGAAACAGTTATGAGCAATATCGCCATGAATATCCGATTCAGTCTTCGCGTTTTAATACTCCTGCTTGCCTCTGCGCTTGTCGGGCAGGCGTCCGTTCCGTCCATTGCGCGTGCGGCGAAAATCGATCCCGCCTATCAGCCGCCGAACATCACCGTCCCTGATGGCTTTGTCGTCGAGTTGGTCGCCGGGCCTCCGCTGGTGCATCACCCGATCATGGCGGGCTTTGACGACGAAGGGCGCTTGTTCGTATCGGAGACCGTGGGGCTGAACTTGAATAACAAGGATCTGGACAAGCAGACGCCCAATCACGTGACCCTGCTTGAGGACGCGGACGGCGACGGCTTTTTCGACAAGTCCACGATGTTCGCCGACAAGATGACTTTTCCGCAGGGCGGGCTTTGGCATCAGGGCGCGCTTTATGTTTGTTCGCCTCCGGGGCTTTGGCGGCTGGAGGACACGAACGGCGATGGGAAGGCGGATAAGCGTGATCAGATCGCGACCGGCTTCGCCTACACCGGCAATGCCGCCGATGTTCACGGTCCCTTTTTGCATCCCAATGGCCGGCTCTATTGGTGCCACGGGCGCAAAGGGCACGAAGTTTATCAAAATGACGGCAAGACGCTTGTCTCCAAAAACAAGGGCGCGCGAATCTGGTCCTGCAAGCCCGACGGCAGCGACGTTCAGGTGCACGCGGGCGGGGGGATGGACAATCCGACCGAGCTGACGATCACGCCCGAGGGCGACATTCTGGGCAGTGTGAATCTGTTTTATGGACGGCCGCGCGGCGATGTGCTGGTGCATTGGCTGTACGGCGGCGCGTATCCGCGCCACGATCAGGCGGCGGTGATTGCGGAGTTTCCCCGGACCGGGGAGCTGCTGAAGGAGATTGTTAATTACGGGCACGTCGCGGTGTCGGGGCTGACGCGGTATCAGTCGGACGCATTTGGCGAAGAGTATCGCGACAATGTGTTTGTCACGTTCTTCAACACGCACAAGCTCACCCGGACGATTCTCACGCGCGAAGGGTCTTCGTATTCCAGTCGGACGGAGGAATTCTTTCATGCGGACAGCGATGGCTTTCATTGCACGGACGTGCTCGAAGACGCCGACGGCAGCTTGCTGGTAATCGACACTGGCGGCTGGTTTCGCATTGGCTGCCCCACCTCGCAAATCGCCAAGCCGGAACTGCACGGCGGGATTTATCGCATTCGCAAAAAGGACGCGAAGCCGGTGAAAGATCCGCGCGGGAGGGGAATCGATTGGAAGAACTCGCCCGCCGGTGGCATCGCGGCCTTGCTGGATGATTCGCGCTTTGCCGTACGCGACCGGGCCATGCGGAATTTGGCATCACGTAAGGACTTGGCGACGCTGGATGCGCTGTCGGACACGATGCGCGGCGGGGCGGCGGTCGCGCGACGCAACGCGGTTTGGGTGGCGGCGCGAATCGGCGGACCAGAAGCGGCGTCGGTGGCGCGGCTGGGGCTTCAGGACAAGGACGCCGACGTGCGTCAATCCGCCTGCCATGCAGCGGCGATCTTGAACGATCGAGAGAGCGTGACGGCATTGGCGGCGATTTTGCGGAACGATCAACCTCAGGTTCAACGAGAGGCGGCCGTGACTCTGGGGCGGCTCGGAGATTCCCGTGGAGCCACTGCCTTGCTGGATTTGCTGAGCCGCGACGGTATCGACCGATCATTGGAGCACGCTCTGATCTACGGGTTGATTGAGTTGAGCGATATGGACCGGACCTTGGATGGATTCAAGGTGGGGAATGAAAATCTCCAACGCCGAACCCTGATTGCGCTCAATGAAATGAAGAACGGTTTTGTTGCTCCGGGCATGGTCCTGCCGTTGCTGGATTCGGCGAATGACGATTTGCGGGCCACCGCGATCGGCGTGGCGAGGGCTCGCGAAGATTGGGCGGGCGGCATTGCCGAGCGGATCGAGGGATGGGTGGACTCGGGTAAGTTTGACGAACGCCGGTCAGCGGCGGTGAAAGGTATTTTGCCGGCTCTGGTTTCGCAGCCGCGCATTCGGGCACTGCTGGGCCGCATGCTGGCGCAGCCGGGCAAGGATTCAGCGGTGTTTGGTCTGGCGCTGGAAGTGATTTCGGAATCGGTCGGCGCCGGTCTGGACAAGTCCTGGGAGCAGCCGCTCAAGCGAGCCCTGCTTTCGAAGGACGCCGGTGTTGCCGCGGATGCGATCGGCGCAGCGGCTGCGCTGAAGTCAAAAACGTTCGATGAGATTCTGGGCCAACTAGGAGCGGACGAATCCATGCCCGCGTTGCTTCGAGTGAAAGCGCTCAGCGGCATGACCAGCAAGGCCGGGGCGCTGGACGAGTCGACTTTCGGGTTGTTGCTCAAGCAGCTGGGGCCGGGCGCGTCGGCGGGAATTCGCGGTGAAGCGGCGCGCATGTTTGCCAAGGCGCGTCTGTCTCGGGTTCAACTCATGAATCTGTCCGAAGCTGTCGCTCAGGCTGGGGCGTTGGAATTGCCGATCCTGCTCGACGCCTTCTACAAGAGCCGCGACCTGCAAGTTGGCGAGCGATTTGTCGATGCCCTGCAGATGTCGCCGGGCGTGGGCAACGTGCCGCCGGACGAGATCAAGCGCATGCTGACGCGCTATCCTCCCGCAGTGCTGAACAAGGCAAAGCCGCTGCTCGATCGCTTGCTGGCGCAGCGCGCGCAACAGGCCGAGCGTCTGGCTGAGTTGGAGGCGTCGCTGTTGAAGGGCGATCTCAAGCGCGGCGAAGCAGTGTTTCACTCCCAGAAGACTTTGTGCGCGGTTTGTCATCGAGTCGGCGACAAGGGCGGGCAGGTCGGGCCGGATCTGACCCGCGTTGGACGCATTCGCACCACGCGCGACTTGCTGGAGTCGGTGCTCTATCCCAGCTCCAGTATTGCCCGCGACTTTGAAACTTATTCCATCGACACCCACGACGGTGAATCCCACACCGGCGTGATATTGCGCGAATCTCACAACGAAGTTGAGATCGCCGTCGTCTCGGGACAGCCGATGAAGCTGGCGCGGAAGTCCATCGCCGCCATTCGGCCGAGTTCGCTCTCGCTTATGCCGCAGGGACTGGATCAGGCCATGTCGAAGCAGGAGTTCAGCGATTTGATAGCGTTCCTGAAGAGCCGCCAGTGAACCTTGGATGTTTCTTTTTGAACCGCGGATTTCGCGGATGGCACGGATTCTTAAAGCAGTTTTTCTTCAAGTGGAATCACACCAAAGCTATGTCCGGTTGCGCCACCCGTCGGCCGTTTGTCCCGAAGGGACGGCTGAAACATACTCGCGTATCAGTCGTCCCTTCGGGACTAGTCTGCGCGCGGCGTTTTCCCGGCGTTGAAACGCCAAGCTATTGTCGATCGATCCCTCCGGGATCATGGAATGGTGGAAACGCCGGGCGCTTAGGCTTCCTTGTTGATGACGTTGTCCGTCTCGGTCAGTCAAGCGACTTGGCCCGGAGATTGCGAAACTTCACTACGCCGCCTTTGCCGTGATGTTGGATTCCGAAATAGCCCTTCAGTGATTTGGAATCTTTCACGTCGGCGACGAGCTTTCCATTGACCCAGGTTTGAATGCGCGGGCCTTCGCATTTTACGCGAACTTTGTTCCAATCGTCGTGGTTAAAGGCGCCTTTGAGTTTCGCGTTGAATTCCTCCTTCTGGTCCTTCTTTGGATACAGCCAACCGCCCATGCCGATGGCGTAGACGCCGCCTGTGGTCGTGGGACGTCGGGCGTCGATCTCACATTGGTATCCCTTGGGCTTGCCTTTGGCTCCGATGCATCGAAAGGCGAGCCCGGAATTGAAGCCGGCGTCCGCGCCTTTCGGCAGCTTGAATTCCGCCTCGACGATGAAGTTGGCCATTTTGACGTCGCTGGCGACCCAGACGTTCTTTTTGGAAATCAGGTGAAGCTCGCCGTCTTTGGCTTCGAAGCGGATGACTTCCTCGCGTGGGGTCCAGCCCTTCGTGGTTTTGCCGTCGAAGAGCGGCGTCCATTCGGCGGACTTGTCGGCGGCGGAAAGCGGGGCCGCGAGCGCTAGAGTCATGCAGGCGGAAAGGAGGATTTGTTTGATGCGCATGGAGGGACTTTAGAGGAGGAGCCAGCAATCAGAAAACAAATTTGGAGCGCTCTTCCGACTCCGTCATCCGCTTTTGCGACCTTTTAAAAGGTGTTTCAGCTCCAGCAGTTCTTTTTCGATTACCGCCATTTTGGCTTCCAGCGCCAGGTCGTGCGCCTCCTCTGTGTCGAGGTGCAGCTTCTTGCGGAGTTCATCGGCTTCGGCGTCGGAGAGGCTGTTGACCATGACGCCGACGAAAAGGTTGATCATCACCATCGCGCCGATGATCACGAAGCTGGAGAAATAGAAGACCCCCCAGTATCCGAAGGCGTGGGGTTCTTTTCCAACAGGGATCGGGCCCTGGGCGTTGTAGACGTTGGAGCCATGAAATGCGGTGTACATGACATCCGTCCAGTCCTCGAGGGTGACGACTCGAAAGAGGGTGGTCATCGAGCGTCCGAGATCACCGAAGTGACCCGGGTCGTTCCCGCGAAACATGAACGTGCCCATGACGGCGTAGACGTAGAAAAACAGAGCCAGCAGGATCGAAACGTAGGCCATGGAAGGCAGCGATTTGAGAATGGCGCCGATGAGCACCTGCAGTCGTGGGATTTGAGTGACCAGTCGCGCGGCTCGGAGGATTCGGGCAAGACGCACGACCGTTACCCAGGCTCCGGTGCCGGGCAGCAGGCAGACAGCAACGATTGAGAAGTCGAAAACATTCCATCCGCTCCGAAAGTAGTTGCCCGGATTCGGCAATTCCGCGCCCATCTTGATGACGATCTCGATGATGAAGATGCCGAGGACGATCTTGTCCAGCACATGGATGATTCTCCCATACTGAGCCATGATTTCCTCGCTGGTCTCGAGACCGACGAGAACGCCGGCTGCAAGAATCACGAAGATGATGAAGGGTTCAAATCGACGGTCGTCACGAATGCGTTGGCAAATCCTCTTCATAGGGCGGGTAACGTGGATTTTGGCGCGGTGAGCCTCAAGCAAAAAGTTGACGTTCGCTTCGGGACAAGGATCATGCGCCCATGTCTATGAATTGTTCCCGTCGATCTTTTCTCGCCAAGAGCGCATTGACCACAGCCGCCTGCCTCGCGACCGGACGTTTCGCCAGGATCCAGGGGCAGGACTCGGATGGCTCCGCTATCTCAATCGGAAACCGGCGTGAACTGTTCGTCGACGATTTTCTGATCGATCGACTCTCCGGCGGCGCGGCGTTGCGGATGCACGAACCCGTGCCGCGGGAGATTGCCGTCGAGCACGATGCTCCCTGGGAGGGGACGGGCTGCGGCTACCACAGTGTGTTCCAGGACGGCGATTTGTATCGCATGTACTACAAGGCCTGGCATCTCGATGTGAAGGGCGGAAAGTTGCTCAGTAATCGGCATCCGCTCTATTGCTGCTACGCGGAAAGCGACGACGGGATTCACTGGCGCAAGCCGGAGCTGGGGATTCACGAATTCAATGGTTCGAAGAAGAACAATATTGCGATCACGAGCGGCGTCTATGGCGATCTTAAGGCGGACGCGGGCCATCCCGCGGTGTTCAAGGACGAAAATCCCAAGGCGGCGCCCGATGCGCGCTACAAGGCGATTTTGCGTTCGTCCGGCAAGCGCGGGCTGCTCGTGTTCAAGTCACCGGATGGCAAGCGGTGGTCGCCATTGAGCAAGGAGCCCATCTTTAACGGCATTGGCGCGTTTGATTCACAGAACCTGGCGTTTTGGGATCCGACGATCGGCAAGTATCGCGCTTACTGGCGCGCTTTTTCTGAGGGCAAGATCACGGAGAAGGATTGGAAGCCCGGCGGGTATCGCATGATCCGCACCGCGACTTCGGACGATCTGGTGAACTGGAGTAGATTTCAGGATCTGAAATACACGGATTCTCCAAGCGAGCATCTCTATACGAATCAGATCAAGCACTACTCACGTGCGCCGCATATTCTCATCGGTTTCCCGACCCGGTACATCGATCGCGGACCCTCGGCGTCGATGAAAGCGTTGCCTGATCCTGAGGATCGTGAAGCGCGCGCATCGGCGGTGAAGCGTTACGGCTATGCGATCACCGAAGGGCTGCTGATGGCGAGTCGCGACGGCGTGAATTTCAAGCGTTGGAATGAAGGATTTCTGCGGCCGGGGACGCAAAGGCCGGGCACGTGGCACTACGGCGCGCAATACATCGCCTGGCACGCAGTGGAAACGAAATCCGCATTGCCCGGCGCGCCAAACGAGTTGTCGATTTACGCGACCGAGAGTTATTGGCATGGCAAGGGCAGCGCGTTGCGGCGTTACACGCTTCGGCTGGATGGCTTTGTCTCGGTGAATGCTCCGTGGAAGGGCGGGGAGCTTCTGACCAAGCCTTTGACATTCAAGGGGGGCAAACTGGAATTGAACTTTGCCACCTCGGCGGCCGGTAGCGTCCGGGTGGAGATTCAGGACGCGAGCGGCAAGGCGATGCCGGGATTTTCCCTGGCTGACTGTCCACCGCAATTTGGCGACACGGTCGAGCGGACCGTCAGTTGGAAGGGCGGGACGGATGTGGCCGCATTGGCGGGCAAGGCGATTCGATTGCGGTTTGTTTTGAAAGACGCGGATGTGTATTCGTTCCGTTTTGCGGGTTGAAGGGAAACGAGAAGTTTTATGAAAAAACTGAAGAGAATCGGATGCCTCGCCGTGCTGGGCATCGGTCTATGCGGCTGGTTGATTTTTCACTTCGGACGCGGCGGCGCTGACGGAGAGGCAGGGGGCGAACCGGAGAAGGGCATCGAAGGCGCGTTCAAGCGGACGATGGCCGATGCAAGGGAGGCAATTGAGCGGGAAGCCGACGAGGCGGTCGCCGCCATGAAGGACGCCGCGCGAGCCAAGGCGGACGAGTTGAAGATGCGCGCCCGCAATCGCGCCCAGGAAATGAAGGAAGAGGCAAAGGCCGCGATTCAGGCTAAGGCTCAGGAACTCACGGAGGACGCCAAGGCAGCGGTGACGGCCAAGGCCAAGGAGCTGACCGACGATTTGACGGAGTCGGTTTCCTCTTCGGCCGATGGCGGCCTGATGAAGATCGGCGCGGGGATTAGGGAGAAAATCTTGCAGCTGACGGAGTCCTTCAAGAATTCGAAGGTGACCGAATGGGAAGCGGGCGAGTTGAAGGCGATGTTGGAGGCGTTGGTTTCCGGACGGGACGACGAAGCCCTGGAGAAACTGAATCAGCTTAATCAGCAGGATCTGAATCCGGAACGAAGTGAGCAATACGACGGGTTGATAGACGATGTCGCGGCCTTCGCGGCGGAGCGGAAGGAAGGCTGACCGGGGCGTCTGGATGTATCGTGTTTTCCCGGTAGGGATGCGCTGCCGCGTGTCCGGGCTTCTGAGGGAATCTTCACGCCGAGTCGAAAACTTGATGCGATGGCAATGCTGCGGACGCGCAGCAGCGCGTCCCTACCGCGTTCAATTCCCTTCAGCAAACGGCGAAGGGACGTTCTCATCCAACGGAAAGATCGGTCGGACACAATTCTCGAACGGCAGCGATTTCAGATTGGCGCTGGTGGAGCCGGGCGCGTCGACCGGCACGATCCTGGCGGCGATTGATTCGTAGTAAGGGCGGAATCCATTTGGGGATTTCACGACGACCACTCCGAAATTCGCGGGATTCAATCCGTGGGCTTTGAATACGTTTTGCCCCACGACGAATACGGGTTGTTCGGTGGCAAGAATATGGATATTGCCCGCGACCAGTATAACGGTCCGTCCGGGGTGAGCCTGGCTGCCATCTTCGTAATCAAAGGTTCCGTGAAAGACCTCTCGAACCGTCGCCGTAGTTTGGACAGGGGCGAATCGGCCGGGGTCCCGGGTTCCGCCGAGAGGAGTTGAAATTGTGGCTCCGGTTCCCGCCTGAAATGCGGCGTCGACTGCGGGCGCGTCCACGATGGAAATAAGCGACGGCTTGCGGATCTGGGTGTTTAGTAACGCTTTGAGAATGGCGTTGCTGTCGCCAGAGGCCCCGCTGGCGGTGGCGTCGGCGGCATCGGAGAAGACCGTTAGGCCTTCGGTGGATTCTGCGATTCCGATGGCGGCTTGGATCGACGTGAGCGGGGCTTGAAACAATTCACGATTATCCCACATGAAACGGGCGATCTCCCCGGCTTTGATGGCGGCGATTTCCGGGGCGTCGTCCGTCGTGACCAGGACGTTGGATTGCAGGTCGGGCACGTCGGTGAAGGGATTGCCGATGATGACCCCGGCGGCCAGGCCGGCGTCGGACGCCTCGATCGCCTGGCACTCACGGATAGCCTCCCCAAATCGACCTGTGGCGGTGATCAGCTCGTCGCCGCGCACGAGCATGGGCAGGGCGACTCGTGATGTGACGGGATGGATCTCTCCACGCAACAGTCGAAGGAGAAGCCGCGCGGCGCGTTGGCCGGTTTCGTAGTGATCGACGTGCGGATAGGTGTGGTAGGGGACGAGAATGTCGGCGGCTTCGATCATTCGATCCGTCAGGATTGCGTGTAGATCGATCGAGGCGACGATGGGCTTGTCGCCGAAAATCTCGCGCAAGCCCGCCAGCTGTCGACCCTCGGGATCGTTCTCAGTTTCGCCCGCCATGGCTCCATGGAGACAGACATACATGCCGTCGACATCGGCGTTTTGCTTTGCAGATTCAACGACGTCGGAAAGCAAACGATTCAAATCCGAGTCGACGATGCGTCCGCCTGATACGGCCGCGGCCGCGATGGTTGGGATAATCTCGATCTTGTCGCTCTCGGATTCCTCGAACACATCCAACGCGCCGGCTAGTTCGGTTTTGGTTCCCCTGTAGGCGTCGATGATATCGCCGCCGACGTGAATGCGGAAATCGGCGTAGACCGTCGGCGCCGGATTGAACGTCGCGGTTTCCTGCTTCAACTCGGCAATGAGGATGCGGAACATGGTTCTTCAGGAACGGATTCGACTGTCAGTCGTCAGCCTGATGCCTCATGCGGGTTCCTCCACCTCCGGGGACGATCTCGCCTCGCCGGACAGTGGAGGCCGCGACAAGTAATTCGTTTCCGATGCGCGTCTGCTTGTAGCTGTCGGTGAAGGTGAATCGTCCCTCCTGTTTCTCGAGAACGGCGATGTCGGCGACCGTTCCAACCTTGAGTGTGCCGATGTCTCCCTTGCGATTCAGCGCCTTGGCGGGACGGGTTGTCGACATTTCGATCACGCGCTCCAGCGGGACGCCGAGCATGAGATATTTACTCATGCAGGCGGGCATGTCGTAGACCGGGCCGTGGAGATTCATCCAGTGGAGATCCGTGCTGATGGTGGTGGGTTCGAAGCCTTGTTCCTGGGCCGCCTCGGCGACTTCCCATTGGAAACTGCCCTGGCCGTGGCCGACGTCGAAGATGACCCCTCGCTCGGCGGCTTTGCGAACGGCGTCGAACACTCGGTCGTTCTCGTCCAGCACGCGGGTGCTGCCGCCCTTGAAACAATGGGTGATGCAATCGCCCGGCTCCATGTGTTCAAGCATATCCGGAATCGTCATCGGGCACTCGCCGATGTGAACCATGAGCCAGGTGTTGGAATCCCTCGCGGCCTTGACCGCCTGCATGAAATGGCTGCGACCTTGTTCGCCGGAGCCGATAATATGCGCGCCGGCCCGGATCTTCACCCCGACCGCCACATTCGGATGTTCCTTGATTACCCGAACAACCCCCTCCGGATCGGCGTAACGGGGATCCATGAGTTCGCCCAGTTGGTAGGCGACAAGACCGATGCAGGAGAGGTTTACCAATCCCAAAATCTCCGTCCGACAGCGATTGATGTCGTCGCGCACGAAGCCGGCAAAGTTGTAGGAGCCTGCGGAACCGGTATCGAGCATGGTGGTGACGCCGCCAGCCGGGCAAAGCTCGTCGGCGTCCAATCCCATCGGTGTGTGTGCGGTGTAAACGTGCACGTGTAGATCGATCAGGCCGGGTGTGACCAGCAGCCCCCGGGCGTCGAGAGTTTCCCTAGGTTCATAGTCGGTGAGGGATTCAGCGACCTCCAGAATCTTCCCGCCCTTGACGGCGATGTCGCGGATGCCGCTGAGGTTTTGAGAAGGGTCGATGACTTCGCCGCCTTTAATGAGGATGTCGCAAGGGGTCATGAGAATTCGTGTTTCGAATGATGGACGTCAGGCTCGGGGATCGTTAGTGTGCGTCTTTTCCGATGCCGGCCATTTGACTCGAACGGACAACGCAACTCAAGCCGCGAAGCTAGCCAGTCATGCGAATCACCGATGTCACCGTCACGATCGTGGAAGTCCCACAGATCGATCCCATCAAGCCTTATCGTTCCTGCGCCCGCACGAGTTCCACGACGATGAGCGCCATCGTCCGCGTGGACACCGACGAGGCAATCACGGGTTGGGGCGAGCACAACGTCAATTTCCTTCCCAACCTTAGCGGTCGGCGCCAGACCGCCGATGCGCGTGAATGGCTGGTCGGCCGGGATCCGCAAAACATCTCCGACTACCATCGCGAATGTCCGCTGGAAATGCGCCTGAAGGCCGGCGTGGAAATGGCGCTTTGGGATATTTGCGGGAAGGCGCTTGGGCAGCCGTTGGCTGTGTTGCTGGGTGGAATCATTCGACCGAAGGTTGAGCTGGCTGCCTGCATGGGCATCAAGTCTTACGAGCGCGCCGGCGAGATTGCGTCGCTGTATGTCGAGCAGGGTTACTCGACGCTGAAGACCAAGGCGGGCTGTTCGATCGACGAGGACGTGGAAATGGTGCGTGGCGTGCGAGACGCAGTCGGTGACAAACTGAAGCTTCGGATCGATCCGAATCGCGCCTACTCGCGGGAGCAGGCGTTGGAATTGGCGAAACGCGTCGAGGAATACGATTTGCAATATTTGGAGCAACCGATTCCCGAAGAGCCGTTGAGCGATTTCAAGTGGCTGCGCGATCAAACAAGCACGCCCATTGCTGTGAATGAAAGCGTGGTGGAGCCCGACAGCGTTCTTCGGATTTTGCGCGAGGAAGCCGCCGAGTTCATCCTGCCGGACACGCATTGCGCGGGCGGCATTCAGCCCTGTGTGACGATTGGCCGGATCTGTGAAGCGGCCGAGATTCCGTGCATCATGCATTGCGGTCATGACTTGGGCCCGAAGACCGCAGCGATGGTGCATGTGGCCGCTTCCTGCGCGGGATATACGCTGGCGAATGACTGCACCTACTACGGGCTGGAAGACGATATTATCACCGAGCGGCTGAAGATTGAATCCGGTCACATCGCCGTGCCGGACAAACCCGGTCTCGGAGTCGAAGGCGACCCGGAGCGGATCGAGCGCTACAAAGTGGATTGTTGAAACCAATGGACCTGCACGATAAATACGAACTCACCAAAGTCATCAACGCCTGCGGCAAGATGACCGCGCTTTCGGGAGCCATTGTTTTGCCGGAGATCGCGGCCGAAGCCTCGGAGGCGTTTAAACACTTTTTCATTCTGGATGAGCTTCAGGCGTCGGCCGGGAGAATCATCGCCGAAACGACCGGCGCGGAAAGCGGTTGCGTGACGGCCTGCACATCGGCGGGGATTACACTCAGTATTGCAGCGTGCATGACGGGCGCTGACATTGCGAAGATCTGGCAGCTTCCCGACACCTCGGGTATGCCGAATCGCGTTCTGATTCAGAAGGGGCATTGCATCAACTACGGCCATCCGATCACCCAGTCGATTAGGCTGTCGGGCGCCGAGGCGGTCGAGGTGGGTGTGATCAATCGCACGACGAAAGAAGAGCTGCGGCATGAATTGGCCAGGGGGCAAGTCGCGGCCATCGTGCATGTGGAGTCGCATCACACTGTGCGCTATGGCTGGGTGGCGCTGCCGGAAGTGGTTGAGCTGGCGCATGAATTTGACGTGCCCGTGATCGTCGATGGCGCGGCGCAGGATCAACGGCTTCGTGAATTGATCGAGGCCGGCGCGGATATCGTTCTGACCAGCGCGCATAAGTATTTGTCATCCACCACAGGCGGCATCGTTGCCGGTCGGAAGGAGTTGGTCGACGCCGTGATTTTGCAGAACAAAGGCATCGGCCGGCCGATGAAGGCGGGCAAGGAGGCGATCGTTGGCGCGATGGCGGCCTTGAAGCATCGCGCCGCTCAGGACATGGGCGCCTGGACGGTGGAGCAGGATCGCCGAGTGCAGATGATTCTCGATCGATTGAAAGACATTCCCGGTCTGGCGTTGGCCGTCGAACCGGACCCGAATGGCTGTCCATTTTCCCGTGCGCGTCTGACGCCGGATCCGAAGATCACCGGGCACACCGCCGCTTCGCTGGAGGCCGAGTTGAAGTCGGGCAACCCGACCGTCGTGCCGCGCGCGCACCACACTGACGAGG
>JBLHKZ010000040.1:0-28772 GCA_047618185.1 Limisphaerales bacterium
TGGCCACGCCGATCAAATCCTTCAGATGGGCTTGTTTCTCCCGCCAGGCCGAGGCTTCGAGCGAAATTGTCTGTTCCACCGCGACCCACTGGGACACGGCTTGTCGCGCATCCGTGAGCCGTTCATCTGCGTGGGCCGGCGCCATCGTGACGGAGCTGGCGATCAGGCTGATCGTGAGTAATCGTTTCATGCGGATTGGCGATGCGTTCTTTCGAAAGCAACGCATCGCCGGGAAGCTACTAGAAGCGCGCCTCCATGCCGACGTTGAAAAAGCGGGGCAGACCGGGGCGGGGGCCATGTGGGTGGAGCGAGGCGATATACCCGCGATTTAGGATGTTCTTCACGCCGCCGAAGAGGGTGATGCTTTCGCGCACTTGATAGCGCAGGTTGAAATCGGTGACGAAGTAGTTGTCAGTCTTGCCGACTCGAGCGTCGGCCACGGTCCCGCCGATGCCGTCCGATCGGATCGGGTCGCGGCTGTTGCTGGCAGTGGTGTAGGTCTGGGGGACGTAGGTCATGTTGAGGTAGGCTCCGAGTTTCTCGTACTCGACGCCAATTTCGGCGTTGATCTGATACTCGGGAATGTAGGGGACCTTGGAGCCGTCGACGCCGCCCTCGAAGAGCGATTCGGGATCGGTGTTGGTCGCGTTGCCATCGAGCTGCGCGTCGGTGAGGGTGAGCGACAGGCGCGCCGGCGTGCGGACCACCCAATCATTGGCGCGGCCGGCGTCATACTCGACGAGCATTTCCACGCCGAGGGAATTGATGTTGCCGACGTTCTCTGTTGTGGCCGCGCCGCCGCCGCCGAGGTTGCCGCCGACGACGAGGTCATTGAAATCAGAGCGGAAGAACACGAGCTCTGCGCGCAGGCCGCGATCCGCGTCGACGAATCGCGTGCCGGCCTCGAAGCTGAGCGAGGTCTCTTCATCCAGTCCGCTACGGATGGACGCGCGAGGGCCGGGGATTGAGAAACCCTGATGAGCGCCGACGAAGGCATTCCACTTCGGCGTAATTTCGTAGCCCAATGAAGCGCCGCCGCCGAAGGCGTCGAGGCGGCCGTCGCCGTTAGCTGGGGTTCCGCCGCCATCGAGGCGCCGCATGTCCTGTTCGTATTCCTGATCAATGGTCTCGAAGCGCATGCCCGGCGTTAGGGTGAATTTGTTCCATTTGATTTCATCCTGCGCGTGCAGGGCAACGGCGAACGATTGCTGAACGCGATCTCCAGCGGCTCCGAGCGCGCCGACGGTGGCTCCGGTGATTGCGCCGGCGGCATTCTGAGCGTAGTCAATATCCCACTGAAAGCGGTCGACCTCGTCAAAGTGAGCGCGGACGCCGAACTCGAGTTTATGCTCGGTCTCTCCCAGATCGAAGTTTGCGGTGGCGGCTGTTTGTCCGCCGTAGATTTTGTATTCGCGGGCATTATTGCGGATGCGAAGCGTGCCCGCCGCCGTGCCTTGTAGAACGGCGAGACCGCCGCCCGCTGCGGTGTCGAGCAAGGCGGTGGAAATCGCGACATTGGGGCCGCGGAGTTGGTGAAGCTTTTCCCAATTGCGTTTGAAGTATTGCAGGTAGCCGGTGGTCGCGATGCGAAGATTGGCCGTCGGCTCGAAGATGTGGCGAATGGAGGCGCGATGGTTTTCCGTTTCGATATTATCGAAGCGCGAGGCGGAGTAGCGGCGATTCGGATCGTTGCGAAAATCAGTGGTCGTCAATCCGAGATAGGTTTCATCGGCTTCGAGATCGGTGTGGCCGTATTTCACCTCAAAGCGGTGGTAAACATTCCACCCCGGCTCCCAGAAGATCTTCACCATCGGCTCGAAGCGGGTGAAGCCGGTGTCGTTGCGATGAGTGATTCCCGGCGCCGCGTCGATGGTCTTGAAACCGTCGGTGCGGTGGAAGAATCCTTCGACGACATAGCCGACTGTTCCATACTTTCCGAGGTCCTCATTCGCTCCGTGCCAGGCGTGGGTGATGAATTCGTTGTTCGAACCATAGGCGAGCTTCAGGAAAGACTGCCGCTCGACGGGGATCGCGGTTGAGATGTAGTTGATCGCGCCGCCGGTGATATGCGGGCCGAACTTGATCTGGCTGGAGCCCTTGAGAATTTCCAGGCCGCTCATGCGAGCGATGTTGGGGCTGTAATAGGCCGAGGGCGCGGAATAGGGGGCGGGCGCGGTCAAGATGCCATCCTCCATCATGGTGACCGCCTTCATGCGTTCGGTGGTGACGCCGCGAAGGCTGATATTGGGAAAGAGACCGTAGCCATCCTCGCCGCGGGAGTAGACACCGGGAACCTGCTGCAATATGCGGCCAATGTCGGCTGTGCCGTAACGGGCGATTTGTTCCGCGCCGATATAGGCGCCGGAGGCTGGCAGGGTCGCGATCGCTTTCTCTGAGCCGATGATGGCAATCTCTGGCAGCAGGATGCCGTCGGTTACTGTCGTCCGGTCCTCATTGGAATCTGTAGTTGGCGCTTCTTGTGCGCGGGGCATGGTGAGCGCAAGGCATGCGAAGAGCAGGGTAAGCGCTGGTTTCATTCGGGATGGCTGGGAATTCGGCATCTGGATATCGGTTTTTATTTCAGGAACAATAGTTCGTTTATTGAGACTGGTTCGCAACAAGCTGAAAAGGGTTTAATGAGATTGAGTCTCAAGAGCAAGAGGAAAATCTAAAAATCTCAACCAGAGGGAAATCCGATCTTGAGGTGGCGTTAATCCGGGAGGCGACGGGGCTCAGGGTTTCAGCTGATGCTTGCCTTCGGCGAACTGCTTGTGGCAGGCGTTGCAACTCTGAAGCATGGCCTGGTAGGTTTTGGTCGCGGCGGCGTAGTCCCGCTTCCTGGCGGCGGCGTAGAATGCGGCGCCTTTCGTGCGAGCCGTGGCGGCGTGCGTGACCCAGGCTTCGGAGTCTTTTTCCGGCTTGCGTTGAAATAGGAGATTGGTCGCTTCGGCGAGGGCGAGGGCGTCGCCCTTGATGGCCTTCCAGCTGTTCTTGTCCTTGGGCTCGGCCGCCATGTTCTTCTTCAGGCGCTTGTAGCCGGGCTCGAAGACATACTCCATAAACTCATGCATGCTGTCCTCGACGGGCTTGGGGCCGGGGGCTTTGTGATGGTCGCCTGCGGCGGGCAGGGCGGTGAAAAGGGCAACGGCAACGGCTGCGACGACGAGTGGCAGTGAGATTCTCATAAACTTCATGCCGGTAGTGGTATCAGAATTCACAACGAGCGCAATTCCCGGAATGCGAATCTTCGGCGTTCGAGGTCAGTGCAGTTCCTCATCCAACGGTGGGTGAGGGGTGTCGTCCCAGACGCCGATCCATTCGGTGGCGAGGCGGTCGTCGTGGAACAGCAACCAGGATCGCCGATGGATGTCTCGGTCACGGAGGATCTTCTTTATCAGCGTTGCAGAAGTCTTTACGTCCACGAGCGCCAGCTCGATGTAGGTGTATTTCAGGCCCATGCCTCCGCCCAGGATGCAGCCGACGCCCTTCTCCCGAAGGGCCGCGGTGAGCGCGTCCTCCAGGACGCTGCGGTTGTCCACATTTGGGTGGTCTGGATCCTCGCTTGAATCCATCTTCAAATAGCAAAACAGCTCGCCGCATCGGGAGAATCGTCGGGAATCAAAATTGGCGCGGCTGTGGGCGCAATCCCAGACGTCGGGAGCCATGGTGCTGGCCGTGATCAAATCAAATTGGTCTGAGTAGTCCGACTGCTTCTTTGGTTTGTGCTTCCAGTTGGTCCACCCCCAATTATCCTCGTCATACTTATGAAGGGGCTTCTCCGGCAGTTTCTCATCGACGGCGGCGATGAGTTCGCTGACGAGTCGAGGGAGTTCGCGGATGGGGGACGGTTCGGGAAGCGCGCCCAGGTCGACATCCGGGGTCGGATGGAGTCGATCGACTTCAACCACACCGATCCATTGGTCCAGTCGCTCTTCTCCCAACAACGTTTCCGTCGCGACAAAGACGTCGTTTAACGCCTGTTTATCGTCCGGTGATTTGTAGGCGTCGGAGACGAATTTCAGGTCGATCGCGTTGTGCTTTCCAAGCGTCGCCAGGACAGTGTCTTTGAAATGTCACCCTTGGTTCGTCCGATCACAGCGCGTTGCGCCTGTTCGTGATCTTCGGGCGGACGGTAGGCGTAGAATTCCCACCCGGGCAGACTGGGGGCCCGCGCGAGAATGGCGTCGACCAACGGGCGGAGATGACGGCCTGTTTCCGGTGTGATCACCAGTCGGTGGCCTTTCCCTTCGAGGGCCGGACCATATTCCCAGAACAACTCTGGATGAATCAGCTTCAGTTCTTTTGACGTGAATTCTACAATCTCGAATTTCTCCCCTTTCTCGTAGTGGGCGTCGATCTTGTCGGCGTTTTTCCGAAACGCGCTCCACCAGTCGTCGATCCTCGACACGATCCGACGCCGGGCAGCGATCTCCTCGACGTTGGCTTCGTCGGTGTACTTCCATCGAATGGGGACGGCTGGCTTGATGGGCGCGCTTCGTGGTTGAGCAGAGGAAGGCGCGGCGGATTGAGTCGACGCTGGCGATGGGGATTCTGAACGAGGTCTCCCACAACCGAGCGCAAGGGCGACGATCAGGGCCAGACAGAATCCGCCGATCGATCTGGCTCTGCCGGGGTTCGGGGGGAGTTTCATGTAAATGAATTAGGTTCGTCTCGCCTGCGAGTGGTTTTTAGCGAGCGCGCCTCGCCATGGTCAGGAACACGAGCGTGAGAAAGCTGTCCACCAGGCGGCGGCTGATCGGAACCGGGCGCGAAAGAACTTTAGGCATCACTTTTGATCCGCGAATCGCGCCGAGCGGTCAAGACGGATATCGGACGAGGACGGATAAAGATCCACGGCTTTCCAAATTGGCTGGCGCTTTGCCGGTTGAATCGGAATATTCGCGCGGTCGTTCGAACGGACGAGCGAGCCGGTCCAGATTTATGAAATCGATAAAGAGCCAAAAGACGATCGCCGCCTCGGTCGAAGAAGTATTTGCGTTTGTCGCCGATTTGAAGAATTCGGCGAAGCGCATCCCGTCGATCAGCGGGATGCGGATTCTGACGAGAGGCAAGGTGAAGGTCGGAACGAAGTTTCGGCAGACGCGGTCGATCTTCGGGACGAAACAGACTCAGGACATGGAGATAGTCGAATTCGATCCGCCCCTGGGCTATGCCGCGCGCGCCGAGACCCTGGGATGTGAGTTGCTCGCCAGGATCGAGTTGAAGCCAGTCGGCGAGAAAACGCGAGTCCGGGCCGAAGTGCGTGTAACGGCCAACGGGTTGGCCGCTCGACTGGCGGCGGGCATGGTCCTCAAGGGCGCGAAAGTAGCGATGAAGGAGGACCTTGAGGCGATGAAAGCAGCATTGGAGACCGGTTGATCTCCTCCGCTGGCCAGGCGCTATCGGCAGCGCCAGACGATTCGAGCTTTCGTCAAATCGTAGGAGGACATTTCCATTTTTACGCGATCGCCCACGGTGAGGCGGATCCAGCGTTTACGCATCTTTCCCGAGATGGTCGCGAGAACGATATGTTTGTTGTCCAGCTCGACGCGGAACATGGTGCCGGGAAGGACGGCATGAATGCGTCCTTCGACTTCAATGTGATCTTCTTTTTGCATGCGCTCGCCGCTGCCTTTACGGGGGCGGCTGCGCGGTGCGGTGCTTGGTCGATTTCGGTATGCCATGTGGGGGCTTAGGACTGTTCTAAAAGGGATTCGATTTTGTGGTCAAAAAAGCAGAAGCCCGGGAGCGTCCAGGCTTCTGCTCGCAAGTGTCGGGGATTAATAGCGGCGTCCGCCGCCACCACCACCACCACCGCCGGGGGGACGATCTTCACGAGGGCGAGCGATATTGACGGTGAGCGCGCGGCCGTCGATCGTCTTGCCGTTCAAGCCTTCGATGGCGGCTTGGGCTTCTTCTTCAGTGCTCATGGTGACAAAGCCGAATCCGCGCGGACGGCCGGTGGCGCGATCCGTGACAAGGTGAACTTCCAGGGCAGTTCCGAACTCGTCAAATGCGTCCTGCAAGTCACGGTCGGAGGTATTGAACGAGATGTTCCCGACGTACAATTTGTTATTCATGTGATGTTTGACTGTCCCGACTCACTGTAGCTTCCCAAAAGACTGTTCCCGACCACCGGGTTTCAAATCATCACCGAACCGAGTTCACCTGAAAATTTCCATGCCTAGAAACTGCCGAGTCTGACGACAGACGAAGAAACATGAACGAATGGCGCCAGATGGCAATCGCTAATTGAAGAATTTTTGAACGTTTTTCGAAATCCGAAAATAGGGTGTAAGACTCCTGTTTACAGGGCTGATCGACGCCTGTGACAGTCGTTAAATTCATCTTGAATTGTCTGTTTTTTAGCGCTGGTTCCACCGCGAATTAATCGCGTGTCGAGTCCGGCTTTCCATCCTTGAAATGTCGCCGGCAGACGGAGACGTAGCGTGCGTTTCCGCCGATCTCAATCTGCGCTCCCTCCGACACCGGTTTGCCGTCGGCGCCGATGCGAAGAACCATGATGGCTTTGCGCCCGCAGTGGCAGATGGTTTTGATCTCCACCATGTTGTCGGCCCAGGCGAGGAGCCAGCGACTGCCTTCGAAGAGGTTGCCCTGAAAATCCGTGCGCAGGCCGTAGGCGAGGACGGGGATGTCCAGCCGGTCGCAGATTTCGGTCAGTTGGTGAACCTGGTCCTTGCTCAGAAATTGTGCTTCATCGACGAGTGCGCAGCCGACTGGGCGCTGGTCGTGTTCGGTCGAGATGATTTTGAAGAGATCGTCGTCGGGCTCGAAGGCGTGCGCCGGCGCTTCGAGGCCGATGCGCGAAGTGATCTTTCCTTCGTCGGCGCGATCGTCAAGGCGAGGTTTAAATTCCAGCGTGTGGATGCCGCGCTCCTTGTAGTTGTAGGCGGATTGCAGGAGCACCGTTGATTTGCCCGCGTTCATCGCGGAGTAGTAGAAGTAGATTTGAGCCATGGGTGGGGAAGTCTGGCAAAGGCAGCAGTCGAATGCGTTTACTTCACCCGCGTCAGCATGAGTAGGCGAAATTCCATGGCCTGGGAGCCGGGGATCTTCAACGCTTTAAGGGTAAGTTCGCCCGATCCCTTTTGCAGTTCGATGGTTCCGAGATTCACGGATTTGAAATCCTTGACGTAGGACTCGACGCGTTTGACGCGATCGTTCTCGTGGCCGCGCAGTGGAGGATCGTGGGCTTCGGTGAGTTTGGCGAGGAGGCTGGCATCGTTGAAATTGAGTTCGATTGTGGAGCCCGCGTCTTTCTTTGGACAGGCGTAGTGAAGCTCGACCTGATATTTTCCGCTGGCCCCGACTTCGGCCGTCCAGGTGATCTTGTCCTCAAGGCTGACCCAGTTGGTAAAGAAGGAGCAATTGGGAAACTTGTTGGAGCGTTTTATGTTTCCATGGGCGGTTCCATCGCGTGCGGGGATCTGGGTGTATTTGTAATCGGGGTGTCCGATAATGAACGCGCGATCATCTTGATCGTATCCCGCGACCACATCGCGTTTGAATTTTTCCTGCGCCTTTCGCAGTCGCGCGGTCAGTTCTTGGCGCGTTGGGGCGATGTTTGTGCGTTGACCGGGATCAGCCTCCATGTCGAAAAGATTGCCTTGATGATCGAGGCGATGTGTTTGGGTTCTTAGACTGACCCGGTTGCGCCAGTGAGAGAAGATGACACGATCGGGATCTCCCGCGCCCTCGCCCTGAATGAATTGCTTGAGGCTGATGCCGTCGAGGGGCTTTTGGCTGGCGACTTTGATGCCGGCCATGTCAGCCAGCGTCGGGAGCAGGTCGATGGCTCCCCCGATTTGTTTGATCTCCCGGCCGCCCTCGATCTTGCCCGGCCAGCGAATCAGCATGGGGGAGCGTACGCCGCCCTCGTCCGTGGATCCTTTGCGTCCCTTCATGTCGCCGTTCCAGCGAGTTCCGTTGGGTCCGTTGTCGCAGAAGTAGATAACGATGGTGTGGTCGGCGACGCCCATGTCGTCGAGCTTCTTGAGAATGCGGCCGACGTTCCAGTCGATGTTTTCGCACATGGCGAGCGCTGCGCGGGTGTGTCCGATGTTTTCCTTTTTTGGGTCGCGGTTCAGCATCTCCAGTTCCTTGTTCTTGAACTTGTCCCACCAACGGTCGGGGACCTGCATGGGCGAGTGGGGCGTATTGTAGGGGATATAGCAGAAGAAGGGACGGCCAGCCTTGTCTGCGTCGGCGATGAAATCCATGGCCTTGTCAGTGAAGTCGTCGATGCAAAATCCCTCGCCCTGAACGATGCGGCCGTTGTGTTCGAGCGGCGGGCTGAAATAGTCGCCCCAGTGGCCGGAGGCGAAGCCGTAGTATTCTTCGAATCCGCGGCCGTTCGGATGGTAGGGATATTGCATGCCGTTGTGCCATTTTCCGAAGGCGCCCGTCGCGTAGCCCGCCGCCTTGAAGGTGTCGGCGATAGTCGACTCGTCCAGGTCCAGGCGTTCGCCGCCGGCGGAGGTGCTGTAGACCCCGCCGCGGGGATGGTAACGGCCGGTGAGGAATTCAGCGCGGGTCGGCGAGCACACGGGGCAGACGTAGAATCGATCGAAGCGGGCTCCTTCCCGGGCCAGTGAATCGATGTTGGGCGTGTTCAGATTACTGTTGCCGTTGAGGCTCAGATCGCCCCATCCCTGATCGTCGGTCAGGACGACGAGGACGTTGGGTTTCTTTGCAGCGGTCGCAGTGAGAGCAAAAATCGACAAGGCGGCTGTCAGCAGGAGGCGGTGTATTCGTGTTTTCGACATGGTTGAAAATGAGTCGGGCATGGATGGATTGGACGGGGATAGTCGCGAATTGAATTCGATCGAGAAACTTAAAAATCGATCCAGAGCCTGCGGAGATACGGACGATGAATTTCGATTCTTAACGAAGTCTTTACAATTTAGCTGTAAACCTTCCGGATTGATCAAACGTTAGACCGGCATGCGAACACTAAAGCGACTCATCTTAATCGGAACAACCTGGCTGTTGACCGGCGGCTCTGCGTGGGCTCAGGGCCCGCGTCCGAATGACCTCGGCGCGGCTGCTTTGAATCTTGGAGAGCCTGGCATCGCCTGGCTGACGACCTGGGAGACGGCGGAGGCGGAAGCCGCCCGAAGCAATCGCCCGATCATGTTCGTGGCCGCGGCGACGCAGTGCCACGGCATTTCGGGCGTCTTCTGACCGGGTTACACGGCCACGCAGAACGGTCTGTTCTCGCATAAAGATTTCATCGAATTGTCCCGTCGCTTTGTTTGCGTTCGGCTTGACTCCTACGAGAGTGAAAAGCATCAGGAATGGGTGCGGCATTTTCTTGGCGGTCGATTTGAAAACAGCGTCTTCGCCATTCTGTCGCCCAACGGCCAGGACTGGCTGTCGAGGAGCAGTCGGGGCCCGAATCAAGTCTTCGGTTCGGACGCGGGCGTCATTTCGAGCATGACAGCGATCGCCGATCGCTATTCGGTCAAAGGTGATCCGGCGAAGGCCGTGGTGGAGGATTTTCATTCCGTGCGGCAGGCGCTGAACGTGGCGTCCGCCGATCAAAGGGTGTTGGCTCTCGTCGCCGGTTCCGGCGCGGAAATTAAGGCGGCCAAAGAATCGTTGCGAGCGGTCGCCAGTCACAAGGACGTGATTGGCCGCTTTCACTTCGACTTCGATTCGGGTTATGGCTGGCGAGATTCCATCAAGGGAGAGGAGAGCAGTGGCGGTATTTTCCTGATTCGGCCGGGAGAATTTGGCATGGACGGCGAAGTCATGGCCCAGTTGGCTTTTGATGCGGGAACGGCCGCGATCCGTGCGGCGTTGGAAAAGGCGAGAGTTAAATTCGCGGCGACGACGAAGAAGAAAGTGTATAGCGAACATGTCGCCAGGGGCGGAAAGCTGGGTATCTATTTCGAAGGCAATGTCGAGTACGGGGAGGATCGCGACGGAGACGGGCAGGTTGACCGTGGTCGAGGTGGCGGAGGGCGGTCTGGACAGCGACGGTAGAGCGAGGAGCGGGAATTGAAGATTTTCCGCTCGATTACGTCAGGCTTGTTACCGCCGAACGACGCGTCGTAGGGTCGGCGGGTTGTTTTGATGAGCCGCCAAATAATAATCATCCTGTTTCTGGTCGGGCTTGCGACCGCCGGTTTTGGCGCGCTGGGCCACAAGGAATTTGAGAAGGCGCCGCATGATTATTGGACGCGCGATCTGAAAGACCCGTTTACGCAGCTCAAGGGAAAACTGGAATTGGGCGATCTGGCGCTGGATCGAAGCGGAGAACTTCCTTTTCTCAAGAGTTTATTGAACGCGCTCGATATCTCACCGGCCTCGCAGATGTTGGTGTTTTCGACGACCAGTTTGCAATTGCGCTTCATCACCCCCGGGAATCCGCGCGCCCTGTATTTCAACGAAGACGTGTATCTTGGCTACATCCCCGGGGGGCGGCTTGAAATTGTCTCCGTCGATCCGAAGCTGGGGGGGATTTATTACATTTTCGATATTCCCAAGGGCGACGCTCCGATGCAGATCGAACGTTCCAATCGGTGCATGAATTGTCATGCGGCGCCGGAGGTGGGGCGAGTGCCGGGGCTGCTGGTGCAATCAGTGATTCCGGGGCGGCGCGGGGGGAGCCTGGAGTCGTTCCGTTCCGAGGAAACCGGTCATGGCATTCCCTTCAGCGATCGCTATGGGGGCTGGTATGTGACCGGAGATGACGGCATCAAGGATCATTGGGGCAACACCATCGGGGAATACGTCAATGGCGAGATTCAACGTCGCCCAATCAAGCCTGGCGCCTTGTTCAGCTACGATCGGTATCTCGCGAAGAATAGCGACATACTCGCGCAGATGATCCACGAGCATCAGGTCGGCTTTGTAAATCGCGCCGTCCACGCGGCCTACACGGCGCGGAAAATTCGACACGAGGCGAATGGGCAACTGGGAGCGAAAGAGGCAAAGGCGCTCGACGTCGAGGCTGAGAAACTGACGCGGTATCTCTTGTTCGCGGATGAAGCGGCTCTGCCGGCTCCGGTGCGTGGGGTGGATGCGTTCAAGCAGGCTTTCAGGAGGAACCGGAAAGTCAGCGCGGAGGGGATTTCGTTGAAAGACTTGAACTTGAAAACACGGCTCTTCGAGCATCGCTGCAGCTACATGATTTACAGTCTGAGCTTTCAAGGATTGCCCGGAGTTTTGAAGCAGCGAGTCTATCGGAGCCTTGGCGTGGCCTTGAACCCGGCTGCGCCGAAAAAGGAATACGCCTATCTGCCCGATTCCGAGAAACGCGTGATTCGCGCGATATTGAAGGCAACTTTGCTGGATCTGCCGAGCGGGTTCTGAAGGCGATCATTGAAGTTGCTTGGCAACTAATAGCGACTCGCAATGATTGCCTGTTGAGCCGGTGGGCGCTGTTCCGAAGCGACGGAGAACAGGGCTCGCATTTCACCCAGCGCTTCAAGGCCCATTCACGTTTCCACAAAAAACGCCCCGGCCAATGACCGGGGCGTTTGTGAAGGTTAAAGGAGGTCGAGACTATTTCTTCGCGAGCTCTTTGCCTGCGTCTCTCCAACCATTAATGCCCGCGGAGAGATGTTTGATGTTGGTGTAGCCCAACTTCTCAGCGGCGGAGGCGCCTCGCTTGTAGGCGGAGCACTTCGGGCCGCCACAGTAGGCAACGATGAGCGCGTTCTTGTCGGTCGGCAGCTTGGATTTCAGATCCTTGCCAACCTTGGCGAAGTCGACGGCGCCCGGGATGTGTCCCTTCTTGAACGACTTGGAGCCGTTCACGTCGATGACCGTGACTTTGCCGGCTTTGATTTGTTTTTCGAGGTCTTTGACGCTGATATCGGCGTATTCACCGGCGGTGGCGCTGACGACGAGGAGGGCGGAGGCGAGAAGAGCAATGAGTTTCTTCATACTGTTTTCTACTGTTCTGTTTTTGTTTTCTTGTTGGATGCCCCGCCCAAAAGCGGAACAAATCCGGTTTCTAAAGGCCCGTTCAAGCGAGCGGTCCGATTCGAGACCCGCAAATATAGATTGCCATGAACGGGCGTAACAACACTTTTTCGAGACCTGTTATTGGGAATTATTCCTGCGTTATCCGACTGCACTGTGTCCGAGAATGTTCGAAAAAAATACGGGGAGTCGATTTGATGACGGGCGAGGCAACGCATTTGCTTGCCGGGTCAACCTGTGGCATCTAAGAGATACCGCGTATGCCAAAGGCAATAATGGATCCCGATGAGGTGCGGCGTTTCGCCGAGGAACTGAAACGATTCAATGGCGATCTCCAGCAGGGGATGTCTTCGCTTGCCGCACGCTTCTCAGCGCTCGGCGACACCTGGCAGGATCAGGAACAGATGAAGTTCGCCGACGAATTCCGCTCCACCATGAAAGCCTTGAAGAAATTCATGGAAGTTTCCAACGCGCATGGTCCGTTCCTGATGCGCAAGGCGCAGCGAATACAGGACTATCTGGATCAGCACTAAATGGCTGATAAAGCAAACATCACATCCATTCACGCGCTGGAGAGATTCCGCTCCGCGTTGATCAAGTATGTTGAGAAGGGCAAGGCGACGGTCGACGAAGTGACCAGCGAAGTGCAACGCACGAAGTTCTGGCTGCAGTACGATCAGACGACCTATTGGCGCGGCGAACACAAGCGACGAGGTCTCTTTTGGCAGGAGAAGCAACAGGAGCTTTTCAGCGCTGAGATTTCCCAGTTTTCCGATTCTTCGACGGTGCAGCGTTGGGCGGCTCAAGAGGCTAAGCGTTCGGTGGACGAAGCCGAGGAAAAGGTTCGGACGGTCAAGAATTGGGGTCGTCGATATGAGTCCATCGTTCTGCCGGTTTCCAAGAAGGTCGACAAGTTGAGCAACATTCTGGACAACGACATGACTAAAGCCATTCGTTTTCTCAACGAGGCAATCAAGGCCTTGAGCGCATATGCGGAGGTTGGGTTGAATGATCCCGCAGCCGGAGGGAAACGTCCGCCATCGAAGGAATCGTCCGCGGGCGAGAGCGATGCCTCTGGGACGACGGAATCTCAAAGCGACGGGGAGACGGGCGCATGAGCGTTGTGGGCAGCAGAGCGCGTTTGGCGGCGATCACCAAGGACCTGATCAGTCGCTGGAAGGAAGTGAAGGAACATTGGCGCGACAGCAAGGCCGCGGAGTTTGAGAAAGCCTATCTCGAGGAATTGTTGATCAGCGTAAACACCGCGGTCGGGAGCCTGGAGAAACTGGACCAGATTTTAACGAAAATCCGAAAAGATTGTGAGTAGCCGAATTGGGATCGACAACGTGTTTGAGTTTCTGGAGAAGCTCAGCGAGGGAGCCAGGGGCGTCGCCGAGCGCGAACAGGCTTTAGTGCGGCAGTATCGTCTGAAGAAAGGCGATTTGGAGAAGGCCCATGAGGAGGCGCTGTCAAAATGCAAGGAGTCCGCGTCGGAGGCGCTGGCCAAGGCGGAAGCCGTGATCGATGGCACGACGGCTGGAATCGACGCCCATTACGAGCGCCGCAAGGCAAGGATCGCGCAGGCGCATCGAACGACGATAGAAGCCAGCCTCGCGAAAATCGAGGAGATGGAGAATCGCGGCAAGGGCCGCGTGCAGAAGGGGCTGCTCGCCACCTCGCGCGGTCGGGAAGCCGATATAAAGGCGCAGGAGTCCGCGCGCGTGGAATTCTCGGAAACGATCGTGGAGCGAACTGAGTTGCACGAGGAATTGAAGGAGTCGGGCTACGAATTTTTCACCGGGTTTGGGAAGTTTCAGAACGAGTTGATGCAGGAGGCTGAGGACGAGGCGTTGGAGCCGGATCTGAAAACAGGCTCGGCAAAAATGCTGGAGGAATTGCAGACGCTGCACACGAAGACCGAGGAGGATTTCGCCAGATATCGACGGAAGATTCTCTCGCTGTTCTTTCGCGGTTTTCCGGTGTGGCTGTTGATTCTGCTCATCATCATGGGGCACGGCGTCGCCTTTTTTGTGGGCCCCCAATACGATGCAGCTCGATTCACGCCACTGAATATTGGTCTGTCGTGCGGCGTCGCCATCGCCGGCGCTCTCGTTCTCTATTTTCTGGGCATGGCATTGGCCGCCCGATCGGCCAGGGCCATCATCACGTCGGTTCGCCGGATGGATCGGGTGTTGCTGCTGGCGGAGCTGACGAACGCCGAGGAGAATCGATTGAATCTGGAGCGCATTGAAACCGAGGCGGAGGCGCGAACGCAAGAGCTGCAGGCCGAATGGAAGGCCGTCCAGCAGGAGGCGCAGGATCAACGGCAACCCATCCGGGATCACGTCGACGCGAAGGAAATTCGAATTACGGGCAAGCACGAGAAGCTTCATCGAGAGCGATTAAGGCAAGCTAAGAATGAGCACGATGCCGGAATCAAGAAGCTCAAGGGTGAGCAGGCGGCGGAGGAAAAGAAGATCGTGGACGACCGCGAGAAAGAAGCAGCTGAGCGGGAATCGACTTACGCGGCGGCCTGGGAACGGCTGATTGGCGATTGGAACGCCGTTGTCAAACCGGCCTATAAAAACGCCGCCGCCGATCTGGAGGAATCCGAGAAAGTATTCGCCCCCTGGGACGACCCAGCCTGGAGCGATTGGTCTCCGCCCGCGGATTTCCTTCATGAGACCCGATTCGCCCGCATGGAGGTGACGATGGAGAAACTCTGTTCGAAGCTGCCCGAGGACGAACGACTGGCCTTGCCCGGCTCCAGCGAATTTACTTTTCCCTTCTCGCTCAGCTATCCGAAGCAAGGCTGCCTGCTGTTTGAATCGGACAAACATGGTCGTGAGGAAATGATCGGCTCGCTGAACAATGTCATTCTCCGCCTGCTGGCCAATTCGCCTCCCGGACGCGCCAGCCTGACCGTGTTCGATCCGGTCGGGCTGGGACAGAGCTTCGCCGGCATCATGCACCTGGCCGATTACGGAGAGCACCTGATCAATAGCAAGATCTGGACGCAATCGGGGCAGATCGAGCAACGGTTGACCGAGCTCAATGAGCACATTGAGAAGGTCATCCAGATGTATCTTCGCAATGAGTATGAAACCATCGTCGATTACAATCGGGAGGCGGGGAATATCGCGGAGAAATATCACTTCCTGGTGATCGCGGACTTCCCGGTCAACTTCACTCCGACCGCGGCAAATCGCTTGATGAGCATTGTCGCGACCGGCGCCAAGTGCGGCGTGTTCACGTTGATTCACTGGGATCGCCGTCAGCCGAAGCTGGATGACAATATCATCGAGGAGCTGCGGGCAAACAGCATTTGCGTGAACAACATGGGGATGAGCTTCGCCCTGAAGAACAAGATGATCACCGGCGCGCGCTTACGGCTGGATCCTGCTCCCAGTCCTGAATTTGCAATGGATCTGATTCACAAGGTCGGTAAGCAAAGCGTGGATTCCAATCGCATTGAAGTGCCCTTCAAACAGGTGGCTCCGACGGACGAACAACTTTGGTCGCGCGACACGACCAATGAGCTCGTCGTTCCGGTCGGCCGAACGGGCGCGACCAAGCTGCAGAATCTCTCGATTGGCAAGGGCACCTGCCAGCACGCGCTGATCGCGGGCAAGACCGGCTCCGGCAAGTCGACGCTGTTTCACGTCATCGTCACGAACCTCTCGCTGTGGTGCAGCCCGGAACAGGTCGAGTTCTACCTCATTGATTTCAAGAAGGGCGTGGAATTTAAATGCTACGCAACTCGCCGGCTGCCGCACGCCAAGGTGATCGCGATCGAGAGCGACCGGGAGTTTGGCCTGAGCGTGTTGCGCAGACTCGACGAGGAATTGCGCGAACGCGGCGAGCTGTTTCGGGAGTTGGGCGCGCAGGATGTCGCCGGCTACAAAAAGGCGGGCGGCAAGCGGGCCATGCCGCGGACGCTGCTGATGGTCGATGAGTTTCAGGAGTATTTCGTCGAGGACGACAAGATCGCGCAGGAGGCGGCGCTGCTGCTCGACCGAATCGTGCGACAAGGCCGCGCGTTTGGCATGCACGTTATCCTCGGCTCCCAGACGCTCGGCGGGGCGTTCACGTTGGCGCGGGCCACGTTGGGGCAGATGGTGATTCGCGTGGCGCTGCAATGCAACGAGGCCGATTCGTATCTGATTCTCGATGACACCAATCCCGCCGCGCGCCTGCTGACCCGGCCGGGCGAGGGCATCTACAACGACAACGCCGGCGCGCCCGAGGGAAACCACCCCTTTCAAATCGTGTGGCTTCCGGACGAAGTGCGCGACAGTTACCTGGACAAGGTCGCCGTCAAGGTGAAGGAAAGCGGCCGGGAATTTTCAACGCCAGTTGTGTTCGAGGGCAATGCACCCGCCGATGTCGCGGAGAACGATTTGCTGCGAAAAATGCTCAAGGCGGAATCCGTCGAACGGCAGGGCGCGGTCAGCGCCTATCTCGGCGCGCCGAATTCCATCAAAGGCCCGACCGAGGCCGTGTTCCAGCGGCAGAGTGGCAGCAACCTGATCGTGGTCGGACAACGCGAGGAGGCGACCATGGCGATGCTGGCGGTTTCCATGATTTCGCTGTCGGCGCAATTCCCGAAAGGCGCGGCAAAGTTTGTGTTGCTGGATGGCAGTCCTCCGGAATCGTCAGAGAAGGCCTATATGGAGCGTGTGGTCGGCGTTATCCCACACGAGGTGATCACGCCGAAATACAGCGAACTGGGCGAGGTGATGGGCGGGCTCGAGGCGGAGATGAAAATCAGGGACGAAGGCGGAGGCGGCGTGGCTTTGTCGCCGCGAGTGTTTGTTCTCATTCATGGCCTGCAGCGATTTAAGAAACTGCGCTTCGAGGAGGATTTCAGTTTTTCGCTGGATGACGACGACGACAAGGCTGCGAACCCGGGCACGGCGTTGAACAACTTGATTCTCGAAGGAGCCTCGGCCGGGCTGCACATCATCGCAACCTGCGACACGCTTAATAACGTGAACCGCTCGCTCAGCCGCAAGGCGCTCACCGAATTTGAGATGCGCGTGATTTTCCAGATGAGCGCTAATGATTCAGCGACGTTGATCGACTCGCCCAAGGGCGGCGATCTGGGCCTCAATCGCGCGCTGCTCTACAATGAGCAGGAGGGGTATCTGGAAACATTCAGGCCGTATGCGCTGCCGCCGTTTGAGTGGATCGAAAAGGCGGGGGAGAGCTTGAAGTGTCTGATTGGTTAGTTGCGAATGGAAGCCTCGAGCATTTCCAGGGAGAGCGGTAGAGGACGACCGCAGTCCAAGACGCTATCGCGAAGGATCGGGCAGCTACGAATTCCGTAAGGTCTTGGACTGCGGCTGTCCTCTGCCGCTTTTCTTTGAAGCTCCGCCCGTCTCTACGCCAAAATTCCCTTCACGATCTTCCCCTGTTTTGGCTCCACCAGTGAGACCGGCGCGTTGTTGTGCTGGAATGCGAACTGGTCGTGCTGGATGCCCATCTGGTGGAGCAGGGTGGCGTGAAAGTCGTGTTGAGTGACGATGTCCTGGACGGCGCGGTGGCCGAATTCGTCGGTGGCTCCGTGGATGTGGCCGGACTTGAGTCCGCCGCCAGCCATCCAGATGCTGAAACCTTCGGTGTTGTGGTCGCGGCCCGGTTTGCCGCGGACGCCGCGATTCTGAACCACGGGCAGGCGGCCCATTTCTCCGCCCCATTGTACGATCGTGGAATCCAGCATGCCGCGAGATTTCAGGTCTTTAACGAGCGCTGTGCAGGGTTGGTCTGAGGCGCCGACGCGGGACTGGAGACCGGTGAAAATGTCCTGGTGCATGTCCCAGCCGTAATCCCAGATCTGCACGAAGCGGACGCCGCGCTCCACCAGTCGTCGGGCAAGGATGCAGGCCTCGGCGTGGCGACGGGTGCGGGACTCATGCCAGCCGTAGAGTTTTTTGGTGGCCTCGGATTCGAGGTTCATGTCGAGCGCTTCGGTGGCGGAAGTCTGCATGCGCGCGGCGAGTTCGTAGCTGGCGATGCGGGCGGCGAGATCGTCCTCGCCCGGATGGCGGTTGAGGTGTTTCTGATTGAGTTGCTTTAGCAGGTCGAGCTGGCGTGATTGCGGCGCGCCGCGCATGTCGATGGGGGGATTGAGATTGGCGATGCGCGGCTCCTTCTCCCGAACGATCGTGCCCTGGTAGATCGAGGGCAGATGGCGGCTGTCCCAAAAAGGCGAGCCGGGAGGATTGTTGCCCATGACCAGCGCCACGAAGGCGGGCAGGCTTTGCGTCTCCGCGCCGAGGCCGTAGACCATCCAGCTGCCGAGCGAGGGCCAGCCTTCCTGGCCGCGCCCGGTGGTCAGGGCGCGCATGCCGGCGACGTGATTGCGGATGTTGGGCAGGTTCATGGAACGGACCAGCGTGATGTCGTCGACAATCTCGCGCAGGCCTGGTTGCAATTCCGTGTTGATCTCCATTCCTGACTGGCCGCATTTCTCGAACTTGAACGGGCAGGGCAGGACGACGGAACTGGCCTGGCCGGCGTTGTCGTACTTGATGTCCTTTCCCGGGAATTGTTTGCCCGCGTATTTCTGCAATGCGGGTTTGGGATCGAGTAGATCGAGGTGCGAAGGACCGCCGCCCATGAAAATGGAAATCATCGCCTTTGCCTTGCCGGGACGGTGGGGCAGTTTGGGCGTCAGGTCGTGACGGATCGGCTCCAACGCCGGCTTGGCGGGCGTGGCTTGAGCGGACTCGCGGCCGAGTAGATCGGCGAGCGCCAGTGAGCCGACGCCGAGCGCGCTTTTGGCCATGAAATGCCGACGGGTGGAGTGGCGATGCCAGTTGTGGAGTTCAGGTTTCATGGATTGGTTTCAGGGTGTCACATCGTCGTTTTCGACGTCGTACGGCGCCTCGACTGCGCCAAACAGTTTGATTGCCCGCATTCCGAGGTTATTCCAACGCCAGCATTTGAGAAACGCCCAGCGAAAGGGGAAGATTCCCATCAGGAGAACAATAGAAATCACGGAGAGGAACGGCGTGCCGCATATGAATTCAGCGGCCTGATCTGGTTGAGCGCCTGGCCCCGTGATCGCCTGCGAGACGGCGGGGACGACGAGCAGGAGAACGATGGCGAGGACAAAGTATAACCCGGCGAGGTCCAACTTTCTGGGTTCGACGCCCGCCATGGAGTCGGCGGAGCCAGCACGACCTTCATTGTTTGGGATTGAGTCTGTCATTCGGCTCCAAGGGTTTTCCGCAGCATCGGAAAAGACGAACCAAGCGTGATGCGAGGTTCGCTTTGCGAGAGGTCGATGACCTGATCCCGGAGGGATAAATAAAAAAAGCCCGGCGTTTCAACGCCGGGAAAAACACGTCCGAATTCGTCCCGGAGGGACGGTTGAATCATCGGCCGTCCCTTCGGGACTTCGGCCGTTGGGTCATACCCGGCGTTGAAACGCCGGGCTATTGTCGGTGGTCCCTTCGGGACTCGGTTCGACATTTCGCTGCATACATGAACGGCGACAAACCGCGTCGGCGACGATTCACGTTTGTTGGACTGTTCAATCCACATATAGAAACTCGTTGGAGGCCAACAACACCTGGCATAGCGTTGCCAGCGTTTTCTTCTTCGCTGCTGCGGCGTCTTGCGATTTTAGCGCCGTTTTGAAATGGGCTTCCTGCTCGTTGAAAAAGGCAAGCAACGTCGCGGCTTGCTCGTTGGGGATCGCGGAGCTGTAGGCGGCTTTCCAGGCCTGGGCGATCAAGGATTCGTTGTCGGGCACGCGCCAGTGGTTGACGTCATCCCACACATGGTCCGCGAAGGCGGTGGACTGCCGGATAACAAAATCGCTGTTGAGCATGGCGAGGGATTGGGTGGCCACGGTGGAGGAGACGCGACGGGCGCAGTTGGGTTCCATCTGCGGAGCGTCGAAGGATTGCAGCATGGCGACGGGCTGGGTGCGTCGGACTTGGACGTAAAGCGAGCGTTTGAGCTCGGCGCCGTTGGGCGAGACCTTGCCGCCGCCCACGGCGATAATGCCGCCGGCGTTGGCCGCGACCGCGACGGGCTCGCCGGCGAGATTGGGATTGAGGCTGCCGCTGACCGCGAGAATGGCGTCGCGCACGGACTCGGCCTCAAGGCGGCGGACGGGCATGCGCCAGAGGAGGCGATTGTCCTGGTCAATTTGTTCGGCGTCGGAGCGCCGGGCGGAGGATTGCCGATATGTCCGCGAAGTCATGATGAGTTTGTGCAGGCGTTTTAATCGCCAATCGCCGTCCATGAATTCGCTGGCCAGCCAGTCGAGCAATTCTGGATGGGAGGGTCTTTCTCCAGCGACTCCAAAATTCTCCGGTGTGCCGACCAGACCGCGGCCGAAGTGGTGCATCCAAAAACGGTTTACCAGCACGCGCGCGGTGAGGGGATGCCTGCCATTCGTGAGGTGTTCGGCGAAGGCGAGACGGCGGCCGGTGGTGGGCAATTTTGCGTTGTTCGTTGGGAAGGATTCGTCGCCGCAGAGGTCGGCGACGACGGAAAGCCCGCCCGGCGCGATCGGCTTCGGCTCGGGAGAATTGTGGTCGCCGCGGTGAAATAGTTTTGTCACCGGCACCTTCTTGGTGTCCTCGGTCGCAACGCGGATGTAGGCGGGCTTTGGCTTTTTCGCGCGGATGGCGACGTATTGTTTTTGGAAATCCATGTAGCCCTTTTTTAAATCGGCCACGTCCTTGTATTTCTCGATGAAGAGATTAAGCGTCCCGCGCTGAACGTTTACGGCGGGATATTTCTCGGCGAGGAACTTGGCCTGTTCAGGTGTGCGTTTCTTGGCTTCCGTCTCGTAGGTCTGGCGGGCGAATGCGCGTTCGGCCTCGGGGATTTTCTCCAATTCACGTTCGAAGATTACGCCGACGATTCGCATCATTTCATCGAAGTATTTCTTGTCGTAGACCTTGGCCTCTTTCTCGAATTCTGCGGAAAGCTGAGTGTTGGCTTCGGAGAGAATCGCGGCGCGGCGGGCGTTGGGCGCGCGCCAGTTGCTCACATCGTAGACCGGCTCAAAAATGGCTCGAAGTCGGTAGAAGTCCTGTTGGGGAATGGGCTCGTAGCGATGATGGTGGCATTCCGCGCAGCCGACCGTCATGCCGAGCAGTGAGGAGGAAACGATATTTACGGTCTCGGTGATGACCTTGTTGCGTGCGAGCGTGGGATCTGCGGGTTTCGAGCCGGAACCGTCTGGGCCCATTCGGAGAAAACCGGTGGCGGTGAGTTTTTCGAGGGCGTCTTCCGACTTGTTCGCGAGGCCCTGTGCATTGGCGTGCGTGGCGTGGACCAGTTCGTCGCCGGCGATTTGTTCGCGGATGAAGTCGTTCCAGGGTTTGTCCTGATTCAGCGACCTGACCACGTAGTCGCGATAGGACCAGGCGTCGGGGCGGGCAACGTCTTTGTCATCATAACCTTCGGAATCGGCATAGCCCGCAACGTCCAGCCAATGTCGGCCCCAACGTTCGCCATAATGCGGAGATGCCAGCAGACGATCGATCAAATCAGACCATGCGGCTTCGGGTTGTCGCGCGTGGGCGGCGAGGAAAGCGCCGGCTTCTGCCGGCGTGGGGGGCAGGCCGGTCAAATCGAAGTGGGCTCGACGAAGCAGGGTGATAGGTCGCGCCTCGGGCGAGGGGACAAGTCCTTGCCTTTCCAGGCTGCGGTCGATGAAGGCGTCGATAGGATTGTCGGCGTTGTAATCCGTGCCCTGGAGGGTTGGAACCGCTGGGCGGCGAATCGGTTGAAAAGCCCAATGGTTTCGCTCGACTGTGGTGATGATGAACTCGCCGGGTTCCGGTTCGCCATTGGGCTCGGGCTGATCGATGGGCGCGCCCGCGTCGATCCATTTGGCGATCAGCTCAATTTCCTCGGGCTTGAGATGCAGTTCGTCCTTGGGCGGCATTTCGCCCGAGGCGACGACTTCGAACAATCGGCTGGACTTATGATCTCCGAGACTCAGGACCGCGCCGGATTTCGCGCCTTTCTCGATCAGTTTCTTCAGTCGCAGATCGAGCCCGCCCTGGAGTTTCTTTTCCTCACCGTGACATTGAAAGCAATTGGCCTTGAGAATGGGGCGGATGTCGGTTTCGAAGGAAGGCGCGGAGGAACTTGCGCCATGAACGCTTGGGATTCCGGCGAGAAAGACGGCTGTTGCGATTTTTAGTAAAATGAGGCTGATTCTGTTCAACGTCGTATTGGATACCGAAGACAGTATGTTTCTTCAATCTTTCTTCGCTGCGCGCTCAAATTCGTCGAGCGCGCTGGACGCTAGTTCCGTGGAACCAGCAGGGCGAATTCGCCCCGACGATTCTTTGCGTGGGCGTTTTCCGCCTGGCCGGTGTCGGCCGGGAGATCTTCGCCGAAGCTGCGCGTGTAAATGCGATCCGGCTCCACGCCCAGCATGATCAGTTGTTCGCGGATGGAGAGGGCGCGTCGTTCTCCCAGAGCTCGATTGTATTCCTCCGTGCCCCGTCGGTCGCAGTGCCCGTCGATAAGGACCGCGTTCGCGGTTTTGGCGCGAAGAAAGAGGGCGACTTCCTCGATCTTGACGACCTCGCCGCTTCGGATATCCGCGCGATCGAATTCGAAATAGACCGTGTCGGACTTGAGCGCGCCGTCATCCAGCCAGAAGTGTTCAAAGGTCACGCGCGGCGGGAGACCCGGTTTGCCTTCGGCTTTCAGGACGATGCCCGACGTCGTTTTGTTCTGTTGGCTCAGCGCCTTGTTTGACATGTCGGTCTCTTCGACCTTATCGCCGAGCTTCGGAATCAAAGGCTCTGCGTCGATGATAGAATCGGGGGGCGTGTTCACCTGGGTTGGCGGCGGGGACGATTGCCGCAGCGCGGGAGTCGGATTGTCATTTCCCGCGAACTCGGTCGGCGCTATTTCGCGCGGCGCGGGCAGGGGGACGACATAGGGTTCGCGCTTGGTTTGGCAGCCTGAGGTTGCGAACAACAGAACGAGGCCAAGGGAGAATGAGAAGGATTTGATTGTGGTTTTCATCACGGTTGGAGAGTTGGACGAAAACGACTGCGCAATGCTCCCGAGGAAACGGGAGCGGCGAAAATGAATTTTCGGACAGGCTAGAACGGGAGAAACGCGGCGGCCAAACCAATCAGCCCGCCGAAGACGCCGCCCCAGATAACCAGCCAACCGAGGTGCTCCTGAATCATGGTCTGGATGATCTCCTTGACCGCCTGCGGTGTGAGCTCGTCGAGTCGCGCGGTGACGATCGCCTCAATCTTTTTGAGGATGTCCTCGGTGATTGCCTCAGCCGGCAGGCCGGCCTTGAGCGCGTCCTTGAATTCCGTCGCCGCGGCGATGTCCTTGATTGCGTTTCGCAGTTTGTCCTGAAAGGGCTCGCGAAGCGGATCCAATGCCTTGACCCCGCCCATCATACCGAGCATGCCGCCGAGCGGGGATTCCATCACGGCCTCGAGGAGAGCATCGAAGGCGGGCTCGAGATCCGCCTTGTCCAGCAAGGGGTCGAGATCGATCGCCGCGGCGGTCGCAGCCTCCTCATTGAAGAGGCGCTCGATATTCTCCCTCGTGAAAAATTGCCGCATCATCAATTCGCGAATGCCGCTTTTGAAATCCTCGAAATGCAGCGGCACGATGCCCGAGCCGTAGAGCCCAGGCACCTTTTCAAAGAGCATGTGGATGGCGGCCCAATTGGTGAGCGCGCCCGACAAGGCGAACATGCCCATTGAAAGGACGGGCCAGCGAAAGGGCTCGGGCGCGGCGGCCCCGGCGGCCACACAAAGGCCGGCGGCGAGATTGGTTGCGAGACTTTTGTTCATAACGTCAGCGATTGTCTGGGTTCCCGTGCGGCCTGATTTCGTCGGCCAGCGCCTCAGAGGGAGCGATGCGTTTACTCGACTCGCGTCCGACCCGGCAAGCTGAATTTCCCAGAATGGCCGGTTTGTCGTTCTATCGCCCACATTTGGCTAGGTTTGACCGAAAATTGGACGTCATGAGTCGCCATGAATAAACTTGGTATCGAATCCGTATTGACATCCAGACACACGATTCAAATTGTGTGCGAAGACACTGATGCGACGATTATTTCAAAAACACACGCCCGGACTCATCGCGGCATTCCTGCTTTTTATTCAAGGGCCGGTCCTGGCGGCGGATGACGCTGAGCGGGGTCATGGCATTTACCGCAAGCTCTGTGCGGATTGTCACGGCGCGAAAGGGGAAGGCGTCGCGGGGAAATATGAGGAACCGTTGACCGGGGACAAGTCGATCGGACGACTGAAGCGAATCATTCACCGATCAATGCCGGACGAGAAGCCGGAGCTTTGTCGTCACGGAGACGCTCAAGCGGCGGCCCGTTATATTTTCGACGCGTTCTACTCGCCCGAGGCGCAGGCGCGCAACATGCCGGCTCGGATCGAGCTTTCACGTCTGACCGTTCGTCAATTTCAGAACAGCGTCGCGGACCTGGTCGGGAGTTTTGCGGGGACGGGCGGAGAGAGCGACAAGCACGGATTGCGCGGACAGTATTTCAAGTCACGAAGCTACAACGGAAAGCACAAGGCCTTCGATCGCGTTGATCCGCGGATCAGTTTTCAGTTTGGCAAGGGCAGTCCGGACAAGGAGGTTTTCAAGGTGGAGGAATTTTCGATGACCTGGTCCGGTTCGGTAAGGATCGAGGATTCCGGCGAATATGAATTCATCGTCAAGACCGAGAACGGATTCAAACTTTGGGTCAATGCCAACGAGTCGCCGTCGATCGACGGCTGGGTCGCGCTGGGCGGCGAGCCGAGGAAACACAAAGTCCGCCTGTTTTTGCTCGGGGGGCGCCGCTATCCGATCAAGCTGGATTTCTTCAAGTTCAAGGACAAGAGCGCGTCCATCGAGCTGCGCTGGAAGCCGCCGCACAAAGTCGAGGAGGCAATTCCCGAACGCACGCTGTCGCCGGATTCCGCCCGTCCGACATTGGTGGTCCAATCGCACTTTCCGCCCGACGACAGCAGCGTGGGTTATCCGCGAGGCGCGGCGGTGTCGCGGGCCTGGGATGAAGCCGTAACGCGAGCCGCGATCGAAACGGTTAATGTGATCGTGGAAAGGCTGGATCGATTCGCGGGCACGAAAGCCGACGCCAAAGATCGGCAGGAGAAGATCGAAGAGTTTTGTCGGAGCTTCGCGGAACGTGCGTTTCGAAGGCCGCTCTCGGACGTGGAAGCGGAGGCGATGCTGGGCTCGCAGTTCGAAACGGCGTCGGATTTGGAAATGGCGGTCAAACGGGCAGTCCTGCTGACGTTGAAGTCGCCGCGTTTTCTTTATCCGGAGGTTGGCAGCGAAACGCCGGACGATTACACGACGGCATCGCGGTTGGCTCTGGGGCTCTGGGATTCGCTGCCCGACCACAATCTTTGGAATGCGGCAAAGAATGGGAAATTGAAGACGCGCGCTCAAGTTCTCCGGCAGGCGAAACGCATGGCTCAGGATCTGCGGGCGCGGGTCAAGATGCGGGAGTTTTTCCATCAGTGGCTCAAGATGGACGAAGCGGAGGATCTGGCTAAGGACGAGAAGCTGTTTCCCGGGTTTGATGATCGGATCGTGTCGGACTTGCGGACCTCCCTTGATTTGTTCGTGGAGGACATTTTGTGGAGTGAAGCCTCGGACTATCGGCAATTGTTGTTGGCCAACCAGATGTTCGTGAACAAGAGTCTGGCGAAATTTTACAAAGTCGAGGAGCCCGAGAAGGGAGGCTTTCAGAAGGTTTCGCTGGATCCCAAAGAGCGGACCGGCGTGGTCACGCATCCGTATTTGCTGACGACCTTCGCCTACGCCGACTCGACTTCCCCGATTCATCGGGGCGTGTTCATTACCCGAAACATGTTGGGCCGGACCCTCAAGCCGCCGCCGGTGGCCGTCTCATTTGACGATCAGAAGTTCAAGCCGAACTTGACCATGCGGGAGAAAGTCACCGAACTGACCAAGTCGCGCGCATGCCAGAATTGTCATTCGATCATCAATCCGCTCGGCTTCAGTCTGGAGCACTACGACGCGGTGGGCCGCTTTCGCACGATGGAGGACGACGGCAAGAAGCCCATCAACGCCAAGGGCGAATTCCAGACAGACGAGGGCGAAAAGATCAAGCTGACGGGCGCTCGCGATCTGGCGGAATACGCGGCCAACAGCGCCTCGGCGCAGCGCGGCTTCGTGATTCAGTTGTTCAATCATATCGCCAAGCAACCGGTGCAGGCCTACGGCGCTGACGCGCTTTCCGAGTTGCGGAAATCGTTCACTGATTCAGGCTGCAACATGCGCGAGTTGACGATTGATACCGCCATCATGTTTGCTCTGCATCGCGAGGCCCGGCCAAAGGAAACGGCCGCCAGATGATTTTGAAATTAAGAAAAACGAACGCGCGAAAATTGAAATGAACATACGCACACGAAGAGAATTCATTCGCGACCTCGGCGTCTCGGCCGCGGCGGCGCCGTTCTTGTTTGGCCTGCCGGGGCTGGCCGCCGCCAAACCGCCGACGGACAAGCAGAGATTGATTTTCATGTTCAGCCCGAATGGCACGATTCCCTGGGAATTCTGGCCGGACGAGCAGGGCGAGGATTTCAAGTTTAAGCGAATCCTGGCGCCTTTGGAGCCGTTCAAGAAGAAGATGCTCGTCCTGAACGGTGTGTCCAATCGCGTGCGCGGCGATGGCGACAGCCATATGCGCGGCATGAGCTGCCTGCTGACGGGTAAGGAGCTTTTGCCCGGAAATATTCAGGGCGGTTCTCACACGCCAGCGGGTTGGGCCGGAGGCATTTCGATCGACCAGGAGTTGAAGAACTTTTTTCAAAAGCAGGAAGCAACCAGCACGCGATTTGGCTCGCTGGAGTTTGGCGTCGGGCGGATCGATCGGGCGGATCCATGGACCCGGATGTCCTACGCCGGCGCGAACAAGCCGATCGCTCCAGTCAACGATCCCTATCACATGTTTGAGAAGCTCTACGGCAGCGTGGAGGATCGGGAGAATCTGACGGCGATCATGGACGGCCTGCGCAGCGACCTGAAGAAGGCGGCGAACAAACTGAGTCCCGAGGATCGACGTCTGTTGGAAGAGCACGCGCAATTCGTCAGCGAGATGGAGCGGGACTTGAAGAAGGCGAGCGAGCAGAAGCTGGGCGTTGCGCCGCCGACCTTGAAGCGCGGCGTTTCCAATGAGAACGACAACCTCCCGACTTTGAGCAAGATGCAAATCGATCTGCTGGTGAACAGTTTTGCCAATGACATGGCCCGGGTCGCAACGCTGCAATTCACGAAGTCAGTCGGGCAGGCGAAAATGAGCTGGTTGGGCGTCAAGGACACCCACCACACGCTGTCTCATCACAAGGACGACCAGAAGGACTCCCAGGAGAGCCTGGTCAAGATCAACATCTGGTTCGCCGAGCAAGTGAAGTATCTCGCGGAGCGTCTGGAGCAGACTCCGGAACCGGGCGGCTCGGGCAGCATGCTCGATCATACGACGATTGTCTGGACCAACGAACTGGGCAAAGGCAACAGCCACACGCTGGACAACATCCCCTTCGTGCTTTTGGGCAATGGCTGCAAGTTCCAGATGGGCCGCTCGATGAAATACAACAAGTTGGCGCACAATCGTCTGCTGATGGCCTTGGCGCACAGCGTCGGGCATCGGGTGGAGACCTTCGGCAATCCACAGCTCAGCGCCGGGGGGGCGCTGGATCTGGGGTGAGGTGTGTCGTCCGATCTCCGGGTGATGACGAGTAAAGGTTAGTTCGCCCGAATTTGCCTGTGGCGCCCATTAAACGTCCGCGCCGCCGGTTCGGCGTTGCAATCATGTTTTGGATTACTACGATGCCGAGATGATTCCTCAATCGATCGCGCGATCGGCTTTTGCGCTGTTTGTTCGTGTGGATTCTTCAGGGTAATGGCTCGCCGGATTTTCAAGTTTTCGCTTCTGGTATTCGCGTCGTTTCTGGCGCCGGGTTTATTGTATTCTGCGGTGGGTCCGGCCTTCAGCGGCGATTGGACACAATCGGCCATCGCTCCGGCGGCGCAATCGTATGAGATTCGCGGCACGAAAGGCCGGAACAATCCGATTCGCCGGGAGCTTTCGACGCCCTTCACCGGGGAGGAATTCTTTGTCCGTTTCCAGATGCGTTACGATGCGGCCAGCATCGATGAACCCGGCCAGGGCGATGGTGAGTTCTTCATCATGTGGCTGGACGCGGAGGACGGGGGCGACACTGCGGGGCACAATGGAGGGATTCCCAATTTCGGCGTGCATGTCGCCAACGACAAAAACAGTTTCATGGTCCGTTTCGCGTCCAACGCGGAGAAGCATTCAAAGATTCAGTTGGAGGGCGACCGTGAGTTCATCGTTGTCGCGCGTTTGTGGAAGTCCAAGCCGGGTGAAGTCGAGCCGTTCGAGAATCTGGATTTGTGGATTGATCCCTTTCCGGGCGACGAATTCAAGCCGGCCGCCTCGGCGAGGAGTCGCAAGAGTATCAGCGAGGTGCGTTGGATCGGATTCGCGACGGGAGGCAAGACCGAGCACACGGACCGGATCAACGTCTCGGACATCCGGGTGAGCGACAATTGGCGGACGATACTGGGTTTGCCTCCGTTGACCGCGCCCAAGCCGGCCTACGAACCGGAGTCGGTCCCGGTCGTGAAGAAGACCGTGGATTTCAAGGAGCATGTTTATCCGATTCTGAAGGAGCGGTGTTTCGATTGCCATGCGGGCGACAAGCCCAAGGGCGGGCTTCGGTTGAACGTGATGGATGAGGCGCTCAACCAGGCGACGCCGTTCGACGCGGAGGCAA
>JBLHKZ010000041.1:0-28664 GCA_047618185.1 Limisphaerales bacterium
CTCATCGGCGAGGCGCCAATGAGGGCACGCGGGGCGCGCGCGCTCCCCGGAAGCCGTCGTAGAACCAGGTGCGCCGACCTTTCGAAGACTTTCAACTGCTTCTCCTCCCATCCGCAATCATACCCGCGCGGGTTCTTGAGGCGGGTCGGAAGAAGCGGATGGGGCGCGAATTCTGGCGAGTTTGAGTTTGATTGCATATTCTGGATTGGCCGGGTCGGCGGCGAGAGCCCGTGTGAAATACGCGACTGCCTGGGCGGCGTCGCCGAGACTGAGACAGCACTGGCCGGCCATGCTCCAAAGTTCGCAACCCAAATAGATTATGGGCACGGAGAAGAGCGTGTTTGAGACGGCGGTGTTCGATTCGAATCGTTGAAAATCCGCCAGAGCCGAATCGAATTGCGCGGCGCGAATTCGGGCCATCCCACGATACAGCGGAAAGTAGGGATGCTCGCGAAAGAGGGGTTCGCAGCGCTCGCAGAGTTGGGATGCCTCGTCATGACGCGTCTGCTCGAAAAGCATCCAAAGCAGATGCACCAGTGGCGAAAGTTCCCAACGTCCGTCACCAGGCAGGCCATGAACCAGAAGATCCTCGATGAGTTTCTGCAGGCGGGTCTCACTTTCGGCGAGGGAGCCAGTAGCGGCTTCGGCGTTGGCAAGATCGACGCCAACAGAAAGGCGTTGCATTCGATCACCGGCTTCGTCGGCGCGGAGGAATTCGCGTTTAAGCAGGGGGAGGTTTCGTGAGACTTTCCGGTCCAGATCCGTTTCGCGATAACCGGCGTGGACGAGATGAGCGTCGATGTGGCCTATGCCGTCGGATGAAACCCGCGCGAGACTGTTGCGAATCGATTCATGAATGAATCCCTCGTAAGCGACGCCCAGCCGATTTCGAAAAAGTTTAAGGCCGGGCTCGGGCGTGTGGCCCGGCATGATTTCGTAGCGGACGGTAAAGGCCGCCTGCGCGGCGTCGTCCAGAGCGGGTCGAATCTTCGCGGCTTCGCCGTCGGGAAAATAGTCGTCGGCGTCCAGAGTGAGAATCCAGTCTTCCGAAACATCTGCGATCGAAGCATTGCGCGCGGCGCTGAAATCGTCGCGCCAGGGGAAGCGGCGGATGCGGTCCGTGAATTCGCCGGCGATCGCGCGGGTGTCATCGGTCGATCCCGTGTCCGTGATGTAGATAGCGTCGACAATCGAGGCGACGCTTTCAAGGCAGCGTCTCAGGTGTTCTCCCTCATCGCGGGCAATCATGCAAAGCGCGAGCGTTTCACGCGATGAATTGCTTTGTTTTTCTGGCACGACGTTTGTATTTATCTCAGTTCCGATCGGGCGACTCAGGCTGCATGCTCATCCCGGTTTTCCTGGATCGGGCGGCAGATCGGAAGCGATGTAATAACGATTTGCAATCAAATCACAGAACAAATCCAAGCTTAGAAAGATACGACCCATGCAAGACCATTCATCGATGAAGAAGATCACGCGGCGCGGTTTCATTCAGCGGGCAGCGTTGGCGGCGGCGACAACCGGGGCGCTCGGCGCGGGTTCGGGTTCGCTGTTGGCGGATACCCGCGAGGAATCGATCAAGAATTACGGCGGGTTTCGCATGGGTATCCAAAGCTACTCTCTGAGGGCATTTGGCGTGGAAGGCGCGTTGAAGATGATTGAGGACCTGCCCTTGCATTGGGTGGAGTTTTTTCGCGGGCACTATCCGGTAACGCCGGACAAGGCCAAGATCCAGGAGATGAGCGATCTGTTGAAGAAGCACGATTTGAGTATCAGCGCGCACGGCGTTCAGTCATTCGGCAAGAATGAGAAGGCCAACCGAAACATGTTTTTGTTCGCGAAGTGGGCCGGCATCAAGAACATCAGCGCCAACCCTACAGTAGAGTCATTCTCCCAGTTGCACGATTTGGTTCAGGAATTTGACATTCGAATTGCGATACACAATCACGGGCCTGACGCGCTGTATGACAAGGCTCAGCAGACACTGGACGCGGTGCAAAAATGGGACAAGCGAATCGGGTTTTGTGCGGATCTTGGGCACTATATCCGGTCGGGGGAGGATCCGGTTGAAGTCGTGAATCTGCTGGGAGAGCGGCTGTATGGCGTTCATCTGAAAGACTTCGCGGAACAGAAGAAGAAGACGCACGGTGTGATTCTGGGGAAGGGACATCTCGACGTTGAGGGTGTATTCCGGGCTATGAAGAAGGTGAAATTCCCGGTGGATGGCGCTTTGTCTTTGGAATACGAGGAAAGCAAGGACGATCCGATTGCGGAGATCAAGGAATGTCTGGCAGTCGCATCGGCAGCCGCGCGGCGGGTTGCCAGCAAGGGATAAGTCTTACGAGTGTGAAACTGATCCGGAATCTGGGGTGAGCTGTTTTTTACGCCGGCTCATTCTCAGGCAGTATCGTACACTATTTAGGCAAAAAAAGTTGCGTTGCTGATATCAGCTGGCAGTATTCATCGATGCTGGTTTTTTGGGAGCACTGTCTGGAAACGGTCGGAGTGATTAAAATGAGTTTAATTGAGCGGAGCGTTTTCGTCGAATTGAGCCCGGCAGGTCCGAATTAATTAACAAAAGTGGGAATACTTAGCCAGATTGACGTTTACTTTCCGCCTGAGACATTAAAGGCCGCGCTCATTCTTTCTCTCCTGAGTGTTTGGGTGCTGGTCGGTTTGTACGCCTACCTGAATCGTTACACGAAGCGCAGGTATTTCTCCATCTGGACGGCGGCCTGGTTGTTCTATGCGCTTTGGCTCACCTTGAGCATTCGTTTTCATCCGGATGCGCCTGGTCCGCTGGGAGTGATGCTGCAACAGTGGTGCATCGGAGTCGCTGCGGTTTTCCTGCTATGGGGCAGCGCCCAGTTCTTACAACAGAAAGAGCCGCAACGATTGTACGCTCTGTTTATTGGTTTTTTGTTGGTATGGGGCTATGTCGGCGCCTTTCATCTAAAAGGAACCTTACAAGTTTTCTTGCCGACTTTTAGTCTCCTTGCCGGGGCGAGTTTTTGGACGGCGTGGGGGTATTTTCGCGAAAGCGGAAAGCGTGGGTTCATGGGCGCGCGCTTGCTAGGGGTTGGATTTGTCATTTGGGGCGTTTACCTGATTTCGTTCCCTATTTTTCAAGACGACCCGTATTTTGTGAGCTCGCTGTATTTCATCTCTGGTATCGTCCAGATGTTCGTGGCTGTGAGCATGATCGTGCTGATGCTGGAAGAATCCCGTGCGCTGCATGAATCCCTTCGGCGACGGGTCGACAGCACGGAAAGCGAAGCGGCCGAACTGAATTCAGCGCTAACGGTGAAAACGAGCGCGCTTAGAGCCAGTGAGTCGCGATTCCGCGCCGTGGCCATGGCGGCTCCGGTTGGCATCATGGAAGCCGACGTCGACGGATACTTCGTATTTGTAAACGCCCGTTGGAAAACTATTGCGGGGCTGGCTTCGGCTGATGGGTTCGGTGGCGACTGGACAGCCAAAGTGCATCCGGAAGATCGCGTTGAAGTCCGCGCATCTTGGGCTCGCTCCATCGGAGCGGACGAACCTTTTTCCCGGGAGTTTCGATTTCAGATTGGCGAGTCTCTCGAATGGGTTCTAGGCCAATCCACTATGCTCCATGACGAAAATGGGAAGGTGGACGGTCGCCTTGTGACACTCGCGGTTATCAGCGACTTGAAGCTGGAGCAGGAGCGCAGCGTCGCGTTGGAGGCACAACTGCGGCAGGCGCAGAAACTGGAGACTCTGGGAACTTTGGCGGGAGGCATCGCTCACGGATTCAACAATCTTCTTCAGCCCATACTTGGTTTTACAAATTTGGCGACGGACTCGTTGGAGCCCGGGCACGAGGCGCATGAGGATTTGGACTACGTCACCCGGGCGGCGCTGCGCGCCACTGAATTGGTCAAACAGATGCTGACCTTCAGTCGGCAGGCGGAGCACGAACGCATGCCGTTGTTGGTGCATCCGTTGGTCAACGAAGCGATCAAATTGATGCGGGCGTCGATGACGGCGAACATACCGATGGTCACCGAGATTTCGACGGAGTGCCCGCCGGTGTTGGCGGACGCGACTCAGATTAATCAGGTGGTGATGAATTTGTGCGCGAACGCCTATCACGCGGTCAGAGATCAGGGAGGCTCAATTCGCGTTGAATTGACCACGACGATGGTGGAGACCACGCTGCTGGAGCGATTACCCGGACTCAAGGCTGGGGAACATGTTCTGCTTCGTGTGATTGACACTGGAGAGGGCATGGATTCAGCGACGCTTGAACGCGTTTTTGAACCTTTTTTCACAACGAAGCGAGGCGGGCAGGGCACGGGGCTCGGCCTGTCGGTCGTGCACGGCATTGTCATGAGTCATGACGGCGCGTTGACGGTTGAGAGCGAGCCAGGAAAAGGTTCGAGCTTTTCGGTCTATTTGCCCACGACGACGTCCGAAGCTCGGATCGCCGAGCCGAAAGAGAAGGCGAGCCTCGGCGGCGGGGAACATATCCTCTTTGTCGACGACGAGGAGGAGGTGGCGTTGCTCGGGAAAAAGATGCTGGAGCGGCTTGGATATCGGATCACGCTGGCGACGGATAGCCTGGAAGCCAGGGAAGTTTTTAACAGTCGTCCAGATGAGTTTGACCTGGTGATTACGGATCAAATGATGCCGCATCTCACTGGGGAGAATCTGGCCCGTGAAATGTTGGTCGCGCGAAAGGATATACCCATCATCATGATCACCGGATACGGGGAGAACGCGACTCGGGAAATGAGCGCCGACATTGGAATCCGGGAACTTATGCTCAAGCCCGTGGGCGCGGCCGATTTGGGGAATGCTGTTCGCCGAGTCCTGGATACGGTGATGCCATCGGCTTAAGAAGAATTCCGATTGCTTCGAATCGGTCTGAGATTTGCGGTGTCATTGAAGTCCGACAACCCGGTCATCGGAGGGCGATTTTGCCCAAGGCGTCTTCCGCCGCTCGACTCACGCTCCCATCTCCATCCGTCGAGGCGTCTTTCAAGGCGGGGATCGCTTCTCTGGCTGTGTCCCCGATGCGCCCCAGAGTTTCTGCAGCATTTCGACGAACGAAGGCATTGGCGTCTTTCAAGCGGTCGACCAATGCGGGGATGGCGTCCTGGGCGTCTTTCCCAAGAATGCCCAGAGCCGCGGTTGACGCGCGTCGCACCCAGGCGTTTTCATTGGTCGTTGCAGCTTTGAGGACGGGCAACGAATCGATGCCGATGCGAGCCAGAGCGAAAGAAACGAACTCGGGATTTTCGCCTCGCTCAAGACGCTGAGCCAGTTCGGGAATGGCCGGCGTTGCTTCACCGCCAAGCGCTTCAAAACCGCGCAGCGCCTGCCAATGTCGGTCAAATGCCGTTTCCCAATCAAATTCCACCATCGATTGCGAATCGGCCATTCGATCCATCGCGCGGTCCAGCGGAGTGTCCTTCGACTGAAGCAGAGACAGAAGGCGCGGAAGCGTGTTGGTGCCCATCCCGTCAATCGCGTCAGAGGCTCGTTGGTAGGCTTCGGAAGTGCCTTCGTCGAAATCGCCCAGCCAGGCCGTGAGGCCGCGACCGTCATGACTAGGTTCGCGCTGGGACAGGGAATGAATTGACACCGCGCTCACCGCGACGCCCAACGCCACATACAGGGTAAGTTGAGTCCGAGAATCCATTCGGGGCTTAGGAAGCCAGATTTCAGGCCGTTTCGCCAGTCAAAAAGACGATGCTTGCGCTGACGAATTCCGGCGAGGATCAGTTGAAGCGAATCACCTGGCGGACGACTTCACCGCGATCCAACGCGTCGAAACTTTCATTCACTTCTTCGAGCGCGATGTTTTTGCTTTTCAGCAGATCGACGGGCAGAAGGCCGGCCTGATACATCCGAATGAAGCGGGGTATGTCTCGGCTGGGAACGCAAGAGCCCATGTAGGAGCCCCTCAGGACGCGTTCTTCGGCGGTCAGGGAGACAGCTTGAATTTCGAGTTTCTTTTCCGGGTGGGGCAATCCGACACTGACGGTGGTTCCGCCGCGGCCGGTGGCGGCGTAGGCTTGCGCGAGGACCTTTTCACTTCCAACCACTTCGAATGAATATTCGACACCGCCGCGTGTCAGGTCGCGAATCGCCTCGATGGGATCATTGATCGAGGCGTTGATCGTGTGAGTCGCGCCGCATTTCCGAGCCAGATCCAGTTTGGCTTCCAACTTGTCAACGGCGATGATCGGACCGGCTCCGGCCGCTTTGGCGCCCATGACGGCGCTGAGTCCCACGCCGCCCATGCCAAAGACGGCCACCGACGAACCCGGCATAACTTGTGCGGTGTTCACGACGGCTCCCACGCCGGTCATGATGGCGCATCCGAATAATACCGCGGTCTCCAGCGGAACGTCGGGGTCGATGCGAACCAGGGACTGCGGCATCGATACCGTGAATTGCGAGTAACCCGAAACGCTTTGGTGATGATTGATCGTCTGGCCGGCGGCATTGCGAAATCGCTTCGAGCCGTTGAGCAGGGCGCCTGCCACGTTGGCTTCGAAGCCCGGTTCGCAAAGCGCGGCGCGGCCGGCCTGACAGGGTTGGCAATGCCCGCAAACGGGGACGAAGGAAAACACGACGTGATCGCCCTCCTTTAGTTCGGTCACGCCGGAGCCGACTTCGCGAACCGTCCCGGCGGCTTCGTGTCCGAGCGCCATTGGCATGATTCTCGGACGAGAACCGTTAATGACGGACAGATCTGAATGGCAGAGTCCGGCGCCGCCGATTTCGACGAGAACTTCCCCCGCGCCGGGCCCTTCGAGTTCGAGCTCCTCGATCACCAGAGGTTTTGATTCTGCGTAGGGCTTGGGTTTTCCCATTTCGTAAAGGACGGCGGCTTTGGTCTTCATGCTGAGGGTTGGGTAGATTATCGAGGTTGAGCGATTTGGTCGGCGAGTTCTTCAGCGGGATAGGTCCAGATCTCGGCGAGGGTGGGGTGATAATGCGGCGTTTCAGCAAGTTGATGAACGGTCATGCGAACTTGCATCGCGACGATGATCTCGTGGATAAGTTCGCCACCCACCGGTCCCACGCAAGAGCCGCCGATTATTTCACCCGTTTCCTGATGCGCCAACAGTTTCGCGAATCCTTCCTTCGCTTCCATGATCAGGGACTTGCCGTGATCGGCGAATGGATAGCTCGCGGCGAGAAAGGGAATTCCCTGCGCTCGGGCCTGACCTTCCGAAAGCCCCACACTCGCGACTTGTGGATCGGTGAACACCACGCTGGAGAGGACTCGATAGTCAATCTCTTTGGGGGCTTCGGGCGAGCTGATGTTGTGCGCGGCGATTTCGCCCTGCTGAATGGCGATGTGGACGATTTCGTGAGGTCCCGCGCAGTCGCCGACGGCGTAGATGTGGGATGCGCTCGATTGCATGGTCGCCTGCGTCTCGATCCGGCCGCGGGCGTCGACGCGCACACCGGCTTGATCCAGACCCAGGGAATCCGTATTGGGCGCCCGTCCGAGCGCGAAAAAGATTTCATCCGCCGAGACGCTTTTTTCCTCATCCTGGTGTTCGAATTGAATCACTTTTTTGCCGCCATCGCGTGAAACGGAAGTGATGCGCGTGCCGGCGAAGACCTGAATGTTTTCGTCGGCGAAGGCCTGGATCAATGAGTCGGCTGCATCCTGGTCGAAGCTGGTGAGAATCTGGGCGCTGCGTTGGATCACGGTGACGCGGGATCCGAAGCGGGCGAAGAATTGAGCGAATTCCAGCGCGATCGGCCCTCCGCCCAGAACGATGATCGAAGCGGGCAATGACTTGAGTTGCAGGGCGTTGTCACTGGTGATGTAGCCGACTTCATCGAGATCGGGGAGGGGAGCGGGCGAAATTTTGGACCCCGTGCCAACGATAAAGTTCCGGGCTGAAATCCGGCGGCCGTCGTTGAGCAGGAGGGTGTGGGCGTCCTCGAATTTCGCCCGGGCTCGAATGAACTCAAAACGTCCGTCGGCGAGTTGTTCCCGCCGATAGTCCGCGAACTCGGCGATCATGGCATTCTTTCGCTCCATCACCTTGCTGAAGTCGAAGCTCACCTCTGGGATTTCAATGCCCCAGGTTGACGAGCGCTTCGCGAGGTGGATGACTTCGGCCGCGTAAAGCAAGGCCTTGGTGGGCATGCAGCCGCGCAAGATGCAGAGTCCGCCGACTTCTTCTCCGCCTTCGATTACGGCTGTGCTGAGGCCGGCCGCGGCCGTCGTGCGGGCGGCGGCATAGCCGCCGCTTCCCCCGCCGATCACGACGACGTCGAAGTCAAATTCATCTGTTGAGCCCTTCATGACGGAGGAGAATGCGAAGACTCAGCAGCGATGGCAATTGTCAATCCGGGATGGGTGCGCATTGGGATGGCAACAAAAAACAGCCGGACGGGATCCCGTCCGGCTGTCTTGAAAACGAAAGGAAACTTTTTCTAGTTGCTTCGAAAGTAGTTCATCGCGCTTCGGTCGAGTTCCTGATCGACGGTCTTCATGAGAATCGCGATCAAGCGACGTTGTTTATGCTCGGAGTCGCTCAGCTTGGTCGTTTGGGCAAGTTTCGCTATGTGGCTTTCGATGTTCTTGAGCGCGTCCAGGGAAAAGTCAAGTTTGTCGCGAATCGACTCGCCGCCCGCACCGCGTTCATCCAGAACCGAGGTAATTTCTCCGACGATCTCCTTGGCGAGCGCTTCGGCCGACGCGGGGTCTTCAGCCGTTTCCAGAAGCTGAGCGATGCTCTCGCTATGTTGATCTAGAACGGTGTCGAGATTCTCGCCGAGGTCGACGGCTGTTTTATCAGCGTATTCGGTCATGGCCAGCAAGATCCGATCGAGAAGTTTTTTCCGATACTCCGGCAGGGATTCGATGGCCTGGTTCGGGAACTGCGAGAGGAATTGGGGAATGCTCTCGTCCATCTGTCCGATCAGGTCATCAAGCTGGCCGGTCACGTACGGCTCGCCGTAAACGATGGCGAGCTGTGCTGCTTCCGCCGGTTCGGCGAATTCTCTGAGTTTAACTGTAATGAAACTCATGTAGCCCAAGACAATCAAAGTCAGGACGCCCATGACAATCTGGGTCGTTTTCAAGCCTTTTTGGGCCTTGGCGAGCTGTTCGTCGAGGTAGGTTTCCGCGAGGGTAGCGGCTCCTCCGCCGGAAGTCTCTTTAGTGGTTTCTTTCTTTTCTTCGCTCATAATCTTGCTGGGTTGAAATTCTTGAAAGGGGTTCGTTGCGGGAGGCGGCGGCTCATTTAGGATTTACGGAATCGTCGAATTCTTCACGCACGATATCAAACACCAGTGTGGCGACTTCCCAGGGCACGTCTTTGTCGAGCATGTCTACTTCGTCGCCAATCTGTATTTTTTCAAGTTGCTGCAAGATGCCGTCCATGGCAACGAGGTGATTCATAAAGAGGCTCTCAGTGAGTTCAGAGAGCTCGGCGTCCAGCGCAGTTTGCAGATTGTTGAGGGCGTTGCTGATGCTGGCGTCGGTGACATCAGGATACATTCTGCGTATTTTTGCTTCCCGCTGCTTCATCACCTTCCCGAATGTCGCCTCAAAGACCTTGTTGCCTTCCGACTGGAGTTCCTCGACCAGAACCATAAGTTCCGCCTGCGCTTTTTCAGTGAATTCGGGAATTCGCTCTTTCAGCTTATCAGCTTCGGCCTGCAAGATCTTGATCGCTTTATCCTTGGCCTCTTTTCCCTTGGTCTCGAGCTGGGGCTTGATTTGAGAGTCGAAGCCTTCCTTGAGTTCGGCCACGAATTCCTTCTGAGCGGGCCCTTCTTCGGCCAACGTTTTAACGCCGCGGTATATCAAGTAGACACAAATCAATGCGATGAGAAGAATGGCGCAAGTTCCGCCCAGCTTCCAAAAGCCGGTGACTTTCTTGAGCGACTCCAATTCTTGTATTTTATTTTGAACCTCTTCCGAACTCATAGTTGTTTCCTGGGGTGGTGGTTTTGGTTGTCAACTGCGGTGTGATAGGTGGGACCCATTTGATAGTCCCGAACGAAATTGTCAAACCGGAAAAGAAAAACTAATACTATTGCACACATTTTCACGCTTTCCAGCGGTTGTTTCATTTATTTTTCAAATTTCGACGGAGCAATCACTTATGAACCGTCGGCGAGTTGTGGCGCGCAAGTGGGCATCGACTGGAGCGCGCGGACTGTCGTTTCTGAGGCTCAGACGTGCGCCGGCACGACGTAAGGCTTCCGGTAGTCGCGCGTGAGCAATTTGTCGGCCTCGGGTGCGCCGAGAAATTTTTCGACTTTCGGGTCTATTTGGAGCATTTCGCCCAGCACGATTTTGTCTTTGGTGAGATCGATCTCATTGGCCCGAAGGTGCTCGGCCATGCGCTCGAAAGACTCGCCGGCTCCAGGTTGATTCTTGATCTTTTCTTTGATGGCGCCGGGAGCGGCCGTTGCGCCGAGCCGGTAAGAGATATTGCCTGTATGGCAAAGGGCGCTGGAAACATGGCCTTCCCAAATATCAGCGTTCAGATCGGCCGCGTTGCGGCTGCGAACGGCTCCCAGGAAATTCTCGAAGTGGTCGACTTTGGCGTTCCACTTCTCGATCTGCTTTCCGGACTTGTCATAGGCAGTGGCGCCGGAGCCGGAGACCACGACGTTGCCGCCCTCGCATTCGACCACGACGCCAATGCTGGCGCCTTTGTCTGGATCGGGATAACGGTCCATGTTCTTGCGCCAGGTTCCAGATTCGCTGTGGGCGGCCTTGTTCTTTGGCATGCCGCGCACTTCAAATATCAAGGGAGCCTTTTCGTATCCCTGGTAGACGATCTGTGTGTTGGGAGTTTCGCCGTTGTCCTTGTAGCCGACGCGGCAACCCACGCTGAAAACGGTGGGAGCCAGATGAGTTTCGCCCAGGAACCATCGGGCGACATCCATTTGGTGGATGCCCTGATTGCCCAGATCGCCGTTGCCATAGTCCCAAATCCAGTGCCAGTCGTAGTGAATTCCGTTGCGCGCGGGAGGACGGAGAGGCGCAGGCCCGCACCAGATGTCATAGTCGATGTGCGAGGGGACGGGTTGCGCTCCCTTCACATTGCCGATGCTGAGTCGCGGTTTGTAGCAGAGGCCGCGCGAGACCTTGATCTTTCCGAGATTTCCGGCCTGAACCCATTCGACCGCGTGTTTGATGCCGGTGACGGAACGACTCTGCGTCCCGGTTTGGACGATTCGGTCGTATTTGCGCGCTGCCTTCACGATCTGACGGCCTTCCCAGACATTATGAGAAACCGGTTTCTCGACGTAGACGTCCTTGCCGGCCTGGATGGACCAGATGGCGGCAAGGGCGTGCCAATGATTGGGAGTGGCGATGGTGACCGCGTCTAGGTCCTTGTGTTCCAGCAGGCGTCGGATGTCGGTGTAGGCCGTGACTTTCTTGCCTGCGCGGGCAAAGGAGTCGACGCCCTTGTCGAGGACCTTCTTGTCCACGTCGCAGAGGGCGGTGTATTGCACATTCGCCGAGGCTTCCAACGCGCGGATGGAACTGATGTGTCCGCTTCCGCGGCTTCGGAATCCGACGGTCGCCACGCGAATACGCTCATTGGCTCCGCGGACTTGAGACCATGATTTGACCGGGATGCTGAGCGACGCGGCCGTCAGGAAGGACGCTTTCAGAAACTTTCGGCGATTTGGCTTCATGGGGTTTTGCGAATGACGGATTTGCCGGATAGCGGCAAGGTGACGTTGGCTCAGACGCGATCCGGAACGACGAATGGCTCGCGGTAGTTTCGACGGAGCAGGGCGTCGGCGTCTTTGTTGCCGATGAATTTTTCGACCTTGGGATCCATGTTCAATGCCGGCCCAAGCGCCAGCGGCGTCTTTTTCAGATCGATGCTGTGTTTGCCGAGATGTTCGGCCATTCGTTCGAAGGCGCCGCTGGCGTCGTAGTCCGGCTTGATGACGTCTTCAATCTGTTCCTGCGACGCGTTAGCTCCGAGGCGGTGGGAAATGTTCCCGGTGTGACAGAGCGCGCTGGAGAGGTGGCCCTCCCAGATGTCTGCGTTCAAGTCTGTGTGCTTTCGAGAATGGACGGCGCTGATGAAATTCTCGAAATGGTTTTGAGAGCCTTTCCATTCCTTGATTTTCTCGTCGTTCCAGTCGTATGCCTGCACGGCGCCGTAGCCGCGAACCGCGACGTAGCCTTGTTCGCATTCGATGATGACGCCGACTGAGGCTCCTTTGTAGGTCGGGCGATCTTTGGATTCCGGCGACTCGGTCAAACCGCGCACCTCAAAGACAAGCGGCGCTTTTTCGTAGTCGTGATAGACGATCTGGGTGTTGGGGGTTTCGCCGTCGTCGACGTAGCCCATGCGGCCGCCGACGCTCCAGACGCGCGGCGAAAGGCGGTCTTCGCCGAGGAACCAGCGTGAGATGTCCATCTGATGGATGCCCTGGTTGCCGAGGTCGCCGTTGCCATAATGCCAGACCCAGTGCCAATCGTAGTGAATCGGGCCTTTGTTCTTCTGATTTCGCGTGGGCGGGACGAGGGGGGCTGGGCCGCTCCAAAGATTGTAGTCGACGCCTTCCGGCACTTTTTGAGGAGCGTTCACATGGCCGATGCTGGGGCGAAGTTTGTAACAGAGCCCGCGGGCGACCTTGATCTTCCCCAGGTTGCCCTCCTGGACGTATTGGACGGCCTCGCGAATGCAACTACTGGAGCGCGCCTGCGTGCCGGTCTGGACCATTTTTCCGTATTTTCTGGCCGCGCGAACGAGTTGTCGGCCTTCCCAGACATTGTGAGAAACGGGTTTCTCGACGTAGACGTCCTTGCCTGCCTGAATCGCCCAGATGGCCGCGAGGGAATGCCAATGATTTGGCGTCGCCACAGTGACTACGTCGATGTCCTTGCGGTCGAACAGTCGGCGAAGATCGGCGACCCCTTCCACGTTTGAAAGTTTGTCGCTCTTGTTGTAGCGATCCACGCCGCGCGCGAGGACTTTCGAGTCGACATCGCAGAGCGCGACCATCTTGACGCCTTCGGGATTCATCCCGTCCACGTAGCTCATGTGAGACTTGCCGCGGCCATTGATGCCGACGGTGGCGCAGCGGATGTATTCGTTCGCGCCCTTGACCTGCGACCAGGATTTGGCGGTCCAGCCGACGGTTGCGGTGGCGGCGAGAGTGGTCTTGAGGAAGGAGCGTCGTGTTTGATTCTTCATGGTGTTTGATTCTCGGTCTTGCAATATCTTGGTTTAAATCTATTTGCCGGCGGCGAATTCCCGCCAGCGTTTCTCGACCTGGCCTTGCTTCTCGTCGCCTTTGTGCCAGTAGAAGCGATATTTCCAGGATCGGCTCTCGCCCGCGCGGATGGGCATGTCGCCGGCGTGGGTGTCTTTGAGCTTTTCGAAGTGTCGCTTGCCAAAGGCGTTGGCTGTGAGCAGGCCGTAGTCTCGCGCGTGCCACCAGGTTGGATACCGGGGATTGTCCGGGTGATCGAATATGGCGACGCCGAGGCGCTTGCCGTTGGCCATGCCGTGATTGTCCAGCCAGCGCGCGGCTTTACCCCAGGCCGCGCCGTCTCGATGTCCTTCGCTGTTGACCATGTGACCGCCGGCGGCAGTCTTGTCGCGATTCGTGACTTTCATGGTATGGGCGACACGGATGCCCATACCGGCGTCTTTGTCGTCTTCAAGGACGATGTCGTTCGCGCTGGCTTTTAGCGTGACTTGAAAATCCAGCATGCGGCTGTCCGGACGACGATGGATTCGAATCACGCGCTCGTCGGCGCAAATCTCGGCGCCGTTCTTGGCGATATAACGAGTGGTATGGCGAATCGTTCCCACGTCTTTGCCGGATTTAATTTCCAGGAACTTGTCGTGGACGATTTTTCCAGATTTCGGAGTCTCGCCCCAGAAATCGTGACCGCTCACATGCCGATGAGCGAACCAGACACCGCGATGATGGATGTGATCTTTCTCTTCTCCCTCGACGCCGTCTTTCATCGGCCAATTGCGTGTCAGCCCCGTCTGGCCGTCGATCCAATTGACCGGATAGAAATACGGCCGCGGCACATTGGCGAAGCGATATTCGGTGAAGAGTTTGCCGTCGATCTCCACTCGAAGGCGATCCTTGAGCTGGGTGATCTTGACGCCATTTTCGGCGGCAGTTGCGGTGAACGAAAAGAAGGCCGCAATGACGGACGCGGCCAAGAAAAGGACAACACGTTTTGAAGTCATGAGAGCACGCATGGTAGATATCAGCCTTGGCCGGTCAATGGCAAAACGTGCCTGTCCGTTCGATTGATGGGGCGGCGCTCTTCCGCTCCATGCGGCGGCGTTGGCCTTTGGGTTCAACTCCGGTTGAAGAGGAGTCGAGGACGCTGATGGTTGGGGTCAGTCGAAAAACAGCCGCGCCGCGTCGGCGTCACGCTGTATCTGTGATTTTAATTCCTCGATGGAATCGAATTTTTTCTCGTCGCGCAGCTTGTGGTGAAAGGTGAGCTCTAGACTTTTTCCGTAAAGATCGCCGTCGAATTCGAAGAGATGGGCTTCGACATGAAGGCGAGGGGTCGTTTCTCCGAGTGTCGGACGGTAGCCGACATTGGCGACGGCGCGACGTTCGATGCCCTCGGTGTTGACATGCGCCGCATAGACGCCGTTGGGCGGCACGACCCGCCCGGCAATCTCAATATTGGCCGTCGGAAATCCGAGTTGACGCCCGAGTTGATTGCCTTTGACGATCTTTCCCCACAAGGAGTAGGGACGTCCCAGCATCTGGCTGGCCGCGTCGAGTTCACCTCCTTGAATCGCGGTGCGGATGCGTGTGCTGCTGACGGTCTGGCCGTCCAGCGCGACGGAGGCCAGGCCGTGAACGGAGAAGCCCTGTTCCGTCCCCAACGATTTGAGGAGGTCTACATCGCCGCTTCGTTGGCGGCCAAAGGTGAAATCGCCGCCGACGCAAACGCTGCAGACCTGGCCAAATCCGGCGACCAGTTCGCGCACAAATTGTTCTCCAGTTTTCTGGCTGAACGCCTCGTCGAAATGAATCAACAACAGAGCGTCGACCCCCAGGGATTCAATGACGCTCAGACGCTGCTCCAGAGAATAGATCAACTTCGGCGCTCGCGATGGCGCGAGGATTTGGCTGGGGTGGGTGTCGAAGGTGACAACGACGGAGTCCGCCTCGAATTGTCGGGCATCGGAAATTGTCTGCCGAAGGATCTGCTGATGCCCGAGATGCACGCCGTCGAAAAAGCCGATCGCAACCGAAGCCTTGCAGTCCTCGTCGCTCAGTTCGGCGGCCTGTCGGAGAATTCTCATGCCGACAGGCCGGCCAGTTTGAGAATCGGAATCACTCGGTCGGCCAGCTCTGGGGTGGAGAGTTTGACGAGTTCTTCGAAGGGGCAGGCGTCGGCGATATTGAACGTCCCGGAGGCGGTGCGCCGCAAAGACGCCAGATGAGCGCCACAGCCGATTTTTTCGCCGAGATCGTAGGCCAGAGTTCGGACATAAGCGCCCTTGGTGCAGGCCACGTCGAAGTAGGCCATCGAGTCCTCGTACGCGCTGATAGCGAATCGGTACACGTGCATGAATCGCTCCTTTCGTTCAACTTCGATCCCTTTTCTCGCGAGTTTGTAAAGGGGGACGCCGTCCTTTTTAACAGCCGAGACCATCGGCGGAAGCTGCATCTGATCGCCGACAAAAGTCTGCGCCGTTTCGCGAAGGTCGATTAGCGATAAATCAGGGATCGGGCGGGTCAACTTAACTTCGCCGTCGGCGTCGTAGGTGTTGGTTGTGACGCCCAGTTTCATGGCGCCTTCGTAGACCTTGTCCGTCGACATCAACTTCTCCGAGAGTTTTGTCGCTTTTCCCAGGACCAGGATCAGCAGGCCAGTCGCGTTCGGATCCAGGGTCCCGCAATGCCCCACTTTCTTGATTCCGAATTCGTGGCGAACGACGTCCACGATGTCGTGGGAGGTGGGGCCGGCCGGTTTGTCGATGAGCAGCGCCCCGTCAAAGGCGGTAAATGGTTGCATGGTCACTTGGACTTCAGGCTCTTGATTGCTTTCTTCACTTCCTTGACGACTTTCCTTTGGACCGAAAGGGGAGTGCCTTCCATGCGGGCGCCGGCGGCGGCCTGATGACCTCCGCCGGTGAAATTGGTCGCGATCTCGCCGACGTTGATTCCGGGGTGCTTTGAACGGAGGCTGACGCGGGTGACATTTTCCTCCAGTTCCTCGAAGACAACGGCCACGACGACGGGTTCAATGTCGCGGATGTGGTCGATCAAACCTTCGGTGTCGTTGGGTTCCGCTCCGGCCCGCGCGTAGTCTTTGAGTTTCAGCCAGACATAGGCGATTTGGTTGTCCTCCGTCAGCTTGAAGTGGTTGTACATGTGCTTAAGCAGCTTAACGCGCGAAAGCGGATACGACTGATACACCTCGTCACAAATCTTGGCGAGATCCGCGCCGCGCTTGAGCAACTCGCCCGCGGCTAGGTAGGTTTCTGGCAGTGTAGTCGGATATTGAAAGGAGCCTGTGTCGGTGGAGATGGCCGTGAACAGGCATTCGGCAATGCGCGGATTGATGGTCCATCGCGCGGCTTTCATGATTCGGAAAACGAGTTCGCCCGTGGAGGGGGATCGCTGCGACACCCAATTGATGTCACCGAAGCGGTCGTTGCTGGGATGGTGATCGATGTTGATCAGCGATTTGCGTTCGGCGATACATTCTCCGACCGAGCCAATGCGATCAAGATTCGATGCGTCCAGGGCGATGACGCAGTCAAACTTGCGGCCGGGCTTGGGCTGTTGAACGAGTCCCTGTGGATCGAGAAACGCGAGTTTCTGCGGCACCGCGTCCTGATTCCAGCAGACCACTTTTTTTCGCTGGTTTTTGAGCGCCAGCGTGAGCGCGATTTGGGACCCGATGCAATCGCCGTCCGGACGAATGTGTCCGACCACGCAGAAAGAATGATGCGACCGAATCTCCTCGAGGATTCGATTGATGATTTTGGCGCGCGATTTCATTCCCGGTCGTCGTCGTGATCGAGTTCGTCAAGAATCTTCAAGACGCGGTCGCCGCGCTCGATGGAATCGTCCATCACGAATTTCAGACGGGGAGTGTATTTCAACACGACGGTCTTGCAGAGAATCTGTTGAATGCGCACGCGGTCCGCCTTGAGCGCTTTAACTGCGTTGGCCTTCTGTTCGTTGGATCCCAGCAGTCCGACGAAGACGACGGCTGAATGGAGATCCGCGGAAATATCGACGTCGTTGACGGTCACGATACCGACGTTTGCCGAATGGAGTTCCCGGGCAATGATTTCGCCGAGAGTTCGTTTCAGAAGTTCGCGGACGCGTTGGAGTCGCATCGAAGGCATAGGCTGGCGCGGAGCAGGGGCGGTTCAGAGTTTTTGCGCGACCTCTTCGATTCCGTAGGATTCGATGACGTCTCCGACTTCAAAATCCTCGAAGCTGGCGAGGAGAATGCCGCATTCCATGCCGGATCGGATCTCGCTGACTTCGTCCTGAAATCGACGTAACGATTTGGTTTGGCCGTCGAAGATGACCTTGCGATTTCGCAAGACCCTGGCGGGCCCCTTAGTGATGCGTCCGTTGTCGACGATGCAGCCCGCGACGGCGCCGCCATTGGAAAGTTTGAAGACCTGTTTGACGTCTGCGGCTCCAAGAGTCGTCTCTTTCTTCTCGGGGTCGAGCATGGCCGCCATGGCGTCATGCACATCGTCGATCAATTCATAGATGATCGTGTAGTGCTTGATTTCAATGTCTTCGCGCCGGGCTAACGCCGTGGCGCCCTTGTCGGGCTTGGAATGAAAGCCTATCACTGCCGCTTCGGAAGCCGTGGCGAGCAGGATGTCGGATTCGCTGATCCCGCCGACGCCGCGATGGATGACCTCAAGATTCACTTTTTCCGAGGGGATTTGATTCAGCGCGTCGACGATCGCTTCGACGGAACCCTGGGTGTCGGCCTTGATCAGCACTTTCAGGGTCTTGGCGGATTCGGCGGCCAGGGTGGAGAATAGATTTTCCAGAGTCACCTTGGAGCGTTTTTCGTGGCCTTCAGTCCGAATTTTGTCCTGCCGTTGTTCGCCCAGAACGCGAGCCTCGCGCTCGTTGGCGACCACGACGAATTCAGAGCCTGCTCCGGGCACTCCGTTGAGGCCCAGAATCTTGACGGCGACCGAAGGGCCGGCGGTTTTGACCCGTGTGCCTGTGGCGTCGACCAGGGCCTTGACTTTGCCCCAATGTTGATCGCAGAGCACGGCGTCCCCGACCTTGAGCGTACCTTTGCGAACGAGGAATGTCGCCGTCGGCCCGGCGCGATCGATGCTCGATTCAATCACATTGCCATTGGCGCGGCGATTGGGATTGGCTTTCAGCTCCATGATCTCGGCCTGAAGCAGAATCAGTTCGAGAAGCTTGTCGATTCCGTCGCCGGTCGTGGCTGAGACGTCCTGAAAAATGACTTCGCCACCCCATTCTTCGCAGGTGACGCCGCGTTCCTGAAGCTGGGTGCGCACCTGAAGCGGATTTGCGTTGGGATGGTCGCATTTGTTAACTGCGACAAGAACTGGAACTCCGGCAGCGTTGGCATGCTCCAGAGCCTCAATCGTTTGAGGTTTGACTCCGTCGTCCGCCGACACGATGAGAATGACGATGTCGGTGACGTCAGCGCCGCGAGCGCGCATGGCGCTGAAGGCGGCGTGACCAGGAGTGTCGAGGAAAGTGATGCGCCGTGTGCTCGTCTTGGGCTTTTCGGGATCCGGCACTTCGACGGTGTAGGCTCCGATGTGTTGGGTGATGCCGCCAGCCTCGCCGGCGGTTACCCGGGATTTGCGGATGGTGTCGAGCAGCGTGGTTTTGCCGTGATCGACATGACCCATAATCGTGACGACGGGCGGTCGTTCGACCATGTCCTTGGGATTGTCGTCGGGGTCGAGTACGACCTTCTTCTTGACGGGTTTGACAACGCCGGCGCCTTGCTTGCGCTTCTCAACCTCGAAACGAAATCCATGTTTGGCGCAGATCTGTTCGGCGACGGGCTCGTCGATGGCCTGATTGACATTGGCGAATACGCCTATTTCCATCAGGTCGGCAATCAGTTGGAAGGGCTTGCGCTTAACTTTGACCGCCAATTCGCGCACGACGATAGGCGCCTTCATCGTAATGACTTCAGCTCCGGCTGGGGCGGTGAATTTTGAAGTCGTGGCGGCGGCGGGCGCCACGGTTTTCTGCGGTTTTGCGGGAGTGCGGGCCTGACGAGCCGGCTTGGCCGGTTTGGCGGGGCGGGAGGGTCTTGTCGGCAGTTGAATAAAGCCGATCTTTTCACCCAATTTCGGACCGGTTACAACTGGCTCTGGCTGGGCGTCTTCCGTTGCGACCTCTTCCTCTGAAGCGGGCTCGGTTGAAGCAGTTTCGACGTCAGCCTCCGCTTCTGGTCCTGATTCGGTTTCAGCTGTCGTTTCGTCGGCCTCATCGGTTTCTCCCGGAGCTGCTTCGTCTTCGGGTTGAGGCTCGGGGACCTCGGGCTCCACGGGGGCGGATACGATGACGATGGGTTTTTCTGGCTCCGGCGCAACCGGCTCTACGGTGGCTTCCTCTGGTTTGGACGGAGCCAGTTGGGCCACCAAGAATTCTGCGGTTATCTTGTCGAGAGAACTGGAGGCGACTCGCGCCTGGGTGATGCCAAGGTCCTTAGCCTTGGTAAGGACCTCCTTGCTGGTGATTCCAACTTGCTTTGCGATATCGTAAATGCGAACGGGCATAAATAGTCTTTATGTGGCCATTGGTCCTCATGCGGTTAACATGTTGACGGTTGTGTGGCCATGGTCATGAGTCGTATCGTTCAGGCGGGTTGATCGCCATTTTGTTGCTGTGATCGTTTTTCTGCCTCGGCCTTGATTGCCGCCATGAGTTCCGCAGCTTGAGCTTCAACGCCTGGGATTTCCGCCAGATCGGTTTCTTCCGCCTGTAGGAGATCTTCCAGGTTCAAGAATCCGGCATGGACCAGCGTGTTGGCCTGTTCTTCGTTGACACCAGGAATTTCCTCGATGTTTTTGACCGCAAGAGCGACTTTTTGATCGAAATCGAGCTCGATCTTCTCCTCCTGCTCAATATCAACCTGCCAGCCCGTCAACTTTGCCGTCAGGCGAGCGTTCTGTCCTCGTTTGCCGATGGCCAGGGAAAGCTGGTCTTCGCTCACCATGATGGTGACTCGCCGATTGGCCTCGTCCATCTTGAAATTCTTTAGCTGCGCGGGCGCCAGGGCATTGGTGATGTAGGTCCGGATGTTCGGGTCCCACTTGATGATGTCGACCTTCTCGTTGTTGAGTTCGCGAACGATGTTCTTGACGCGTTGACCGCGAAGGCCGACGCAGGCGCCGACGGGATCGACTCGCTGATCCTTGGAGTGCACGGCCAGTTTTGTGCGAAAACCAGGTTCGCGCGCGACTCCCTTAATTTCCACGGTGCCGTCGTTGATTTCCGAAACTTCCAGCTGGAACAGCTTGACCACGAATTGTGGATCGGCCCGAGAGAGGATGATTTCCGGTCCGTGGATGGTTTCCTCGACGGCTTTAACGTAACAGCGGATGCGTTCAGTGGGCTGATACTCCTCGATCGGCACTCGTTCGCGATTTGGAAGGACCGCCTCATAACGACCCAGATCGACGATCACGTCAGAACGTTCAAAACGCCGTACGGTGGCCGGCACAATATCGCCGACGCGATCCTTGAATTCCTCGTAAATCAGTTGTTTTTCCGCCTTGCGAACTTGCGCCAGTAAAGCTTGCTTGGCGTATTGAGCGGCGATGCGGCCAAAATTGTTGGGCGTAACCTCGATTTCGAGCTCCTGGCCGAGATGGGCGCCATCGTCCATGCGTCGAGCATCGAAAAGCGAAATCTCGTCGTGCTTGTTTTGCACGCGTTCGACGACGACAAGTTTGGCGAAAGCCCTGATATCGCCGGTCTCCTTGTCGATTTCGACACGGAGTTCCCGGGCGGGACCGACCGCCTTCTTGGCGGCTGACACTAGGGCTTCCTCGACGGCCGCGACCAAGGTCTCTTTGGAGATACCTTTTTCGCGCTCCCAGTAGTCTAGGTTGGCTAAAAATTCAGCGTTCATAATTTCCCGCGTTGAGTGTGGCATCCAGAGAACAAAAAAGCCGGAAGTGTAATTCCGACTAAGCGTTCACTGGAAATCCAGCAACCAGAATCAATTGCGTGGGCGAAACTAAGCGTCGCCAAGGGAGGCGTCAAGCGTGATTTGTGTCGGTTTGGCGCACGTAAGGGCGCGGTGGTCCCGCAGGCGTCCGAGCATCCCGGAGCGTTGATTGAAAAGCCTTTGCAAATTGGCACGGGGGCACTAATTGTCCCCGGGTGATCAAACCGCTGGCATTCTTGATGTATGAGGAACTGCTGCCTGGAAGTCAGTTGGCGAATCGACTGCATGATCTGGGCTATCGCGTCCAAATGGTGGACGGCGGCGTGGGTTCGGTGGAAGCGGCCGTGCGGGACAAGCCGATCGTGGCGGTGATGGAACTCACCTCCAGCACGGCCGATGTTTGCGGCCTGATCGGCGAATTGCGTCAGAATCCGGCGACGGCTCATGTTCCCATTTTGGCCTACACCCAGCCCGAGAATACGGAATTGCAGGTTGCCGCGAGGAACGCGGGAGCCAATTTGATTGCCAGCAGCGCACGGATTCTGGATCAATTACCGGCCTTGTTGGAGCACGTTTTGGAACTGGAATAGACAGGAAATTACTATGACGTTACCCGTGGTGAAGTTGGATCAGGGCATCCACGTGATGCACTTGTTTTACACGATTGATCGAGATCTCTGGGCCGATTTGCCGGACGGCGCCGTCAATGAGGCTAAGGAGAAGTTAGAGGCGCTTTTGGCCGCGAACACCGGACCCTGCGAGCCGAGAATCGACCTGTATGCCACGGTGGGGCCCAGGGCGGATGTGGCCTTCATGGTGTTTGCGGCGGAGTTGGGCGCGCTGATGCAGTTGCACCGGGATATCGAAAACTGCTTTCCTGCAGGCGGATTGGACTGTGTCTTCGACTACTTGAGCATCACGGAGCTTTCCGAATATGCCTCGAGTGAGGAGGACAGTCGGCAGATGCTCATCCAGCAGGAGAAGCTGACTCCGGACACGGACGAATTTAACCAACGGTTTGCCGCAATTCGGAAGAAGATCGGTGAATATGAGCATTATCGCCTCTATCCCGAGATGCCTGCCTGGGAGGTTATGGGATTCTATCCCATGCTCAAGCGACGTGATGGAGCGGATAACTGGTATTCGCTCGATTTCGAAACGCGCAAGAAGCTGATGAAGGGGCACGCGACAGTCGGCCGAAAATACGCGGGGCGCGTTTCACAATTGATCAGCTCTTCGACTGGGCTTGATGAGTGGGAATGGGGGGTGACGCTGATGGCTCACCAGGTCGACGCGCTGCGTGACATAGTCTACGAAATGCGTTTTGACGAAGTCACGGCTCGGTTTGGAGGATTCGGTCCCTTCTACGTGAATCTTCGAGTTGATTGCGGGCAACTGTGGGACCATCTTCGACTTTAGAACGATCAGATCGACACAGGGAAGTAGCCGCGTCACCGGAAGGGCGCCACATCGTGACATGGGTGAAACAATTCCTTGACGCATGCTCCCGATAAATCTTTAATCCACTTCGGAAACTGGGTCGTATGGAATCAGTTCTAAACAGTGTGAAAATGCATAAACAGAGGATTGTCTGTTTGTGCATTTTTTTGTGCCTGCATTCCAAACTTCCCAACAGCCAAACCAAAACCAACCAGCAGTAAGAAGTTATGGCCAGCTCATTAGGCAAAGTGAAGTGGTTCGACAACAAAAAGGGCTACGGATTCATCATTGAAGATGATTCCGGAAAAGATGTCTTCGTGCATCACACGTCCATTCTCGGCGAGGGTTACAAGACGCTCAATGAGAACGAACCCGTTCAGTTCGAGGTGTTTGAAAGCGGGAAGGGCCTGAAAGCCCAGAACGTCGAACGCACTGAAGAGTAGAGAAGTTTAATCGCGCAACGCGATCTTCCCGCCCGGGAAGAACTTTTTTCTTCGCAATGGCGGCTCAGCCGTCCAAGTATTCCTTTGTGTCAACCCATCCTCCAGAGCCCTTACGTAATCTGTACATTCATGTCCCGTTTTGCGCTCACAAGTGCTCCTATTGCGCCTTCTATTCGCATGCGCCAGATGGGGATTTGATCGATCGCTATGTTTCGGCGCTGATTCGCGAATTGGAGTTCGTCGCTGCCGACTTGACGCCCGACACAGTTTTCTTCGGCGGGGGCACTCCCTCAATGCTGAGCATTTCGCATTGGAAACGGATTCTTGGCGCGATGGAGCGCCTCGAGTTGCTGGGCGCGTCGGAGTGGACGGTCGAGTGCAACCCGGCAACCGTTTCGTCTGATAAGGCCCGTCTCTTGCGCGACTTCGGCGTCAACCGGATTTCCATGGGCGTGCAGTCGTTGGATGCGTCGTTGCTGGATAAGCTGGGGCGGATTCACACGCGGGATATGGTGTTCAAGTCGTTCAACACCTTGCGCAAGGCGGGCTTTGACAACCTCAATCTGGATCTGATGTTCGCGATCCCCGGCCAGACAATGGATATGTGGAAAGCCACGCTCGCGGAAATCGCGACGTTCGAGAGTGAACATCTTTCATGTTATGAAGTGATCTATGAGGAGGACACGCCGCTGTTTGCGCAGATGAAGGCGGGTGAATTCGATCTGGATGCAGAGCTTGCGGCGGCCATGCATGAGGAATTAACGGAATTCGCGGAGGAGAACGGATATCAACAGTATGAGATCGCCAATTTTGCGAGGAACCCGGCCGGCGGTAATCCGGAAAATCCCAGTTTGGCCTGTCGCCATAACATCAACTACTGGCGGGGCGGATCCTACTTCGGATTGGGCCCCAGCGCCGCAGGATACGAGCGCGGCGTGAGGACCAAGAATTGGTCCAACACTCAGATTTACTGTGAACACGTCGAGCAAAGCGGGCGAGCGATCGAGTCTCGTGAAGAACTTGGAGCAGTGGCTCGCGCGGGGGAAACGGCGGCCTTCGGCCTGCGCATGAATGCAGGTTGGCGCTTTGACGAGTTTCGTCGAATCTCTGGCGCCGATTTGCGGGAAGAGTGGACGACGGAGATGGATCAATTGGTAAAACTGGATTACGCCCGTCGGGACGAGACTGGGTTTCAGTTGACGCCACAGGGGCTTCGTTACGCGGATTGGGCGGCGGAACTATTTCTTCGCGCGGATTAAGACGGAATCGAGACTGAGCCTGGACACTGCTTATGAATTCAACGGAACTTGCTCGGATTGCTGAACGGTTGATGAGTCAGCCAGCCGCGCCATATCACGAATTTCTGGTGGAGGCAGAAGTGCGGGCTATCTGTGCCGAACACGGTATCCCAGTCGAGAGCGATGGCTTTGGCAATCTCTATGCGAGACATTCTGGGGGCGGGCGCCGCGCGCCCATGGTTCTCGCTGCCCACATGGATCATCCCGGGTTCGAAATCATTCGAAGGATCAATTCAAGGCGGTGGCTGGCGCGTTTCCTTGGCGGCGTTCCAGACCGATATTTCCAGAAAGGGGTGGGACTGCGACTTCACCCGGCCGGGACGGCCGCGACGTTGGGCAAGGCTGTCGCGCACAAGCGGGAGAAGCGTTTTGAGATACACGCGACGGCCGCCCTCAAGACCGCGCCAAAATTTGCCGTGTGGGATCTGAACGATTTTGCTCTTCGGCGCGGACGCATTCGAGGTCGGGTTTGTGACGATCTTGTGGGTGTGACCGCGATTCTCGCGACGTTGATCGAGCTCAAGCGACGCGGCGCGAAAACCAATGTCGTTGGATTTATTTCCCGCGCTGAGGAAGTTGGGTTTCACGGCGCGCTGGCGGCGGCCGCTGCGGGAAGTTTTTCTCCAAAGTCGCTTTTAATATCCCTCGAGACGAGTAAGGAGATTCCCGGCGTCAAGATGGGCGAAGGCGTGATCGTGCGGGTGGGAGACCGGTCGTCGGTGTTCGACTCCGCGGCGACGCGTTATCTGAGTGAAATCGCCGGCGCGGTGCAGCGACGCGAGAGCGGTTTCAAATTTCAGCGCGCGCTGATGGCCGGCGGCAGTTGCGAAGGCACTGCGTTTCAGGAATTCGGACTTCGAACCGCCGCAGTCTGCGTGGCTTTGGGGAACTATCATAATTGCGGCCCGGCCAATCAAATCGCGGAAGAATTTGTCAGCCTCGATGATGCGGCCGGGATGCAGGGCCTGTTGACTGAGGCGGCGATTCAATTCGGAGATTACGAGGCTGTCGTGGGGCGGTTGCCGGTTCGGCTGAATCGACTCCTGCGCGAGGCGCGAAGGCGGCTGGCTAAATAACCGGTTGTGAGACCTCTCGTGCGTTGGTATTGTCCCCAAGTCGGCGGGAAGCTTCATAAGCTCCCCCTGAGAGGGCTGATCGGCTTTTAAAATTAATGGAACGCGTTCAACAAAATACGTATTTTAGTCGTGTCTTGGACTGGTGCGAAGAGCGTGAGTCGACCGATCTTCACGCTCAGACGAACGAGCCCTATTGCATCCGAGTTCATGGCGAGCTACTGCGGATACCAGTGGAGGCGTTCGCGGCTCCGGTCCCGGGAGAGATTTCCCAACATCTTCGTGAGACTTTTTCCAGCGACGCCTGCGACCGCATCGAGTCGAGGTTGGAAGTGGATTTGAGTTTCTATTTTCGCGAACAACGCTATCGCGCAAATTTCAGCAAGCAACGGGGCGAACAATCCTTCTCGTTCCGAATCGTTCCGCAGCAGGAATGGGGGCTCCGCGATCTGCAACTTCCCAAGAGCCTGAAAAGTATCGTCGATCATCCGCGGGGTCTGCTGCTGCTGACCGGGCCAACGGGGCAGGGGAAGAGCACAACGGTCCGCGCGCTGCTACAGGAGTTGAATGGGACCTCGGCGATGCGTGTGATCACGATCGAAGACCCGATTGAATACGTTTTCACCAATGGCATGTGTCAATTCGAGCAGCGGGAGGTCGGGATTGACACCGCTTCGTTTTCCGATGGCGTTCGCAATGCCATGCGTCAGGATCCAGATGTCATATTCATTGGAGAGATGCGTGATCGGGAAACTGTCAGGGCGGCCATGCAGGCGGCGGAGACGGGGCATCTGGTGTTAACGACGCTGCACGCCGATTCCGTCGCTCAGGCGCTGGGGCGCATCCGTGAATTCTACACGAGCGAAGAGCGCGACAACATCAGCAGCCTGTTGGCGCGGAATCTCCACGCGATCGTGAATCAACGACTGATCCCAAACCGAAAGGGAACTCGCACACCGTGCCTTGAAATCATGAAGCGCGGGCCGGGCGTGCAGAGCGCGATCGTCAAGAATGAGTTGCAAATGCTCACCGGGATCATCGAGCAATCGGTCAACGACGGGATGCACACCTTCGATCAGTATTTGCGCGAGTTGTTCGCGGCGGAAATCATCGATGAAGAAACCGCGCTTCAGTTCGCGGTCAATCGCCATCGCTTCGAACTCGTTAAGAAGGGAATCGTCACCTTCGAGCGAATCCTTCAGCCACTGCGTTGATCATGATCGGGATTCTACGAATCGGGCTTCTGGGATTGTTCATCTACTACGTGCGCGAGGTGGCCCTGTTGAATCCGGTGGCTCCGACGGGGTCGTTGTTGAGGGATCTGCCGCTCATCGGAGAATTCCTGTTTGTGGGGCTCGCGAACGCGATTATCTGGGCGCCGTGGTTCGGGGAGAAATTGGCCGGGACAGTCACCGGGAGCATCGTCTCACACGCGTCGAACGCCGACACCTCCTATTGGTCCCATCGGGTCATTCACTGGCTGCGTCATCATCACCTCCGGTATATCGCGATTTGTTGGTGCGTGTTTGAAGGTCTGAATCGTCCGTGGATGCCGCATCCATTTGTGCTGGGTATGAAAATGGCGAAGAAGGATTCCTGGCTTGCTGCGGTCTTTGCCCTCGAAGTGTATCGATTCAGCAACGTGTACAATTGCCTTGAAGCGTGTCAGATTCTTGAACGGCGCGGCATCAAACCCAGAATTCATAAACTTCAGGAAATTAATTTGTTCATCGTGGAGTCGAAGAAAGAAGTTCGTCCTCCGCGGGCTCCGATCCCCGCGCCCGATCGCGTCCCAGATCCGCCGATGAAACGGGACCAGCGCATCGAATTGTTTGATGACGAAGAATCCGTTGAGGAACGCGCCGAGACTGACGTGGAGCTTGAGGAGGGCCTGAAACCCGGAACGGAGTCGCCCGCCGTCCATTGATCGATATGTTCAAACGAGTTCGAAGAATGATCATCCTGGCGACGCTTGCGGCGTGGTGCGCGTTGGGCGCGTGGCTTTGGGCCAAGCCGGACACCGTGCCCACTTTCGCTGACGATTATCTGGTCGACAAATGGGAGCGCGAGGAGGCGGAAGACAATCGCAAGCGATTCGTCGTGCGCTTGACTTGTGAAGTGAACGCGGTGTTTAGCGGACGCTCATTCTACGGGAAGGACGTCTTCGGCCGACGTTACAACATCGGGATTGCGGACGTGGCGATTCCGCACGAATTGGCTTCGGATGCAAAGAAAAGATTGGAGGCGCTCGTGCGGGACAAGATGGTGCGCGTTGAGGTTTACAAAGTGGTTCCCGATGCCGGCGTCATCGGCTCGATTTTTTTCGATGACTTGAATGTCGGAACTCAGTTGGTCAGCGAAGGGCTGGCTCTGGCGCAGCCCAACAAGATCCAAGTGGGACCCTCTTATCGCACCTCGGATTTGGTGGCAGCTCAAAAGAGCGCCATGCGGGAGAACCGGGGATTCTGGAGCGCTCGCAGGGACAAGTGATCGTTCCTGGAAAGAAAAAGAACCTATTAATCCATGATCGGTTTTCTTCGTTTTTTATCATTGGGGGGATTGATTCTGACAGCTTTTCTCGCCGGCGTCGGCGCGTCGGGAAATGAGGCGTTGCTTGTGGGGTATGAACTGGTTTTTCTCCTGCTGGCTCTGATTTTCGGATTCATGATCATCTTCACTTGGACACCCTTGCTGGGGGAGATTGTGTGTCGTCCGATAACCCAGGCGATCGAGGGGGATCCGGACGTTGAAGAGATGACGTTTCTGCTTTTCATCGCCAACGCGCTCCTGAAGCGAAAACAACGTCGTTTGGGAGTCTTGTTCTGCTTCTGGGAGGCCATGATTCACCCGGGCTGGCCGACGCCTTTCTACGCGGCGATGAAGCACAGCAAGCCGGATTCATGGCAGGAGCTCTGGTTTGCCGAGCGTGTTTGGACCGGCCGCAACGCTCACTTTTGCCTGGAGGCCCGACAAACGCTCGAACGTCACGGCGTCGATCCCGGAAAACATCGAGAACCGGAGATCGCGCGGCTATTGGCGTCGTGGGACCGGGAGACTTCCACGGAGCGTCGTGAGCCGGTGCAAATGAAGAAGCATGTTAATCGACCGCCGGTTCGCGACGATCGAATCACATTGTTCGAAACTGGGGAAACAGTCGGCCCCTGTCGCGTTCCAGCCACGCCGCCCACGGCTCCGATGAATGTCATCGGAAAGAATGAAAAATCTGTTGTGACCGATGGGAAGTCTGCGGATCACGACG
>JBLHKZ010000042.1:0-28279 GCA_047618185.1 Limisphaerales bacterium
AGCGCATGGAAAACGACGCTGCGGCATTGCGCGATTTTGAGCCCGAAGCGATGAAGCGACTGATCTTTCGCAGCGCCGAGTTGCACATGAATCACATCGCCAATTCCGGCGATCCGTTCGAATTTGGATCGGCCCGGCCGCTCGACTTCGGCCACTGGTCCGCACATAAGCTCGAGCAGCTTTCCGAATTCAAGATTCGCCACGGCGAGGCGGTCGCCGTCGGCATCGCGCTGGACATGATCTACGCGCGCAAGATGGATTTCATCGACGCCGATTCCACCGAACGCGTGCTCAGCCTGTTGGAGAAAATGGGATTTGCGCTCTACGCCAACGAGCTGCTTCACGCCGACTCCGATGGCAATTTGATGGTCATTCACGGCCTGGAGGAATTTCGCGAACACCTCGGCGGCGAATTGACCATCACCCTGCTCAAAGGGATTGGCGAAGGCTTCGAAGTGCACGAGGTCAATCTGCCCCGCGTCATTGAATCGATTTACGAACTCAAGGAACGCCATGAGGCGCGCGGCCGGAAGGTCGTGCAGGCGTTCGGGTGAACTGCCCGCATGAACCGCACCGTCGTCATTAACGTCGTCGGGCTCACCGATTCTCTGATCGGCGAACATACCCCACGCATAGCCCAATTCGCGGAAGCCGGATCGCGCGCCCGCATCGCGCCCGCTTTCCCCGCCGTCACCTGCACCGCGCAATCGGATTACCTCACCGGCAAGACCGCCACCGATCACGGGATTGTCGCCAACGGCTGGTACAGCCGAGAACTGGCGGAGACGCACTTCTGGAAGCAGCCGGATCAGATCGTCCAAGCGCCTAAAATCTGGGACGCGCTCAAGCGGGAGAATTCCGACTTCACCTGCGCCAAGCTTTTTTGGTGGCACAACATGTATTCCAAGGTCGACTGGTCGATCACGCCGCGGCCGATGTATCCCGCCGACGGCAGTAAGCATTTTGATATCTATTCCTGGCCCTACTCCATTCGTGAAGAGATCAAGCGCGACTTGGGCAAATTTCCCTTTGCCGGTTTCTGGGGCCCGGCCGCCGGCGTCGACTCGCCACAGGGCAAGGCCGATTGCGTGTCCCAATGGATCGCCAATTCCGCCAAATGGATTGAAGAGCGCCACCAACCCACGCTCAGTCTCGTCTACCTGCCCCACCTCGACTACAATCTCCAACGCCTCGGCCCCAAGAATCCAGCGATCTCCCGCGACCTCGGGGAAATCGACGCCATCGTCGGTAATCTCATCGATTTCTTCGGCAAACGTTCGGTGAACGTGGTCCTGCTTTCCGAGTACGGCATCACTCCCGTCGACACTCCGATCCACCTCAATCGCATCTTCCGCGACAAGGGCTGGCTCTCGGTCAAAGAGGAACTCGGTCGAGAACTCCTCGACTTCGGCGCCTGCAAGGCCTTTGCCGTCGCCGATCATCAGATCGCACACGTCTACGTCAACGATCCACTCGTTGAGGAAAACGTCCGTGCCTTGCTGGAAGACACGCCCGGAATCGATCGCATCCTCGGCCCCGAGGAAAAGCGCGCGGCAGGAATCGACCACGAGCGCGCCGGCGATCTGATCGCAGTCTCGAAGGAAAATGCCTGGTTCACCTATTACTACTGGCAGGACGACAAGCGCGCGCCGGATTTCGCGCGTTGCGTGGATATCCATCGCAAGCCCGGCTACGATCCCGTCGAGCTGTTCCTCGATCCCAAACGCCCGCTCGTCAAAGGACAGATCGCCTGGCGGTTGATGAAGAAAAAGATCGGGATGCGAATGCTGATGGACGTCATCCCGCTCGACGCGACGCTCGTCAAAGGCTCGCATGGAGCCCACCCCGCCAACGCCGAGGATTATCCCGTGATCATCGCGCAGGACAAGAAGCTGCTCTCCGGCGCCGAGCTGCGATCGCAGGACGTGTTTGGGATTCTGAAACGGGCCGTCAGCCCGTCATAGCAGGACACCGAGGACGGCGTCCGTCTCACACCGGAGAGGGACGCCGTCCTCGGTGTCCCATTCCTTCCCCCCGAATCTGATTGAAAATTCTCCGCCCGGCGCGAATCGTCCTATCCATGTCTGAGAAATCGAAAGGCGGAGTTCGTTACGCGCACACCAACCTCGTCGCCAACGATTGGAGAAAAATGGTGGCCTTTTATCGCGACGTGTTCGACTGCGAACCCGTCGGCGCGGAGCGCGATCATCACGGCCCCCACGTCGAAGCATTGACAGGGCTCAAAGACGTGCGAGCCACCGGCGTTCATCTGCGTCTGCCTGGCTTCGGCGAGAATGGCCCCACGTTGGAAGTTTTCGAATACTCCAAGAAGGAGCCCCAACACCGCAAGGCCGCCAACACTTCCGGATTTGCGCACATTGCCTTTCAGGTCGATGACGTCGAAAAGAAACGCGAGGAAGTTCTGGCTCAAGGCGGCGGCGACTTCGGCCAAATCCAAACCATTGACATCCCCGGCGCGGGCCGCCTGACGCTCGACTACCTCACCGACCCCGAGGGCAACATTATCGAGCTACAACGCTGGCACTGATCCCATGGCTTCAGAAAGCAAACCCAAAAGCCGTGCGGCGCTCTTCCTTGCCCGCCATTCCCATTGGCTCGCCACTTTCGCGCTGGTCTTGATCTGTTTCGGCTTCAACTCCGTTCTCAATGTTGCAGATCAAATTGCCGTCAATTTCGGCGCCAAAGAGACGATGCCCGTCCTGGCCAGGCTCACCCTCGAAAGCATCAGAGTCCTGCCCGTCGTGGGACTGGCGGGGATACTCTGTTCCGGCTACCTCGCGGTCCGCAAAGCGCCTCCGCACAAATTAGTGACAATCTACCAACTGTCTTGCCTTGCGTTCATCGTGATCATGGCTGCGTTGGTGGTTCTTGTGTTGTTCAATCTGTCCTCCCCATCGGGTCGCCTGAGCGCCTAAATCGATACTCCTCCTGCCAATAAAACTCGGGTTCCTCAATCCTCAGAATACACTTCGAGCCGCGCTGATGTTCGTCCTTCTCGCTGCCGCGATTCCGCCTGTTTCAGCTCAAACAAAACGCAAAGAGCCGGAGCCCAATCCGCTGGCGCCCATTCTGAAGCCTGCCGTTGAATCTTCCGTAGCAGCGCTTCTCACCGACTATCGCGCCAAACGGCGATACCGAGACGATTCGTTTCCGATGAAGCCGGCGGCTTTCGATGCCTCCCGCAAAGACCTGACGTCAAGCCTCACGAAAACGCTCGGCCTCAACGGCTGGCGCGTCGCCGAGTCTGAGCGAAAGGAGAACTCACTCGCTGGCAAGTTTCAGGACCGGCTGGCCCAAGCCGGATTCGTGACGATCGTGATCGAGTATTTCCGAGAGATGTTTAACGAATCGAAGAACTGAATCTTCGGAAGCTCAGCGCTCCACAACCCAGGCCGGACGCCCGCGATTAATGCGCGCCTTGAAGTCGCCGAGTCCGTGCCAGTGGCGCCGCTCGTCCAGATCCACCTCGGCGACGATCACCTGCCCCCATTCGGTCGCCTGCGTGACCATCTGCCCCTCGTGATCGAAAATGGCCGTCTTGATCCAGTTGGAGTTGTGGTCGGTGTAGGTGCTACTGACCAGCCAGACGTGATTCTCCGTCGCGCGCGCGGCGGCCAGCGCCGGGTTGCAACCCCAAACGGGCAAGGCAATCACCTCGGCGCCATTGATCGTCAACTGCCGGGCAACCTCGGGAAAAAAGGCGTCATAGCAGACCATCATGCCAAGCTTGCCGAAGCGAGTATCGAAGACCGGGTATTCATTGCCGGGTGTCACGCCCCCATCGGCCTCGCCGCGCGGGAGGCAGGTCTTGCGATATTTTCCCTGCACCTTGCCGTCCGGTCCGATCAGCACAGCGACGTTGTAGATCAGGTGGTCCGCCTTCTCCAGCAAGCCGACGACAATGTAGAAATCGTGTTTCTTCGCCAGCTTGCCGAAATACTCGGTTGATGGGCCGGGAATCGGTTCCGCCGCGTCTGCGTATTTCAGGCCATTTCCGTAGATCGTGATCGACTCGCCCAGCACCACCAGATCCGCGTTCTTTTTCGCCGCTTCTTCGATGAATGGCGCGTAGCTCCTGCAATTGTCCATCGGGGTCTTCCCCTCCGTGCGCGGTTTGTGATGCACCGATGCCAGCCGCACTTTTCGTCCCTTCGGCGCCTCGACCTGTTTCAATGAGACGTCATTCCAACGCACGCTGCTGTGCGGCGGCGCCCAACGAAACACCAATTCCACCATCGCCTTCGTCGCCTTCGTGGGCGCCTTGTAGGTGTCCGAAACCTCCGTCCAACCATTCACGTCCGTTCCCTTGTCCATCGGGAAATCCGGTCGATGCGTCGAAACTCCCGCGCGAAAATATTTCGGATTGGTGAAATTGTCGTTGGGAACCAATCGCCCCTTGTCGTCCTGCCAGGTCACCTTGACCTCCGTGCTGCGCCTGACCACCGGCACGTTCTTCACCTTGCGCAATGTATGAAACCGATAGTGTTTTCCGCCATCGATCGCGTAGGTCTTTTTCCAAATACCCTGTAGCCCCTCACGCGAGTCCATCTTCGTGACCAGACTGGCCGCGCCGCGCGGACCATCGCGCTTAATCGTGTCAAATTTCGGTCGAATCTCTTCGCGCGGAGCGCCTGCAACCCAACCCTCGGACGCGGCGCAGGTGATCGGAAGGAGACAAAGGAGGATCTGAAAGCGAATCGTTTTCATGGTGTCGGCGAAACTATCCCCCGCCATCAGCTGAATCAAGCGTTACCCAACCCGTCAACCGGAAGCCCAACCTGTCTGCGCAGTTCATCCAGCGCGCGCATATTGCCCAGCGTGTCCGCCTTCGTCGTCCAGGACTCGACGCCATTTTGCACGACATCCGCGAAAGCCTCCGCTTCCAGCGTGTAAAGCGGCTTGTCCTGCTTCGCTTCGACGACCGTGGTTTCCTCGCCCACGGTCAGCTCGAATGTCTCGTTATCAAACCAGGGTTGGTCGGCCATGATCCGGCCCTTCGTGCCGGCGATGAAAACCTTGCGATCCGACATGACCGTCATGCCCGCCGTGAAGGTCGCGAGTATGTTGTCGCCAAATTTGAACAAGCCCGCCGCGTAGTCGTCCACGCCATGCTCGTGCATGTGAGCCACCGCATGAATCTCCGTCGGCTCCGAGCCTGCCACCGCGCGACAGAAATTCACTGAGTAGGCGCCGATGTCCATGAAAGAGCCGCCCCCCCATTCCGCGTGGTAACGCGCGTCCGCCTTATCCGCCTCGCGGGCGAAAGTGAAATTCGACCGGATCAATCGCACATCGCCGATGACTCCGCTGCGGACGGTTTCCAGAATCTTCTTCACCACCGGCCGCAGGCGATACATGAACGCCTCGACCAGAACCTTGCCGCTTTCCTCCGCGACTCGAAACATCTCCTCGGCCTCCGCGGCATTGAGCGCGATGGGCTTCTCGCAAAGCACGTGCTTGCCCGCGCGCAAAGCCTTGATCGTCCACTCCTTGTGCAGGTGATTCGGGGGAGAATTGTAAACCGCCTCCACGTCGGGATCCGCGAGAACCTCGTCGTAGCTGCCGTAGCCCTTGCCGCCATGTTTTGCCGCAAAATTTTCCGCGTTCTCCTTGGACCTCGATCCCGTCGCGACCAGAATGCCGCGGTTAGTCGACTCCAGGTCGGTTGCAAATTTTCCGGCGATGACGCCGGTCGCCAAAATGCCCCATTTCAGTGGTTCGCTCATGCGGATGGTTTAGCCGCAAAGAGGCGCAAAAAACACAAAAAAGGAGACGGACGCCGCCTCAAGTCCCGCGACCGCAGCGATCCTCAGTGTCCCATTTCACTTTTGGAAACCGCGCTACCAGTTTAATGAGAAGCGCCCAACACGAAGCCGCCGCAACTACTTGATCTTTTGAACCTCGAATTCCTGTCCGCCCTGTTTGTGCTTTGCCTTGGTGACCTTTCCGTTTTCGTCCTTCAGGAACGTCACCTCAGCGTCGACGATCTTCCAGAAGAAGGTCTCTTTCGTGCGGGGGAAAATCTCACTCGGAGGCTGACCGGTCAGTTGCGCGACCAGTTGATCGCCCTTCACCGTCACCACCATCTTCGCCGAAATGTAATCGTAGACGCCCGCATAACTCTCCAACGTCTTCGCGTCGACCTTCACTGTCTTGGCCTCCTTGAGACGTGGAACCTTGATTTGCTGCCCGCCCTGAAAATGTATTCCGTGCGTAACCTTCCCCTCTTTGTCCCGCTCAAACCGCACGCGCGCCTCAACCACTTTCCAGAAGAACTCGTCGCCTCCTTTGGGATAAATGCGATGATTTGGCTGCCCCGTGATCTGGCCAAATAACCTGCCGCCCTCGCGGGTCACCACCATGATGGGGCCTCCATAATTGTAGCTGCCCACGTAGTCGTCCAATTTACCTGCATCCACCGACGCCTCCGCCTGCATAGGCTCGCGCGGTTTCATCTCGCGCCACAGGTAAAGTTCGGCCAGCCGGCGGGCGACGCCGGCAGGCGCCATCGCTGGCACGGGCGGGGACGCGTTGTGCAACACGGCAATAGTCAGCTTCTGTTCTGGAAACCTCGTGATATGACTGAGAAATCCGTTCAATCCGCCGCCGTGCCCAATCGACTTCAGTCCGCGCTGAGAGGTCAAAGCCCAGCCGTAGCCATAGCCGCTCTCCGAACCGCCCTGCTTGCCGTCGTATTCGGCCGCTGTAAATGCGGCCTTCAGCGAAGCCTGACTCAAGACCTTTCCGCCAAAGATCCCCTCGTTCCAGCGATGCAAGTCCACCACCGTCGAATAGAGATTTCCGGCCGCGCCCGCGCGTGACATATCCCAGTTCAACGCCCTCTCCACTTCATCGCCCGCCGCCGAATAACCCAGCGCCTCATTCTTCAATTCCTTCTCCGAATCATGGACGCCCGTGTCATTCATCTTCAGCGGGACGAAGAACTCCTTCTTCAAGAACTCACCGAACGGGACGCCCGAAACCTTCTCAACGATGGCGCCCAGCAGGAAATATCCAGAGTTGTTGTAGCTCCACTTCCTGCCCGGATCGAAATCGAACGGATCGTTCTTGAAGGAATCGACCATGTCGTTGGACTTGATGCGCGTGTTGACCGTCGCGAAGAAGTCCGGCTTCGACGTGAAGCTCTTGATTCCGGAGGTGTGCGTCAGCAGGTGATGCACGGTCACTTCATCGCCGCGCGGGTAGTCGGGAAAAAATTTCGTAAGCTTGTCCTTCACGGACAGCTTGCCTTGTTCCTGTAATTTCAGAATGGCCGCCGCCGCAAACTGTTTGGTCACCGATCCGATTCGGAATTTCGTTTTCAGCGTCACGGGAACCTTATTCTCTACATCCGCCTGCCCCGCCGCCTTTCGTAATAGAATCTTCCCGTTGCGCGAAACCAGCACGGCCAAACCAGGCGAGTCTGAAAGCCCCACATCCTTCAACTGAGCTTCAAGAATCGCTTCCGGCTGCGGCATGGGAACCGACGGATCGGCCCCCTTTGCCTTCAGCAACTCAACCGCCTGCGCGTGTCCACGCACCATCGCCAGGTGCAACGCAGTGCCGCCAAAACTGGTCTTCGCGTTCACGTCCGCTCCGCCTGCAATCAACTTCTCGATCTTCTCCAGATCGCCCACTGCCGCCGCCTGTTCGAGCGCCGACGGCTCGGCCGCCGCGACCAGGGGACCGGAGCTCAGAACCAGCAGGATCAACGCAAACAAAGCTTGTCTGAAAAACGGACCTCGCTTGGCCGCATTGAACGGAGCCTCAACGGCCTTCGTGATCCGATCGGCCGTTCGATCATTCTGATTCCCTGATTTTCTCATGAGACGATTTAGCCGCAAAGAGGGCGCAAAAAACACAAAAAAGGATGTCGGATTAGATATAGCGAATGCCTGCTTCTTGGATCTCCTATTTCGACAACCGATCCAGAACATTCCTCGTGATCTGAACAACGGCGGGATCCTTGCCTTTCAGCCCATGCGCCCAGTCAGTGCTCCCGCAGGTAAAGACCGTGCCGCCCTGAGTATAGACGCCCAGGACCGCGTTGCCCGTATGATCCGGCCCCGGCCATTTTTCATACCAAATGCTATCGCCCGGCGCCCACTTCGCCGGGCAGGTTCCCAGAATCGTAAACGACTTGGGTGTTCCATCCTTGTTTGTCGGGAATGGCAGCCCGTCCTTCCACTCGATCTCACAGCCGTCGCACTCGTAGCCCACGATCGTGTTCTTGCCCCCAAATTCATCGCCGCGTTTCAGATCCGTCCCCGCGTACACCCAGTGATCCGGACGATGCACAGTATACGAGCCTTTGCCGTCCATGAACTGACCATGGCTCTTGTGGTAGCCGCCGTGCAGGAAACCCACGCCGGTCATCGTATTCTCCGGCCGATTGATCAGATGATGGCTCCACAAGGATGAAAGCAGACTTCGGTCGTCCGTGGGGTAAACCGGGTCCTGATTGTGCCACTGCTTCCAACAGGTCAACGCGCGATCGCCCCCTTCCCAACGGACCTGCCAACAAACCGAATTGCCGCTGAAGAAGGCCGCGTTGCCGCCATCGGCAATAAACTTCTCCAAACTGTCCCGCATCGGCGCCGACCAGTATTCGTCGTGTCCCACGCTGAGAACGAGCCGGTAGTTCTTCAGAATTTCGGGACGCTGTTCGAGATCCATGTTCGACGCGTAATCGAGGGTGTAGCCCGCCCGCTCCGCCCATTCCACGAAGGGGAGCTCCCATCGGCTGAACAGGCTGCCCGACGGACGATCGAACGAAACCCGATGCCCCTGAAGATTGTTTCGACCGTGATAGCCATAGAGGCTGGAGCCACCCCAATTGTTGTAGGCGTTGTAGGTGTTTACCGCGAGTTGGATCAGGATCTTCGTGTCCTTGCCGGGCTCCGCGGGTCGCAAGACGAAATAACAGCGGCTCTCCGCCGTGCGACGATTCCGTTGCACAAATTTCCCACCGCGATCCTCCACCTTGAACAGCGCCTCGTAGTAGCCGCTTTTCCAGGTCGTCGGAACCTTCATCTTGAAACTCACGGGCCATTTGCAACCGTGCGACGAAGCGTTCTCGGGAATGGCATGCTCCGCTCCCGGAATGTTCTTTTTCGAGTAGACGACCTCCTGCTTGCCGCCGTAACGCACTATCTCGACCGAGTATTTCGCCCCGCTTGTCGAGGTGTGCAAAACCAACTCCTCGCCCGGCGCGTAACTGATCCGCCCGCTGTAGCCCTCGATGTACAACGGTCGTGGTTCGTCGCTGCGTTGGGCCGACTGCGCAAGAAATGCGGGGGCAACGAGGGCGAATAAGGCGGAAAGGAATATCGTGCGTGAGCTTGTCTTCATGGGATTCGGCATTGAATTTCGGAGTCGCACCGAAGACTATAGATTTTTGATCAAATGAAGAAAGCGCGAATCCAATCCGTATTCCCGACGCCGCTCGCAATCCTGCTTGCCCTGATGCTAACCGCAACCGGCGCCTACGCCCGCGAGGACACCTCGTTCTTCGAGAGCAAGATTCGCCCCCTGCTGATCAAACGCTGCTACGAATGTCATTCCGCCGAGGAGAAGATCAAAGGCGGCCTTCGGCTCGACACTCAGGCTGGCTGGAAACTCGGCGGCGATTCCGGACCCGCGATCGTTCCCGGCAATTCTGAAAAGAGCCTGCTTTTCCAAGCCGTCAGCTATGACGACAATGATCTGCAAATGCCGCCCAAGGGCAAACTCGACGACCTTGAAATCGAGGCCCTCAAGAAGTGGATTGAATCGGGCGCGCCCGATCCGCGGATGGAATCGGTCGAAGTCGCCGAAGGCTCCGGCATCGATCTTAAGAAAGGCCGGGAATTCTGGTCGTTCAAACCGCCGGTCAAACATCCCCTGCCCAAACTGAAGAATGCCAATTGGCCGCAAACCGAAGTCGATCATTTCATCCTGGCGAAACAAGAGCAGGAAGGTCTGATTCCCGCCAGCGACGCGGATCGCGAAACGCTCATTCGCCGCGCCTATTTCGACCTCGTCGGCATACCTCCCCGCCCGGAAGAGATCGACGCCTTTCTGAACGACACCTCCGCCAACGCCTTCGAGAAGGTCATCGATAACCTCCTTAGCTCTCCGCACTTCGGCGAACGCTGGGGGCGACGCTGGCTGGATATCGCGCGCTTCGCCGAATCCAGCGGCGGCGGCCGGGCGCTCATTTTCCCCAACGCCTGGCGCTACCGCGATTACGTCGTAAACGCCTTCAACCAAGACAAGCCCTACACCCAGTTCGTGCGCGAACAGATCGCCGGCGACCTGCTTTCCTCCGATTCCCTGGAGACGCGCGCCGAACAGATTATCGCCACTGGCTTCCTCCTGCTCGGCCCCATCAATTACGAACTCCAGGACAAGGAACTGCTCCGCATGGAAGTCGTCGACGAGCAAATGACCACGGTCGGCAAGTCGATGCTCGGCATGACCATCGGCTGTGCCCGTTGTCACGACCACAAGTTCGATCCCATTCCGGCGAGCGACTACTACGCCCTGGCCGGTATTTTCCGCAGCTCCGACTCATTGGTTCCCGGCAACGTCTCTGGCTGGGAGAGGCGCTTCCTGCCCATGGCCCCGGACATTGAGGAAAAATACGCCGTCCTCGACAAAACTAATCAAGCGCTCACCAAAGTGAAGGCCGAGTTCAAAAAGATCGAAAAGAAATTCAACACACTGAAAGCGGCGGCGTCTCCCAAGACACAAACAACGTCCCACGAAGGCATCGTGATCGATGACAAGGACGCCGAACTTAAGGGCGATTGGACGTCCTCAAACTCGACCGGCAAATGGGTGGGCGAAAACTATATCCACGACGCCCAACAATTTCGCGGGCACAAACACGCTCGCTTCACGCCCAAAATTTCTGAACCGGGAATCTATGAAATTCGCGTATCATGGGCCTACAGCGGCAATCGCGCTTCCAACACGACCATCACCATCGTTTCAGAAGACGGCGAAAAGATTGTCACGGTGAATCAGAAGAAGGAGCCGGCGATCGACGGGCTCTGGCACTCCCTCGGACAATTCACCCTCGCCGCCGGCAAGCGCGGCTACGTCCAGGTATCCAATCACAAAGCCGATGGCGTGGTGATCGCCGACGCTGTTCAGTTCATCCCCCTGACGACTAAACCTCCCAAGCCTCGCCCCAACGTTCTGGCCAACACCCACCCAACCGGCGAGGTCGACAATCCGGAACTCGTCCCCTTCATCGTCCCCGATCCCGACGTCCTCCCCGGCGTCGTCATCGACGACACCCAGGCGCGCGTCATCGGCCAGTGGCAGCAGTCCACTCATACCCCGCCCTACGTCGGCTACAGCTACATCCACGACATGAAGGACGGCAAGGGCGAGAAGCAGATCATCTTCGAAACCAAGCTACCCAAGTCCGGAATGTATGAAGTCCGGATGTCGCACTGCTACAACATCCGACGCGCGACCAACGCCCCGATCACCATCCGCCACGCCGACGGAGAGACCACCCTTCGCATCAACGAACAGGAGCTCCCCGCGCACGACAAACTGTTCCGCACGCTCGGCAAGTTTCGCTTTGAAAAAGACGCCCTCGCGTCAGTCACCATTTCCAATGAAGGCACGGAGGGCAAGTATGTCATCGCCGACGCCGTGCAGTTCATTTCCATCGATGAGCTCAAAGAACGCGAGATCAAGTTGGCGGAACTTGAGAAGGTCCGGAAACAATTGTTGGCCAAACGCCGCGAGCGCGAGGATCTCGACGCTCAGGTCGCCCGGATGAAGCGCTACAAGCTCCCGCCCCGCGCGCAAGCCATGGCCATGAAAGAAGCCGAAGACGCCGGCGACTACTTCCTCGCCGTGCGCGGAAACATCCACAAGCTCGGACCGCAGATCCCTCGTGGATTCCTCTCCGTCGCCTGGCAAAAGGACGCGCCGCCCAAGATCGCCGAGAAATCCAGCGGTCGACTCGAATTCGCCGACTGGATCGCCAGCCGCGAGAATCCCCTCACCGCCCGTGTCATGGTCAATCGCATCTGGCATCACCTTCTCGGCCGCGGACTGGTGAGCACGCCGGACAATTTCGGCGCCGCCGGCATGGCTCCCACCCATCCCGAGCTGCTCGACTGGCTCGCGGTCGATTTCATGGACAATGGCTGGTCCGTGAAACAGGCAATCAAGCGGGTCATGCTCTCGCGGGTCTACCAAATCTCCAGCAGCGCTAATTCAACGAATCCCGCCGACAAAGACCCAAACAACTTCCTTCTCAGCCACGCCCTCACCAAACGCCTCGACGCCGAGGCCATTCGCGACTCAATGCTTTTCGTCAGCGGCGAACTCAACGCCACCGTCGGAGGCAAAACCATCCCCGGCGATCTCCGATCGGAATTCGACTACACCTTCACGGGCAAGCGACGCAGCCTCTACTCGCCCGTCTTTCGCAACAACCTGGAAGACATCTTCAACGTTTTCGATTTCGCAAATCCAAACCTCGTCGCCGGCAAGCGCGGAAACAGCGCCGTCGCGACACAAGCCCTCTACCTGATGAACAGCCCCTTCGTCCGCGAGCGCGCCGAAGCCGCCGCAAAACGCATCATCCGCTCAGACTCCGCGACGACGGCCGCGCGCATCAAAGAAGCTTACCGCCAGACGCTGAGCCGATCTCCGACCGCCGAGGAACTGCGCCTCGCGACCGAATTCCTCGGCGATGAAAACTCCGAGGACCAACTCGCCAACCTCACCGACCTCTGCCAATCCCTCTTCGCCTGCGTCGACTTCCGGTTCTTGAACTAGACCGACAATAGGCGCATCAACAGATTGTGTTTTGCTGACCGCACCTTCGGCCCATTCCAAGATGGAAACCTCCGAGATAATTTCACTACTGGGATACACAGACCGTTGGATAAATCTTGGAGTGATCAACGATGACACCCTGAAACAACAGTGGGAGAAATATTGTAAATCTGATGACAAGAATCCCGAACATTATCGATTCGGCGCTTTCGTAGAGTTCCTGGCGAAGAAAGAGCATTTTACGGATACGGATATTCAGAAAATCCTGGGGCTGGACGAAGACACCGCTCTCGGAGGGGATCTCCGAGATCAAGAATCAGGGCGTCGAATGACAAGTTCATGCATGAAGCGCTTCTGGCGTCAAAGGATGCAACCGCTCAGGACATCAAATGGTTGATCAGGCACGGCGCGAACAAAGGGCTTAGAACGAGAGCTCGCAAGATCCGCGACAGTCAGGCGAGGGAGTGAGCCGCTCAAACCGGCTGACTGCCTTCCGGCTCAAGCTGCCCGCAAAGTCCACAGTTACCCAAAGGCCAAGCATACTCCGGGGAGCACACGCGCCCCCGCGTGTTGGATTTGGCGCCCCCGCCGAATTCTCCGGGCCCTGCGGTCGAGCCGCGTGAAATCCAAGCCGTTACACGCCATAGCTCATCGGCGAGGCGCCAATGAGAGCACACGGCGCGCGCGCGCTCCCCGGAAAAGAACCACGATGAGGGACTGCCGTAAAAGTCAAACTTTGAGAGCCTCCCCGGCAGAGCCGGGGGATCTCCTATTGGACCATTATTGGACCATTAGAACGAGAGCTCGCAAGATCCGCGACAGTCAGGCGAGGGAGTGAGCCGCACTTCCCCTACTCGGCCACGGTGATCTCCAGCGTGTCGCCCTTGTTGTGTTCCTCGTTCTCCTCTTCCTCAACGTCCTTGCCATTCGCAGGCGGAACCAATGGTCGTTCGTGCGGAGAATCATCGTCAGTCTTGTGAAATTTCACGCTGACAATCTTGCTCACGCCGCGTTCCTGCATCGTCACGCCGTAAAGCACGTCGGCGATGCCGATGGTGCGCTTGTTGTGCGTGATGATGATGAATTGCGAGTGGTCGAGAAAGCGTTTCAGGATGCCGATGAAGCGATTGATGTTCGACTCGTCGAGCGGGGCGTCCAGCTCGTCCAGCACGCAGAACGGGCTCGGCTTCACCTGATAGATCGCGAACAGCAAGGCCACAGCAGTCATCGTCTGCTCGCCGCCGGAGAGCAGTGAAATGCCCTGCAGCTTCTTACCCGGAGGTCGTGCGACGATGTCGATGCCGCTCTCGAGCACGTTCTCCTTGTCGACGAGAATCAGGTCGGCTTTGCCTCCATTGAAGATCTCGGTGAACATCTCCTTAAAATTCTCGCGAATCTTATCGAAGGTCTCGGTGAACATCTGTTTGGTCTGGACGTTGATGCGGGAAATAACTTCCATCAACTCAGTCTTGGCCGAGACCAGATCGTCGTGCTGGTTCGTCAGAAATTCGTAGCGCTGCTCGGTCTCCTCATATTCCTCGATCGCCACCAGATTCACCGGCCCCATGCCATCGAGTTTTTCCTGCAGGAGATTCACCTGCTTCGCGACGTCTTCCCAGTTGGTGCTCAAACCCTGAGACTCCAGTTCATCGGGCAGAACGGTTTCCACCTTGGCCTGCCCCTCGTCCGCCCAGGTGATGGTGATGCATTCGCCGCGCACGTCTTCCAGATTAATCTGATACTTCTGCTGTACGCGCTCGTTCAGATTTTGGACAGTCATGTTCTTCTCGGCCAGCTCGACATCCAACGCGCCGCGTTTCTCCTGGTTCGCCTCCAAAGCCCGACGGCCCGTCCGAAGCCCTTCCTCGCGCATTTCAATCTCGCCCTCCAGCGCCGTGCGTTCGGTCGCTTTGCCCTTCAGCGTTTCGGCGATCTGCTCACGCTCATGGCGCAACGATTCAATCTTCTGCCGCGCCGTCGCGATCTCAGCCTCCGACCGGGTTGCGCGCTCGGAAAAGGATGCAATCTCACTGCGCCGTTGTTCGGCCAGTTGCTTCATCTCGGCAATACGGACCTCCAGCGGCCGTTGTTGATTCCGCAGGGAGGCGCATTTCTCCTCCTTGGTCGCCAGCTCGACTTTGGCCTCGGTCAGCTCGCCATTGGCGGCGTCGCGGCCCTGACGAAATTCGTCGAGACCGGTGTTCAATCCCTGCACCGAGCCCTGCAATTCTTCGTCTCGTTTCTCCAGTTCGGAAATGTTTGCCGCCAACGCCTCGCGCTTGTCTTTGCCTTCGCGATCCTGCTCGCCAAGGCTTTGAATCTCGTAGACCACGGTGTCGATCTTCTGATGCAGCACGCGTAGGGAATTTTGCAGGACGTTGTACTCCCCTTCACGAGTCGCGATCTCCACCTCCTGCTTGCGCAGCTGGCTCTGTGCTTCCTGCAACCCCGCCTGCAGCTGCGTCTGCTCGCTCTGCAAGGCGCCCTTGGCCCGACTGGCGACATCCACCTGTCCCTGCAGTTCCGTCAATTGCACCCGCAATTGTTCGATCTGATTCTTGCGAGCCAACAAGGACGACATCGCGCCGCCGTTGCCATTCTTCGTGCCGCCGGTAAACACCCCGTGCCGATCGAGCAGCTCGCCATCGAGAGTGACAAAATCGCGTTCGCCCGGCTTCTGATTCCAGAACTCGGTCGCGGCGGCAAGATTCGGAACAATGTAGGTTCGTCCGAGCAAACTCTTGAGCAGAGTCGAGCTCGCCTCGTCGACTTCGACGACGCTCAAGGCGGCGATCGGCTTCGCGCCGCCCTCGTCCACCGGAACAAAACCGTTCGGCGAAACAAAGGTTTGTGATGCAGAATCCGCAGTCATCCTCAAATCCAGGGAAGCGATACTGGCGCGGCCGTCTTTCTTCTCCGTGAGGTCCGCGATGATCGCGCGCGCCGATTCGGAGCGGTCGGTCAGAATCAACTGAAGATTGGCGCCCAATGCGGTTTCAATCGCCTGCACGTATTGATCCGGGACGGAAATCTTGTCCGCCAAGGTGCCGAGCACGGATTCGCTTTGCTTCAATGCCGCAAGCGCGCCTTCGCCGAATCCTTCGTGCGATTCCTGAAGCTGCTCCAGGACATTGAGTCGGGATTTGAGCTCCGCCTGGCGACGCGTCAAGACGTCGAGCTCGCCGGTCGCGACATTCAGCTCCTCCTGAAGCTCCCGCAGCCGAGTCTGGCGTTGTTCCACCGTGCCGCGACTGTTGGCCACATTCTGCTTCTCCGCCTCCACATTGGCCGAGAACTCATTCAATCGCTCCTCCAGTCGCGTGCGTTCCTCCTCCAGCTGGATCTTCTCCGACGAAAGTTTCTCGTGCCGCACGACGTTGCCGCGCATCTGCAGGTCGAGGGCGTTGATCTCATTGCGCACGCGGGTCAGCTCCTGCGCCGCCGTAAAACTCTGCGCCTGCGCCGTGCGCAGTTCCTCCAGCCGCCTCTGGATATCGGCCTCAATCTTTCCCACGCCTTCGCGTCTTGATTCCAGCGCGATTCGATGTTGTCCGAGTTCCGCGTTCGCGCCCTCCAGGCGCTCATTGACCGACGCCAACTCCTCTTCGGACGCCAGCCGTCGATCTTCGGAACGGGTAATTTCCTCCAGCGCCTGCTTGTTCTGGGATTCCAGCTCCTGCATGCGCTCCTGATTGTATCGAATGCGCTCCTCGCTCTGGTCTGCTTCGGCCTTCAGCTCCATGCCCCGCTGCTGCGTGCGGCCAATCTCCTGCTCCAACGCCATCAGCCGCTCGCGCAATTGCGAGATCTCGTTCTCCGCCTTCAACACGCCGCCGGAACTCGACTCAATTTCCTCCCGCAGTTTCTCCACTTCCGTCTTCTTCTGGTAGATCTCGCCCTGAAGCACGTCAAAGCGATGGCGCGCCAGCTGCGTGTCGAGATGCTGAAGCTCAATCTGAAATTTTTGGAAGCGCTTTGCCTTGCCCGCCTGCCGTTGCAACGAGCCGATCTGCCGTTTCACTTCGCGGATCAAATCCGACACACGCTCCAGGTTTCGATCCGTGTGCTCCAGCTTCCGCAAGGACTCCCGTTTCTGAACCTTGAACTTCGTGATCCCCGCGGCTTCTTCAAAAATCATCCGCCGATCTTCCGGCTTGCTCGACAGGATTTGAGTAATGTTGCCCTGCGCCATGATGCTGTAGCTGGTACGGCCAACGCCCGTGCCCATGAAAAGCTGCTGAATGTCACGCAAACGACACGGGGTCTTGTTGATGAAATACTCGCTGCCGCCATCGCGAAAGACACGCCGCGTGACGGTCACTTCGTTATAGTCGATCTCGACGCCTGCCGCCTTCAGGTGCTCCCCGTCGATGTCGCCAAGCGTCAGCGACACTTCTGCCATGCCGAGCGCTTTGCGCTTGTCCGTGCCCGAAAAAATCACGTCTTGCATGCCGCTCCCGCGAAGCGCCTTGGCCGATTGCTCGCCCAGCACCCAGCGTATCGCGTCCGCCACGTTTGACTTGCCGCACCCGTTAGGCCCCACGATAGACGTGATACCCTGTTTGAAATCCATCGTGATTTTATCCGCGAAGGACTTGAACCCCAAAGCTGTCAGATTTTTTAAATACATGGCCGTGGAGGAGGAAAATCCAAAGGCCCTCCTGAGTAAAGCCTAAAACCACAAGATAGTGTGGTAAGTTATTCACAATCCACAATAGATGGACACATAGACCCCGAAATGGCCCGTTTTTCAGTGGTAGACGATTCAATTCACCCGTCCTTGGACGAAATCTTCCCGAAAACCCACATTCTTTCAAAATGCTTTCAAATCAGCATGAAACATCTAACAACGACAGTCACATTAACCTTAACGTGCCGCATTATTCGCGTTTCAGTTCTGGAACATCATTCTAATCACCACAAAACCCATGAACCGCGTGCCCGGTGAAAGACCACGAACGGGTCAACAATCAAAGATTTCCCTTCTCTGTTCCCTCCCCCGCAGATTGTCTTCGCCCCGGCCGCCGCCAGTCAGGTGACGGCTGCTGCATCGACCCGCTCGCCGCATCCGAGGGGAGAGCGGATCGATGGGTGTCCCATTTTGTTCGTTTCGGCCCTGTTTCCCTAAAACCGAACTGCGGCCGTTGGCGGCAATCGTCGACTTTGAGATTGGAAACAATGGAGAAAGCGCCTACTTGTTCTGGCTGCCGTGCGCTGAACTGTTCACGGTCAATCAACATGAAACCAACGGATCTACGCGGCATCCTGCGCTACATTCCTCGATTTCGCCTCAAGACGTTTGTCATCAGCGTCGACGGCGCGATCGTGGCGGACGAGAACTTTGCCAATATCCTTTTGGATATCGCGGTCCTTCGTTCGTTGAACATCCGGGTCATTCTCGCCCACGGCGCCTCGGCGCAGATCAAGACACTCGCCGCCGAGCAATCACTGGAGCCCTCCAATCTCAGCGGCGACGGCGTCACCGACGACGCGACGATGCGACTCGCCGTTTCCGCCGCCAACCGGCTCACGCACGATATTCTTGAGAAGCTTTCGGTCCACGATCTCCGCGCGGCCTGGTGCAACGCCGTCACCGCCCATCCGGTTGGCATCATCGGCGGCGTCAACCAGCAGCAGACCGGCAAGGTGGAGCGAATCGACGTTGAGTTGCTCACCAAATTGCTCGACGAAGGCATTGTGCCCGTGATTCCTCCGCTGGGATTCGACGGCGCCGGCGCTACATTTCGTCTAAATTCCGACACCGCCGCGCGCGCTGTCGCCGAGGCTATCGGAGCAGTCAAACTGATCTATATCACGACCCGCGACGGGCTTATCCGCCATGGGGAATTGATGCGGCAAGTTCAGGCCTCGGATTTGGAATCCATTCTCGCCGAGAACGACAACGGCATCGAACCCGATTTAATTTCCAAGGCCGCCCAATCCGCGTTGGCCTGCAAGAACGGCATCCCCCGCGCGCACATCATCAACGGCTACATCAATGAAGGCCTGCTCACCGAAGTCTTTTCCAATGAAGGCATCGGCACGTTGATCTTCGCGAACGAGTATCGCGCGATTCGCCGCGCGAAGAAGAAAGACATTCGCAGCATCCTCAACCTGACCAAGGCTTCAGTTAAGAGCCAGGAACTGGTCAAGCGCACTCGCTCCCAGATCGAGGCCGACCGCGCGGATTACTCTATTTACGAGATCGATAAGAATCCGATCGCCTGCGTCGCGCTGCATGTCTACGCCGACGGAACAACCGGCGAACTCGCCTTTCTCTGCGTCAATCCCTCACACGAGAATCAAGGGATCGGCTCCAAGATGGTGCAATTCGTGGAGAGCGCCGCGCGACAAATGGGATTGGCGCGACTCATCACGGTTTCGGCGCAAACATTCAGTTTTTTTACGAAACACGGATTCGTCGAAGGCTCGTCCGACGACCTGCCTCAGGAACGCCGGGAGCAACACCAGCAAACCGGACGCAATTCCAAAATCCTGTTCAAGGAGCTCGTCAGCCCCGCTGCTTGAGCGCCTGAATTCCAACCTCCAACACCCCCCTTGAGAAACCCGACCGACATCGCGCTGCAACGCAAACCACGCTTGCCTGAAAACGCCCTGCGCACCTGCAATCGCCGCCTGGTGCGACCGACCGAGCACATCCTCACCGTGAGCGTCGAGCGTCAGAGACTTTCCCACTTTCGCCTGTCCTCAAAGTCGCTCAACGGCTTTCAGACCAGGGATTACTGGCACCAACGCGAGTACGTGATTTCGACCTCACGGTTTGGAACCGGGCAGAAAGTCGATTCCCAGGAAACCCCGCTCGGGCTTCACCGTATCGCCGAAAAGATCGGAGCCTTCGCGCCAGTCGGGACGTTTTTCCGCGAACGAAAGCCAGTGGGGATGCTCTCGGAGGAAGAGCCCGACGCTCCGATCGCCCACCGCATTCTCTGGCTCGCCGGCGTCGAGCGCGGATTCAATCTGGGCGGCGACGTCGACTCGCATTCCCGCTATATCTACATCCACGGCGTGGGCGACGAATCCACACTGGGACGCCCGGCCTCAATCGGCTGCGTCCACATGGCCGCAGATGATTTGATCCCCCTGTTCGATCTCGTGCCCGTCGAAACCCTGGTCTGGATCTCGCGTTCCTAAACTGGATCGAAATCCCCGCGATTGAATTCCCTGAATGCAGCGCCTATTTAACGCTTGGGCATGTTGAATTTCCCAAAACTGAAACTTCGTCTCTGGGCCGTCTGTCTGTGGTTGGCCGCTTACTCCTTCAGTTGGGCTCAATCGCCCGGGACCGTGCTTTGGACTTTCGAAACCGGCGACGTCATCCAATCTTCGCCGGCCCTGGCTCCCGACGGGACGATCTACTTCGGCAGCCACGACGGCAGGCTCTACGCCTTGAATCCGGACGGCTCCAAGAAGTGGGAGTTTCGAACCTTGGCTAACATCCCCTCCTCACCGGTCGTCGCGAAGGACGGAACCATCTACATCGCCTCGCTCGACAAGATGCTCTACGCGATCACTCCGGAAGGGCGAATCAAATGGCTAATCGCCCCGGGAAGCGCCATCGCGGCGACTCCGGCGTTGGGCGCGGGCGGTGAAATATACGTCGCGACCGCCTTCAATCGACTTTGCGCCATCCATCCCGCCGGCTCCAAGAAATGGGATTTCAACGCCGGCGGCAATCTCGTTTCGTCGCCATTGGTTAACGCTCAGGGCCTGATCTGTTTCGGGTGCCAGGACGGAAAATTCTACGCCGTGAAACCAGACGGATCAGTCGAATGGGCGTTCACCGCCGGCGACAAGATCAATTCCTCGCCCGCTCTCGGATCGGACGAGACACTCTACTTCGGCTCTTTCGGCGGAAAGCTCCATGCCATACATCCCGACGGCTCAAGCAAGTGGGAATATGAAACGGGAAACTCCATCCGCTCATCGCCGGCGATCGGCCTGGGCGGCGCGATCTATATCGGCTCCGATGACGGAAAACTCCATGCGGTCAGCCCGGAGGGCAACTTGCGATGGACCTATCCGACGAGCGGCGAAGTGAGATCATCGCCAGCAGTTGGAGCCGATGGCGTCGTCTATTTCGGCTCCTACGACGACACCTTTCACGCGGTCAGCGGCAATGGACAGGGGCGCTGGAAAATCTCCACCGAAGGAGCCATCACCGCCTCGCCCGTGATCGATGCCAACGGCGTCGTCTACTTCGGGTCCTGGGACAAGAAACTCTACGCCGTCAAATGCTCATCGCTGGGACTTGCACAGACATCCTGGCCGATGTTTCGCGGCGACGCCCAGCACGCTGGCAAGGTCGACACCCGGCAAACGACCGCCGCTCGACTTCAACTGATTCATCTCGACGACAGCATCCAATTAACCCCGCCTGCCATCATCCGGCTTTTCGCCAGTCCCGGCGCGGGCGATGCAGACATCGAGCAAGTGGAATTCTTTCAAGGAACCAACAAAGTGGGCGAGGCCTCGAGCGCTCCCTTCACACTGATTCAAACAAATATTTCAGCAGGGGTTTTCAGCTATCGCGCGCGAGCCAAATTCACCTCCGGCAAGACCGCTCAATCGCCCGCCGTATCAATCACAGTCAGAGATCGGAACCCGGCGGTTCCCAAAGCGCCGACAGTCGTCACGCGCCCCGCCCCCAGGAAACCAAAGATGGCCGCGGACTCGAACAAGCCGCCCGCAAAACCGACGCCCAACAAGCCGCGTCCCAAAGCGGACAACGTTCGTCCGTCCGTGGAGATCGCTTCTCCGGGGCCTCGTCCCAAGATCGAATCCCGGGAGGCTTCCTACATTATTCGAGGAACTGCCAAAGACAACGTGGGCGTCGCGAAAGTCGAGATTCGCGCGGGAGCGGAGCCTCCTACCGCCGCGATGGGAACGGAGCGCTGGATCGCGACCGTCCCTCTCAAGCTCGGCAAGAACGTCATCACCGCGGTAGCCGTTGACGCCGCGGGAAATCGCTCAGCCATCGAGGAACGGCGGGTGACTTATCGACCGCTCGCCAGACTCGTCGTCGCCATCGAAGGCGCCGGTTCCGTTTCGCCCGCGCTCGACGGCAAGAAGCTTGAGATTGGCGAAAAGGTCAGAGTCATCGCCAAACCAGCCGCGGGCCATGACTTCGCCGAATGGCGCGGCTCCATCAAGGCCGCCAGTCCCGATATCACGTTCAAGATGGAAGCAGGCATTCGCCTTGTGGCCGTCTTCACGCCGCGGCCGCCGACGTCGGGAGCCGGCGATTACAATGGACTCATTCACTCCACCGCGGTCATTTTCCACGACACGATCGGTTTCATTTCGGTCCGCGTCGACGAAGACGGCGCCTATCAAGGAGGCATCCAACTCGGCGGACGCTCCCATTCGCTGCGCGGAACATTTGACAAGTCCGGAGCCGCGACACAGCGAATCGCCCGCGGAAAAGACAAGCCCCTGAGCGTCAGTCTCAAAATTGATTTCAAGAACAAGCCGGATGTCCTCACCGGCACCGTGTCCAATGGCGTCAACACATCCGACATCCTGGCCGACCGGCGAGTCTACGACGGCAAGTCCCGCCGGGCGCCCGAGGCCGGACGCTACACCCTGACGATGACGGGCGAAGCCAAAGACGCTGCCCTGTACTTTGGCGATGGATTCGGAACTCTCGTCGTCGACGAGAAAGGCGTCATTCGGTTCGAAGGCCTCCTGGGCGACGGCGCCGCGATCGAGCAAAAGGCCCACGTTTCCCCGACGGGAGTCTGGTCGCTTTATGTCCCGCTCTATCGGGACGCTGGCTGCGTCGTCGGGTGGATTCGATTCAAGGATCGGCCCTTCGGCGATCTCTTCGGGCAACTGACCTGGATTCGGCCGCCGGGCGCGTCCGATCCGAAACTGGCCGGCGGATTCACCGCCCAACTTTCCGTGATCGGCTCCCGCTACGCGCCCCCGCCCCGCGGCAAACCCATCCTCTCCGCCGACAGCGGCATCCTCGCTCTGCGCGGCGATGGTTTTGGCGAGAAAACCTTCATCAATACGATCTCAATCGAGGGCAACAATCGCGTCCTGTTTCCCGATCAAACGCCGCTTAAATGCAAGCTTCGCCTGAACGGTTCAACCGGCCTTTTCAGCGGATCATTCATTCATCCGACGACTGGAAAGACAGCTTCGATACAAGGCGCCTTGTTGCAGAAACAGCGGACCGGCGCGGGCTTCTTTCGAGGTCCGAATCGAACCGGCGCCGTCGCCATCAGCTCCGACGCCTCGGCTCCGTGATCGAGCCCCGATCCGTTCGTAGCGGATTCACTTTCCCATTGAAACTCCGCGACGTTCATCAAACTGTTGAGCGCGAACACACCGATGACCCTCGAATCTCTATTTGCGATCGGCGCTCTGGCGGCAGTTTTCGGACTGCTGGCCATGATCTTCCGTCGTCGTGGATTGCGCGTCGCGCTGCTCGCGGTGACGGCAATCTGGCTCGTTGCGAGCGCGACCCTCGGCCGCATGGGCTACCGCGACCGGCAGGAAGCGAACCTACCGACGCCTCCGCCAGACCGTCCTCAGGAAGTCGCCCGGCCGGGTTACATCACCTCGGACTCCTGCAAGTCCTGCCACCCCAGTCAGTACGACACCTGGCATGGTTCCTATCACCGAAAAATGACCCAGGTCGCCTCGCCGGAGACGGTCATTGGAGACTTTGACGACAAGGTGTTCGAAGCCAAGGGGCACAGCTATCGCCTGTTCCGTAAGGGCGAGGAATTCTGGGTGGAAATGGACCGCATCGAATTCGGGGCTCTCAAACCAAGCAAGCCGGAGCGCATCGAGCGACACATTATCCAAACGACGGGCTCGCATCACATGCAGATTTATTGGTTCGCCAGCGGCACGACCCGCATTCTCGAACAGCTTCCCATCATCTGGCTGAAACCCGAGCAGCGATGGACGCCGCGAAACGCCTGCTTTCTGATGCCCCCCAATGCTCCCGTCTCCACCGAGCCCGGCCGGTGGAACGTGACCTGCGTCGCCTGCCATACAACTCGCGGCCGTCCGCAGATGAACAGCCCCCAGGAGATGTACACCGAGACCACCGAATTCGGCATTGCCTGTGAAGCCTGCCATGGTCCCGCCGAAAATCACGTGGCCATCAACGGCAATCCCGCGCGCCGCTACAAACAATGGCTGGCGGACGACGACGACGATTCCATCGTGAACCCGGTTCAGCTTCCGGCGCGGCTCGATTCCCAGGTCTGCGGCCAATGCCATGGCCTGCGACGACCGCGCACCGACGAAGACGAGCGGGCTTACACTCGCGAAGGCGTCCCGTTTCAACCCGGCCAGGATCTCGAGAAAGTCATGCTCGTCGCCACCATTCGCCACACCAACGAAATTCGGAAATTGGAGAAGACCGAGCCGGACTTCGTGCGATCACGATTCTGGTCCGACGGGATGATTCGTATTTCCGGCCGCGAATACAATGGCCTCATTGAATCGCCCTGTTTCAAGGACGGCACGGACGACCGACGCATGTCCTGTTTCTCCTGCCACGCCATGCATCAACCAGCCAGCGACGCGCGATCCCTCGAAGAATGGGCCGACGATCAATTGAAGCCCGGCATGCGCACGGACAAAGCCTGTCTGCAATGCCACGCCGATTATGAAAATGACATCCCCGCGCATACCCGGCATCTGGCCGGCTCATCGGGAAGCAAGTGCAGCAATTGTCACATGCCGCACACCACCTACGGCCTGCTCAAAGCCATTCGCAGCCATCAGGTCAGCGTGCCTTCCGCGCAAGAGAGCATCGAAACCGGACGCCCCAATGCCTGCAATCTCTGCCACCTCGACAAAACCCTGGCCTGGACCGCCGATCATCTTCATGAATGGTTCGGCGCCGAAAAACCGCAGCTTACAGAGGATCAAAAAAGCATTGCAGCATCCGCCCTTTGGCTGCTCAAGGGCGACGCCGGACAGCGAGCCCTGACCGCCTGGAGCATGGGCTGGAGCCCCGCCCAAGACGCCTCTGGAACCGAATGGCTTCCTCCCTTTCTTGGCCAGGCATTGCTCGATCCTTATGACGCAGTTCGCTTCATCGCGTGGCGATCACTGCGGACCCAATCCGGATACGACGAGCTCTCGTTCGATTACGTCGCGCCCATCGAGGATCGCTTCGCCATCGCCCAGGATATCCGCAAACGCTGGCAATCCTCACATTCCCAACTCACCGACGCCACGAAACCAACGCTGCTGATCACCGGCCCTGGCCGAGTCAACAACGCCGAGTTTCGTCGCCTCATCGACCGACGCGATAATTCCCCGATCAACCTCGCGGAATAGTTGGCCGCCGAGATCCCCCCCTTTAACTCCGCTCACCTTAAAACCATTTTTACCTTTAAAAGTCCCCGGCGTTCATTGAATCCTTGGGTGCGCGCAACGTGATGAATCTGGAAGCTCTACTCGCAATCGGCGTCCTGGTGGCAACATTTGGGCTGCTGTTCGTCAGGCTCTGGCGAAGGGGTGCACGCGGCATTTTCCTCGTTGCGACGACGGGCTTGCTCGCCGTCGGCGCCACGATCGGCTGGAACGCAATCCCTGATCGGGGAGAGCCCCCCCACGAGGAAACGCCGCCTGATCGCCCCGTCGAAGTCGCCGCCGCGGGTTACATGACATCGGACTCCTGCAGGTCCTGCCATCCCCGTGAATACGACAGCTGGCACGGATCTTTTCATCGGACCATGACTCAGGTCGCTTCACCGAAATCCGTCATGGGAAATTTCGACAACGTGTCAGTTGAATCCGAAGGCCACAGCTACCGCCTTTTTCGTCGCGGCGACGGGTTCTGGGTGGAAACGGATTGGCCCCGGGTCGACGCGCCCGCGTCCGACAATCCCGGCCGTGTCGAGCGGCAGATTGTCCAGACAACGGGGTCCCATCATATGCAGATTTATTGGTTCGCCAGCGGCGCCACGCGCGTTTTGGAACAACTTCCCATCATCTGGCTCAATCACGAAAAACGCTGGGTTCCGCGAGACGCCTGTTTCCTCACCCCGCCTCACACCGAACCCACGACCGAACGGGGCCGCTGGAATTTTGCCTGCATCAGTTGTCACACCACCGGCGGCCGGCCCCGGATAACCGGCCTGCTGGAAATGTACACCGAAACGACCGAGTTCAGCATCGCCTGTGAAGCCTGCCACGGCCCGGCTGAGAATCATGTCGCCATCAACGCCAACCCGGCGCGCCGCTACGGACAGTGGCTGACCGACGACGACGACGCGTCAATCATCAATCCGACCCGACTCCCCCACAGGCTCGATTCCCAGGTCTGCGGCCAGTGTCACAGCTTGCGCCAGTCGCGCCCCGGCCGGGAGGCGGACACCTACGCCCGCGACGGCCTGCCGTATCAACCGGGCGAAGATCTTGAGCGGACGACGCTGCTCCCCAAATTGGGCGACACCAACGTCATTCGGAGCCTGGTTGCCGAAAATCCCGACTTCGCGCGTGAACGATTCTGGTCGGACGGAATGATCCGCATTTCCGGACGCGAATACAATGGCCTCATCGAATCGCCCTGTTTTACCCACGGAAAGGATGACCGGCGCATGTCCTGCTTTTCCTGCCATGCCATGCACAAAGCCGCGGACGACCCGCGCGCCCTCGCCGAATGGACCGATGATCAATTGAAACCCGGCATGCGCTCCGACCAAGCCTGCCTTCAATGTCACGCCGAATTCAGCTCCGACATTTCCGCGCATTCGCGTCATCTGGCCGGGTCGTCCGGCAGCCGCTGCTACAACTGTCACATGCCCCACACCACCTACGGACTCCTCAAGTCCATTCGCAGCCATCAGGTGAGCGTCCCGACCGCGCGCGAAAGCGTCGAGACCGGACGACCCAACGCCTGCAACCTTTGCCACCTCGACAAGACGCTCGACTGGACCGCGGACCACCTGAGCGAGTGGTTCAACCTGGAGAAGCCGCCTCTCAATCAGGATCAACAGAGCATTGCCGCCTCTGCGCTTTGGCTGCTGAAGGGAGACGCCGGACAGCGCGCGCTCATCGCCTGGAGCATGGGCTGGAAACCGGCGCAGGAAGCCTCCGGAACCGAATGGCTGCCCGCCTTTCTTGGCCAGGCCCTGCTGGATCCCTATGACGCCGTCCGTTTCATCGCCTGGCGTTCCTTGCGCGAACAACCGGGCTACGGCGAGATTTCCTACGACTTCGTCGCCCCGATCGAAGACCGTTTCGCCGTTACGCAGGAAGTTCGCAAGCGATGGCAGACCCGTCACTCACAACTCCCCCACACCGTCAAACCGGGCGTGCTCATCTCCGGGCCTGGCGAGGCGAACAATGCCGAGTTTCGTCGCCTGATTCTCCAACGCGACGATTCCCCTGTTCATCTGGCGGAATAGAGGGCTGAGACGCCTCCGTCCCAGCCGACAACCCTTTTTCCATTTCTCACTTTTGCTTTCACCGGTCTTGGCTTAATTAACTCCAATGGACTTGCGTGAACAAATGACCGAGCTGGGCAAACAGGCCAAGACAGCCTCTCGACTGCTGCCCCGGCTCACGACCGACGAAAAGAACGCCTGCCTGCGCGCGATGGCCGACGCGATCGAGGCAACGGCCGCCGACATCCAGATCGCCAACGCCCGGGACATGGCCAACGGTCACGATCTGAACCTGTCGTCGGCCATGCTCGATCGACTTGAACTGACCAACGCTCGCATCGCAGGCATGGCCCAGGGACTCCGCGAAGTCGCCGATTTGCCCGATCCCGTGGGCCGAACCCTGGACGAACGCACGCGGCCGAATGGGTTAAATCTTCGAAAAATATCCACCCCGATCGGCGTGGTCGTGATTATTTATGAATCCCGTCCCAACGTCACTGCCGACGCCGCCGGGCTTTGTTTCAAATCCGGCAACGCCACGATTCTTCGCGGCGGAAAGGAAGCGCTGAATTCGAATCAGATCATCGCCAGGACCATGGTTGACGCCGCGCTCGCAACGATCCCGGCATTTCCTGAACACGCCATCCAGGTCGTGCCCACGACGGATCGCGCCGCCGTGCCCGAATTGCTTTCCCTCGTGGACTGCGTCGACCTCTGCATGCCGCGCGGGGGCGAGAGCCTCATTCGCGCCGTCACCGAATGCTCGAAAGTTCCCGTCATCAAACATTACAAAGGCGTCTGCCATGTCTATGTCGACGGTGAGGCGGACGCCAAAATGGCCCGCGAGATCACGCTCAATTCCAAGCTGCACCGCGTCGGCGTCTGCAACGCGATCGAAACTCTGCTGGTCGACCAGGCCGCCGCCGCCCTACTGCCCGAGCTGGCCAAAGAGCTCCTCGATCGCGATGTCGAACTGCGCCTGGACCCCAGGGCGCGAAAAGCCTTGAACGGGCTCGACGCCAATGGCGCGATCAAGGACGCCACCGAGGCCGACTGGTCGGAAGAGTACCTCGACAAAATTC
>JBLHKZ010000043.1:0-27618 GCA_047618185.1 Limisphaerales bacterium
ACATTCTTCTTCGATACGATCGGCACAAGCAGAGCCGCGCCGGTCAACAAGGCCAGCCCGGGCGCGAATCGCCACGCGACGCCGTTCTGCGCCCAGCCCGCCAGCAGGGCCTGCGAAACCATGTCGCCGTTCACGAATCCCAGGTAGCCAATCAGCCCGAGCTGAAACGCGACTCGCGCCCGCCGCGAACCGCGCGCTTTCGTCAGACCCAACGCCAGCCCCAGCGCCACCACGATCACCGTCCCGATGTCACGCCCCCGCGGCGACCACGATCTCCCGGCGGCGTCCGCTCCAAGCGGCGGCGGCTCGATCAACTTGCGCGCCCTGGCCTGAACGCCCTCCGCCATTGCCACGCTCGTCATCGTCGCTCCCGAAACACCCTCAACGCCGGCGTCCACGAGATTCGTCGCCGCCAGGCGCTCCAAGGTCCAGCCATTGAAATAGTTCAGGTGATACGCTTCCTCCGCGACATAGCCGACGTAGGGCTCGTTATCGTAGGACTTGTTCACGGCCAATCCTGAAATCGTCCGACCGTCCGGCTCCAGCGCGATCAACGCGTCGGTCGGCCCTTGATACCCCATCACCTTGTCCGCCGTGGGCGTCGTCCGAGCCACGTAGCCAATCACCGCCCCGTTCGAATCCAGCGCCTCGTGCAATCCCGCCAGAGTTTCGCTGGCAGAAAACCGCTTCGCCTCCGGAAACAGGGCGGTCACTTTCTCCATCGGAACCTCTGCCGGAAATCGCCCCGACCGCGAAGCCCCGCCGAGACGATGAACCACGCCCTCGGCCACGGCCAGACTGGTCAAGGTCGCGCCCGAAACCCCGTCGACCTCCTCCAATTGACTCGCTTCCTCCGCGGTCATGCCAACGAAGGACCGCAGGAATTCTCCATCCTCCATTACGAGCTCCGCGTGATCCCGAGTGTCTTCGCTGCGCAACAACCTGGCGCCGACAATGCGATCCTCCGCGCCAAAGGCGATCAGGGTATTGTTCGGGCCGGAGTAACCGATGATCTCGTCGCTTTGCGGCGACGTCTGCAAGACATAGCCCAACTCCCTGCCGTCTTTTCCTGTCACGATCTGTGAACCATCGTCGGCCAGATCCGAAATCGCCGTCGCATCCGAAAAGAATTCCTGCGCCTGCCCCAGCGTGATTCCCGCAAGACCTTCAACCGCGGCGGCGGCCCGATACTCCTGATGCTGCCGGTGAATGAGAAAAAGAATCAACGCGACGACGACAACGCGGAAGAGGTGCAGACCTACCTTTCTGATTTTCGTTTTGCGCGCGTCGGTCATGATCGGCTACTGACAGGTCTCTTCCCAGTCCCAACGGGACGGCTGAAAATAGCCCGGCGATTTATCGCCGGATTATCGAGTAATCGTTCCAAGTCCCGAAGGGACGACTGAACGATCTCACACTCGATTCAGCCGCCCCTTCGGGGCTCGGTTCTTACGTGAACAATAAACCCACGGTTGAAACCGTGGGCTATTGTCGATCGTCCCTCCGGGACTTCTATCAAGCGCCCAACGGCCTTCGCCCTACGATCACTTCACCGGCAGGATCTGCACTGCGTCCGCGTGCAGGGTGCCCTTCGGATCCGGCTTGCCGCCGATTACCACCGCGCCAAGCTTGCCGGCTTCAAAACGATAGTTTCCTACCGAGACAAATCCGCCATCGATCGGCGGCGGCAATTTCATGTTCACCCGCGTGGTCTTTTCGCCCTGGGCTGAATGCACGGTGATGGGCTCGGCCGCGGCGCGATTCTCGTGATTCTGATACGCGACGCGCACTTCATAGAGCCCGGTCTTGTCCACCTTAAATTCAAATCGCACTTCCGCGGCGGCGTCTCCGGAATAAAGATAATTGTGAGCGACATACCCTTTGAGTCCCGCGCCCGACGACCAGGCGCCCTTCTTCTTCGCCTGTTTGTCGTCGATGACCAGCCCCTTAAGTTTAGCGGGATCCAGGCCTGGCATCGGGCCGAGGGGACTCATCGGCAGTAGTGTCTTCGGCATGACCGTTTCGCTGTTCAATGTCTCACGTCGGGCCAACCCCGGGAGTTCGAGCATCTTGAGCAAGGTCGGCAAATATTTCTCATAAACGCCACGCGGAGTGGTGTTCTCCTTCGCGCAGATTGCCGCCGCTTTGCCTACGACCTCCCCCATCATTCCGCAGGTCTTCATAACGCGGACTGTCCCAAGCGCCTCGTGCGTCACGCTGATATTTCGACCCGCCATGAAAAGATTCGGAATGTCTTTCGAGTAAAAGCAGCGATAGGGAACCGGGTAGCCGTAGGAGCGATCCACGCCCTTGCCGTGCACCGCCACCGAGATGAACGGATTGTCAGGAAATTTCGTCGCATATTGTTTCTTCGGATAATGCAGGTCGATCGACCAGGTGCTCGGCACGCAGCCGTCCGGAAAATCACGCTTGGCCACGATATCCTCCTCGGTCAGCAGAACGTCGCCCATCAGCCGACGCGATTCGCGCGGACCGCCGATGTAGGCCACCCAGGTCAGTATCGCTTCCTTGTGCTTCTCCGCGCCATCGCGGTTTTTCATTGCGTTGAAGGCGCCGTAAACCGCGCGCAGATTCCAGTCGCGAATGCCCTCCGCGTCGCCGATGGCATCCTTGTCGAAGCCGCTTTCCCAGAACCACTGCCCATGATGATCGCGCGGGTAAGGGAAATCCTTCATCTCCAGATCGAGCGCCCACGGCGTGGCGGGGTATGATTCGGCTTTGTCGGTCTCATCCCACGCCCACATGTTGCTCATGCCCATGCGACCCGTTTCCGACATGTCGTAACTCGCGCCCGCCAATTGCCCAATCGTGCCGTGCCCGGTGCAATCCACGAAATTCCGGCCGATGAATCTCCGCTCGGCTCCCGTCCGCGTGTCAAAGGCCGTGACCGATTTGATCTTGTCGCCGTCCATCTCGACGACGTTTGCGTGGTGGTTCAAAAACAGATCGATGTTCTTCTCCGCTCGAACAATCGCCTCCTTTTTCGCATCCTCAAATTCCTCGTAGGTCCCCGGCGACTTTTTCGCGTTGTCCGCGATCTCGTCGATGATCTCGCCGATGCGCGGATACTTGCCGCGACGAATGTTGCCCATCGCCCAGACCCGCACCTCGCTGCTGCCATTGCCTCCGAGAACGGGCCGATTTTGAATCAGCGCCACCTTGCAGCCCATGCGCGCCGCCGAGAGCGCCGCGCCCATCCCCGAATAACCACCCCCGACCACGACCAGATCGTATTCCTTCGACGTCACTGGGTTGTCCGGCAGTCCGAGAGCTTGCTTGCGCCAGACCTTCAATTCGACCGCGTCATTCGGCGGAACAAAACCCGTGTCGGTCGTAAAAAGGATCGAGTCGCAACGCCCGTCAAATCCGGTCAGATCGTGGAGCGCCAGCTTCACAGACGTGCTTTCAATCATCACCGTCCCGCCATCATGCCAATGCCACTCCGCGCCCTTCGTGCCAAAGGTCTCTTTTACAGCCGTGCCACCGACCTGGAGTTGAAATCGGCCGGGCTGTCCGGAGGTCTTCCAGCGCGCCACCCAATCCTTGGTCCGAACGAAAATCCGATACTTGCCCCTCGCAGGAAATTCGACAGTCGTCGTCGCATCTTTGACGGGACGCCCAAGGCCATGAGCCAACAAATAGGGGGAGCCCATGTTGTCGATGAATTGCGTATCCAGCTTCCAGCCGCCATGCGACTCGAAACTCTCCGCCTCGACAAGAACCTGCGCGGCCGAAACCGACGCGGCGCCAATGAATAAAACGGCTAAAATGGAAATGGCTTTCTTGATCATATCTCGGACTGGGACGGCGGACGGCTGCCCGCAAATTCGGCTAAAGACCGGGAATCTAGCCAGCCGAAGCGATCAGCGTCGAGTCCGGAGTGGCGGGCATAATTGGAGCGCGGCTGTGTCGTCCCGACCAGCCGCAGAATTTCACACGAACGCCCCTCATCCACGTGCCGCCCTTAACCACGGATGGACACAGATAAACACAGATATTCGGAGCAACGCCTAACGGCGTCGGGATCGGACACGAAACGCCGGGGGGGAATTGAGATATTCCATTCCTGAATAAACTGCACCCGGTCGCATCCTGATCGGTTCATATCTGTGTCCATCTGTGTCCATCTGTGGTTTTCTCCTCCCATGAGCCTCAACTTCGGAGACCTCGAACTCCAGATCGTCAGCGGCGGCAGACTGCGCATCGACGGCGGGAACATGTTTGGCGTCGTGCCCAAGCTCCTCTGGCTGCGTCGTTGCGAGCCCGACGACCAGAACCGCATCGCCATGGATTGCAACTGCCTGCTCATCAGCTCGCCCAAAGGCAAGACGCTGATCGACACCGGCTACGGCTCGAAGGGCAGCGACCGACAAAAACGCAATCACAGCCTGGAAGAGGGCAATCCCATCATCGACAACCTCGCCGCCATCGGCGTCGCTCCCGAAGAGATCACCTGCGTGATCTTTTCCCACCTGCATTTCGATCATGCGGGTGGCGCCACCGTGCGCGACGAAAACGGCGACTTGCGCCCCGCCTTTCCCAACGCCCGCCACATCGTGCAAAAGGACGAATGGAACGACGCCAACGCCAACCTCCCCGAACTCGCCGGCGCCTACTTCCCCGACGATTTTAAACCCATCGAACACGCCGGCCTGCTCGAGCTCGTCGATGGCGACACAGAATTGCTTTCTGAGATCTCACTCAAAGTCACCGGCGGACACACCCGGGGACATCAAATCGTGCTGATTGAATCCGGCGGCCAGCGCGCCGCCTTTCTCGCGGACCTCTGCCCCCTCGCCGTCCACCTGCCGACCATGTGGTCCATGGCCTACGATCAGGATCCCTTGAGAGTGCGTCGCACCAAGCCCGCCATCCTCGGCCAGGCCGCCGACAACGATTCCCTCCTCATCTTCGAACACGATCCCGAAATCCGAGCCGCCCGAATCCAACGCGACGAGAAGAACGGATTCACCGTGCGTGAAACTGTGGCGATCTGAACGCCGGGCAAACGAATCGAAATCTCACAGGCAACGCCATTCTCGGGGCTGTAGACCCCGGATTTGAATAAAGCCTGACGCGGGACCGACTGCCGCCACAACGTCCGCAAATGGAGCGCGGCTGTGTCGTCCCGACCAGCCGCCGGAGGAGCGCGATCGGAATTGCGCGCCCCCTCCGCCGCCTGATAGATTCCGACGCCACACGCCATTAATTCCATGAAAGCAACCCTCACTCAGTTCCCCGCCCTTCGCCGCGTTCTCGCCGCCGTCATCTGCGCGGCCACGTTGGCGTTCCAGTTCAACGCCGCCGCCGCCGCGCGCCCCAACATCGTTTTCTTCTTCGCCGACGACCTGGGCTGGACCGGACTGCGTTGCTTTGGAAGCGATCTCTACGAGACGCCCCATCTCGACCGACTGGCGAAGGAAGGCATGAAATTCACCGACGCCTATTCCGCCTGCACGGTCTGCTCGCCCAGCCGCGCGGCCGTCATGACTGGCAAGTATCCCGCGCGCCTTCACCTCACGGATTTCATCGCGGGACAGGACCGCCCCTTCGCAAAGCTCAACCTTCCTGTGTGGCAGAAATGGCTGAAGCACGAGGAAATCACGATCGCCGAAGCCCTGGGCGCCGGCGGCTACAAGACCGCGCACGTCGGCAAATGGCATCTCAATCGCAAGGACCCCGGCGCCAAAGGCTACGATCCTGTCGATCACGGATTCGACCGCCAGGTCCTCAAGCCCGCGGCCAAAGGCTACTTCCTCCAGAAACCGGCGGGCGGGTTTAAGAAAGGCGATTTCACCACCGACTACCTCGCCTCAGAGGCCGCGAAGATCGTCGATGAATGGAAGAACGACCCCTTCTTTCTCTACTTCGCCTTCCATGTCCCGCACACGCCCATTATGGGCAAGCAGGAATTGATCGACGCCTACGCCAAAAAGGTTCAACCGAACGCCAAACACAACAACCCAACCTACGCCGCCATGGTGCACAGCATGGATGAGGCGGTCGGCAAGGTGATCGACCAACTGGAGAAATCCGGCGTCGCCGACAACACCGTGATCGTCTTCACCAGCGACAATGGCGGCCTGACTCAGCGCTACGGCAAGCACGACGGCTTTACGGACAACTACCCGCTTCGCCGCGGGAAAGGCTCCGCCTACGAGGGCGGTGTGCGCGTGCCGTTGATCGTGAAATGGCCCGGCGTGACGACCGCCGGAACCACTTGCCGCGAGCCGGCCATCGGCATCGACTACTACCCCACCTTTCTCGAAATCGGCGGAATCAAGGGCGACGCAAAGCACAATCAAAACGTCGACGGTCTCAGCCTCGTTTCCCTGTTCAAGAATCCGAAAGCGCAATTGAAACGCGACGCGATCTACTGGCATTACCCGCACTATCACGCCGGCGGCGACGGCCCCTACAACGCCGTTCGTTCGCGCGATTGGCGACTGGTGCAATTCTACGAGGACGGCTCCGAAGCGCTCTACAACCTCAAGGACGACCTTCACGAGCAGGCCAACGTCGCCGGACAGAACGCGGCCGTCGCGGCCAAACTGCGCAACCAGCTCGACAATTGGCGCATTGCGGTGAAAGCGCAGATGCTGATGCCCAATCCCAACCACGATCCAGCGAAAGCGACGCAAGTCAGCAAGAGAGGCCGGAAGAAGTAATCCGTGGCCAACGCCTCAAAATCCAAGACGGTCATTCTCGGAATCGCCGCGGCCGCGGTCATGATCGCGAGCCTTTCAGTCGGTCCGTCGACGACCAAAAAGCCAGTCGCGCCAGGACCGCCCGACCTTTCCGCGCCTTCCAAATCGGTTTCGATTGAACTGACCGGCTGGACGGAATCGCCCGCCGGACTCCCCGCCGCCAAGCTGAAGATACGAAACGACCATCCTAAAAAGGCGATCCTGTTTGCGAGCGCGCTGGCCGTTCGCATCGGCGATTCATGGACCACCAATACACCGCCGCCGAAATGGACCACGGACGCGTTCGACACACTCAGGGCCGAGCCAGGCTCGGCGCAGACACATCACATCCCCGTTCCTTCCTACGATGGATCTTGGAAAATCACCCTGACCATAACCCACCAAGAATCGGGGTTGGATGGATTAAAACAGAAAGTGACGGACGAATGGAAAACACGCACATCCGGCGCTCACCAAGTCAGTTTTACAGGAGATTTCTATCAGCTTGAAACAGTGGAGTTGGACGCCCCACCGCCTCCACCCATCGTGGCCGTTCACCACATTGGCCGAACCAACGACGCCAGGGGAAAGCCCGCTGTCATCCTGCGCTTCACCAATCGCAGCCCCGTCGCCGCGACGTTCCGGCCGCGCTCTGTGATCACGCTCAACGAAAAGGGCAGAGCCACGAACTTCACTTTATCCGCGGCCATGAGCGCCGCCTTCGCCGGCGAGAGCAACCTCGAACCCCGCGGCAGCAAAACCGTCGTAGTCCCGTTTCCGGACGACCGATCGACCTGGTTCCTGGAGACCGTCATTCATCCGAAACGGGACAGTCTTTCCGGCGCCATCGGCAAGACCGCGGACAAGCTCCAGGAATTGAAGTCCGGCCAACATCGCGATTCCTCCACCGGAGAATCCTACTTCATAAAGTCGCCTGGGATGCACCACCTACGGAAATAGTTCTCACGGCAGCCAGGGGTGGAGTGAGGCACGAACGCAACCCCTGGATCTTCATTCAATACGATTCCATCCCGGAGGGATCCGGATGCCAGATTCACGGGAGCCATTTGCTCATGAGATCTGGGAATGGCGCGGTGATAGAGCTGCCCTCGTTTCTACAGTCCCTCCGGGACATTGAGAATTTGTTAATATAACCGGTGGTTCCGCCGGACTCCACCACCATCATCTTGACAAGCCTCCGGCTCTGGAAGGCGGGAACCTACTTCTTTGCCTTTTTCTTCTTCGGCTTGCGCGGCTTGAACAGCTCCGACGGCGTGTGCGCCTCTTTGATCATCTCGCGGATCTGCGCGACGAGCTTCGGGTTCTTCTTCGCCACATTCGTTTCCTCACCAAGATCGTTTGCCACGTTGTAGAGCTCGAAGCCGCCGTCGTAGCGTTGAATGCCTTTCCAGTCCTGATAGCGAACCGCCTGATAGTGCTGCCCGCCGCCGATGAATTCCCAATAGAGATAATCGTGTTTCTTCTGTTCTCCGTTGCCCAGCAAGGTCGGAACAAAACTGATCGAATCCAGCCCGTCCTGCGCGCGCGTCCCGGCCAACTCGGCGACCGTGTTCATGAAGTCGCCAAAGTAGCCAATGTGATCGCTCTCGCTGCCGGCCTTGATACGGCCCGGCCAACGCGCGATGAAAGGCACGCGAATACCGCCGTCATACAGGTCGCGCTTGATGCCGCGCAACGGGCCGTTGGAATCATTGAACATCGGGTCGTTGCCGCCCTCGCGATGCGGACCGTTGTCCGAGGTGAAAGTCACGATCGTGTTGTCGTCGATGCCATGCTTCTTCAACCGCGCCATCAGACGGCCGACGTCCTTGTCCATCCGCGTGATCATCGCCGCGTGCCCTTTTTGCGGCGCGGGCCAATCGAGATTTTTATATTGGCCGTAGTCTGGAACCTCCATTCCTTCCTTTTTGCCTTCGTTATTCGCGTGAGGGATCGTCAGCGATAGATAGAGAAAAAACGGCTTGTCCTGGTTGCGATCGACGAAGGCCAATGCCTCCTTCGCGCAGAGATCGTGCGCGTAAGTCACCTTGTCCGTCGCGACGCCCGCCCCGTCCTCGCGATCATTGTTCACGACGTTGCCCTTGAGCTTCTCCCGCTTGTCGTTGCGAAACAGAAACTCGGGGTAGTAGTTGTGCGCGTGGCGCTGACAGAGGTAACCGTAGAAAAAGTCAAAGCCCTGTTTATTGGGGACGCCCTCAGTGCCCGGCGCGCCCAGCCCCCATTTGCCGACCAGCCCGGTCGTGTAGCCCGCGTCCTTCAACACCTCGGCGACGGTCACCGTCTCGGCGGGCAACGGCCATTGCCCCATCGGCTTGATTTCCTTGTTGCCGCGGATCAGCGCGTGGCCCGTGTGCAGACCGGTCATCAAGACGCACCGCGACGGCGCGCAAACGGTCGACCCCGCGTAGAATTGCGAGAATTTCATCCCCTGCTTCGCCAGCTTGTCGATGTTCGGCGTCTTGATCCGTTTCTGCCCGTAACAGCCCAGGTCCCCATAGCCGAGGTCGTCGACCATGATATAGATGATGTTCGGTTTGGCGGCAGCCGGCGACGCGGCGCTGAGAAACAGAGCCGCAACAAACGCGACGCCGACAATCCTGGAAATCGTGCGAATCAACATGAGGGTTTCGTCGTGGAATTCGACGCTTTTAGCAAGAACGCATTCAGAAGAGACGGACGCCGCACAGTCCCGCGACCGCGGTGATCTTCGGTGTCCCTTTTCATAATTGAGGACGCCGAGGACGACGTCCCTCTCAGCGACAAGATCCAAAAATCATTTGCCAAAAACAAAGAAATTCCCGCAGCTTCTGACCTGACCGGACCACTCGCCTATGAGCCAAAGCAAAAAATACGACATTACCCGCCGCATGCGCCGGCTGCGCGCCACGCCCGCCGCGCGCGCGCTGGTCACGGAAACCCACGTTTCCGTCGACGACTTCATCATGCCTCTCTTCGTGAAAGAGGGCGACGGCGAACCGGAACCGATCGACTCCATGCCCGGGCAGTCTCGCCACACGATTTCCGGCCTGGTCGACGAATGCAAAGAACTGGCTGACCTGGGAATCAAGGCCGTCGCGCTCTTCCCGGTCACGCCGCCGGAAATCAAAGATGCGCAAGGAACCGAGGCGCTGAACGCCGATTGCCTCGTCCTCCGCGCCGTGCGCGCCGTCAAAGCGGCCGCGCCCGATCTGCTCGTGATCACCGATGTCGCCCTCGATCCCTACACCAGCCACGGGCATGACGGCGTGCTGACCGCCGACGGCTCCGCCGTCGACAACGACGCCACCCTGGAGATTCTCGCAAAGATGGCCGTCGCACAGGCCAATGCCGGCGTCGACTGGGTCGCGCCTTCGGACATGATGGACGGCCGCGTGCGCGTCATCCGGGAAGCGCTCGACGACGCCGCGCATATCCACACCGGCATTCTCGCCTACTCGGTGAAATTCGCCTCCGCCTACTACGGCCCCTTTCGCGACGCGATCGGCAGTCAGTCGGCCGCCGGCAAGAACTACCTCGACAAGTCCACCTACCAGATGAATCCCGCCAATGCCCGCGAGGCCATGCTTGAGGCCATGCTCGACGAGCAGGAGGGCGCCGACGTCCTCATGGTTAAACCCGCCGGCGCGTATCTCGACGTGATTCACGCCCTGCGCCAAAGCAGCGACCTGCCGTTGGCCGCCTATCAGGTGTCCGGCGAGTACGCGCAGATTCACGCCGCCGGAGAACGCGGCTGGCTCGACCTCAAACGCACACGCGACGAATCCCTACTCGCCATCAAGCGCGCGGGCGCCGACATGATTCTCACGTATTTCGCGAAGGAGATTGCGACGGAGCGCCGATAGTTTCCACCGCCGCCGCCGCGATATTGACGCTGGCTTGAGAATTGCTGACACCGGAACCCATGAGAACTTTTTGGACATTTGCCTCGGCCGGCCAACTGACATTTGGGCGCGATGCGATCAAGGAAATCGGAAGAATGGTCCGCGATCGCAGCTGGAGCCGGGCATTGATCGTGACGGACAAGAATATCCTCGAAGCCGGCATTGTGGACCTCGTGGCGAATCCATTGAGGGAAGCGGAAATTGAAGTCGACGTTTTCGATGAGGGCGAAGCCGAGCCCTCCGTCGACGCCGCCCTGAACGCCAACGATCGCGCGGCGGAATTCAAGCCCGACGTCATCGTCGGACTCGGCGGCGGCAGCAACATGGATCTCGCCAAGATCGTCGCCGTTCTCCACCGCCATGGCGGACAACCGTCGGACTACTTCGGATTTAATCGCGTCCCCGGCCCCGTCGTCCCCGTGATTTGCGTCCCCACAACCTCAGGCACCGGCAGCGAGGTTTCCCATTCCGCGGTGCTCACCGACTCGATCAACAAAATCAAGGTCAGCACGCTCAGCCCTTTCCTGCGACCCGCTCGCGCGATTGTCGATCCGAAGCTGACGGTCTCCTGTCCGTCAAAAGCCACGGCCGAGAGCGGCATCGACGCGCTGACTCACGCGATCGAGGCCTTCACCGCCATCGACTCCGCCAAGCTCGATGTGCCCACAGGTGAGCCGACGCCCTACTGCGGGCGCACCCCGCTGGGAGATTTACTGGCGCAGCAGGCCATTGCCCTGATCGGCGAACATCTTCGCACAGCCGTGAAAAAGCCCACCAATCTCGACGCGCGCGAAGGCATGAGCCTGGCGGCGACGCTGGCGGGCATGGCTTTTTCCAATTGCGGCGTCGCCGTCGTTCATGCGCTCGAATATCCCATCGGCGCGGCGGTGCATTGCTCGCATGGCGCGGGCAACGGCCTCTTGCTGCCCTACGTCATACGCTTCAACCTGCCGGAGCGCCCCGCCGAATTCCGCCGCATCGCCCACCTACTCGGCGAGGAAACGCCCGGAAACAGCGACGAGGAAGCCGGCGAGATCTGCATTGCGACCATCGAGAAGCTGAAGCGCGACATCGGCATTCCCGAACGCCTCAGCGAAATCGGAGTGACCCAAAGCCAATTGCCTGAGTTCGCGAAAAAGTCATTCGAAATCACCCGCCTGATGAAGCTCAATCCCAGACCGCCGAAGGAGGAGGATCTGCTGAAAATTCTCAAAGACGCTTACTGATTTGCCCGGTAAACGCTTTCGAGATTGCGCAGGTTCGTTTCCATCGCCTTCAGGTAGTCCATTTCGAAAGGAACATTGGCGCAGGGAGAAAACACGTAGCTCTTGACCCCAATCCGAAGCAATTCCTTCACCTGACCATCGCCCGGATTCTCATTCCAAATGACTGCGTCATACGCGTGTTTCGCCCGCAAGTCATGGTGACGCTTCAACTCACTGGAATCCGGCACGGTGTTCGGCATCAGGTCCAGTGTTCGTGAATTCACTGCGAATCGTCGTTGAAAGTATTGATAAATCGGATGCGAAAAGACGACGGGCCGATCGCGATTCGATTTCACGACCGCCTCCAACTCGGCGTCCAGTTCCATCAGATCTCGCTTCAGCGTTTCAAAGTTTGCGGCGAAGCTGGCCGCCTGATCTGGCAGGCGTTTCGAGAAGGCGTCGCGAATCGTCTCGGCCTGTAGAACGGCCAGCCGCGGATTCAGCCAGGTGTGCGACGCCGTTCCGACGTGCGAATGTTCGCCGCCCTTTCCGTGACTGTGCGTCACCACCTCCTCCACCTTCATCAACTGCGACTTGAACGCCGCCGAGGTGTCGACAAGCTTAGATTCCGGAAGCGAAACCTTGTCCAGCCACTTCGCGTAGCCCGCTCCGTTCAGCAGGATCAGTTCCGCGTTCTGATACACCTTGATCGTCTTGCGGTCCGGCATCCAATCCGCCGGATCCACATCCGCCGGAGCGGGAAAAACCACCTCGACCGCGTCGCCCGCAATGCGCTCGGCAAAGTATTGCAGCGGATAATTCACCACACAGACCACCGGCTTCCCTGAGGCCGCCCTTCCTTCCCGCGAATCTCGCGTCTCGGCGGTTTCGTTCGAGCATGATGTCAGGCTCGCCGCCAACAGCGCCGCCGCAAACCATCGCCAGTTTTTCTTAAAGAATTTCACAAGCCAGTTTCCTTCCATGCTTCGCCCTACATCACCCGCTCAATCAAAAACTCTGACGATGCGCCCGCGATCGCCGCAAGGATAAGAGCAAAAATTAAACTGAACGCCAACACGATCAGCAGCTCGGACGCTTGCAGCCAAAACACGGTTCCGCGACTGCAACCCAGCTGAAACATCGTCTGCATCTCGCGCCGACGAAGCCGCAACGACAACAGGATCGTCAGCGCAAGGAACAAAACCGTAGACGCCGCGACGAGTGCGTAATTCACGTCGAAGAACCGCTTCACCTTGAACACCAGCCCCAGCATTTCCTCCACGACCTCCGTCGACTGCAGGACCTGCGCGCGGGCCACGTCGGAGTTGTAGCGGCCGAGCAACAGCGTGCGCGACTTTTCGTCATGCGGCCAGACGACCAGGGCTGTCACCGGAAGCTCGTCCGGTTCGGCGTGAAAATGAAACGAGCCCGCGTTCTCCTGCGTAATCTCCATGAATTGCGGCAAGGCGGCGCTGGCAACGACATTGCTCGATGTGCGTTCCAGCACGACATTCTTGTCCCCCGGATTCGCCATCTCCTGGTGGCCGTGGCCAATTCCCTGAATCACCCACGCGGTTTTGAGATCGACGAATACCGCTTCGTCATCGGGCGACCCGCTGTCCGCGAGCACTCCGACGACGTTCATACGCAGCGGATAATCCGCGGCGATATCGAAGACGTTCTTCGAATCGGAAAGCAACTTGTCTCCGGGTTTCAATCCGAGTTCGGCGGCGACTCCAGCGCCCACCAGGCAATCGCCCAGCATCGAGAGCGATTCCCCGCGGGCGACGGTTAAACCTCGCTGCTCGAAATACTCGAGCGTCGTTCCCGCGATCGGATATCCCCGCGCCTTGAAACGCACGAACAACGGGACCGCCGTTGCCAGCTCCGATTCTCGGGCCGCCTGAAAGTCCTTCATCGTCAGCGAGGTCGGCGCGCGCCCGCGGAAGTAAAGCGCGTGCAAAGCCAGATCGAAACGGCTGCCCTTCGCTCCGATGACCAGCGGCGTCGCCTCGGCTCTCGACATGAGGCGGGTCTCAAACTCGGAGACGAGTCGATTCAGCGCCAACGGAAGGAACAGAGTCAGAGTGATGCAGCTGACGAGGATCGCCGTCTTGGCCTTGTGAAAAACCACGTAGCGCCAGGCAAGATAGAAATGCCGCCCGGTCACTCCGGCCTCCCTTGAAATTGCTCGAAGTCGATCACGCGATCGAACCCGTCGAGCAGACTGTGATCGTGCGTCACCACAACCAACGTCGCCTTCGTGCGCATCGATTGCCCGAACAAGATATCAATGATGCGACGTTTGTTGTCGGGATCGAGATTGCCGGTCGGTTCGTCGGCAAGAATCATTTCCGGCCTCGGCAGCAAGGCCCGGCAAATAGCGACGCGCTGTTTCTCACCCTGCGAAAGCTGATCGATGCGGCGCTTCAGTTTGTCCGTCAGGCCCAGCGACTCAGCCAGACCGGACAGCTCGTCGCGGACCTTCGAGTCGAGCGTCAGCGCGGGATTGATCCGATACGGAAGCAAGATATTCTCGCGAACATTGAGGTAATCGATCAGCTCGAAATCCTGAAAAACAAAACCCACCTTGCGAATCCGGAAGGAGCGCCGCTCGGCGTCCGACAACTCTCCCAACCGCAGGCCATCGGCATCGATCGTCCCCTTCTCCGGCGCGTTCACGCCGGCCAGCAACCGCAGCAGGGTGGTCTTTCCCGAGCCGCTCGCCCCGACGAAGGCAACCTTCTCCCCGGACGCGATCTCCAGCTCCGGAATCCGCAGCCGAAAGCCGCCCTCCGCATAACCAAACTCCGCGTCCTTGATCGTGGCTTTCATTTTTTAACCGCGGATTACGCGAACGAAACCTTTACCGAGCCTCACCCGGACCCTCAGGCCCCCAGCAAAAGCGACTCTGCCTTTCATATCCGGTTTCATCCGTGTCATCCGCGGTAAAAAAGTGCGTGGTTCAAAGCTCGACGCCGCGAATTCCGGTTTCAAACTTCAGCCGTTTTTCATTGCGCAGCTCCAGGCCGGTGATCTTCCAGCCCGAGTCCAAACGCTCGACCGTGAATACCGCCTCATATTCATTCTCGCGAGTGTGAATATGGCCCCAGTGCTCGACCGTGCCTCGCACCGTCCAGGTGCAGGGATATGGAAAACCGCCGTTCTCCAGCGCCGCGGCCGGCTCCGGCGTTCCATCCCCAGCGCCAACGATCTTCACCTCACGCACGCGGGCGATCGCCCCGCCCTGCTCCTGCATTTGCAGTCCTTTTTGAATCTGTAAATAAATCTCAGACAGCAGCGGGCCGCCGATGCTTTGCTCGAGTGTGTCGTAAACATCGCTCTCAGTCTTGTAGTCGAAGGCGCGATAGATGTTCTGGTGCAGCGCGGCGAAGATCTCCGACTGGGCTTCGGAGCTGGGCGGTGCCGGCTTCGCAAACGGGTCGCGAATCTCCCGTTGCGCCAGCGGCCAACAGAGCGCGCCAATTCCAGCGATCACGCCGCACCGGGCGACGCCCCCCTTGAAATCAAACTTCCCAGCCTTGCGCGACAACGCAAAGACAATGAGAGCGAGCGCCAAAAAGAACAAACTGACCATCGGCAATGCAATCATCCGCGGCGGCTTGGGCGTCGGAGTCGACGCCAACGCCGGCGCTTCTCGTGCCACTTCACTTTTCCACTCGAAATCGGGATCGATCGGCTCGAAGTAGGTGTTCACAGCCTCCGCCTCGTAGGCGTAGACGACCGACTTCACGAAGGGCACGTGCTGGTTGAACGCGTCCCAGCTCATCTTCACGTGATTCGGATGCCCCTTCACGCTGTAGCTGAGAATCACACCCAGGCGAGCCTGATAAACGCTGACTTTCTGCTTCGGCGCCTGTTGCGCGAAATCCCGAAAATCCAATCCATAAAAATCCAGACGCTGCAAAACGGGTTGAACCACGACGCCGTCGATCGACACCGGATTATGCTCGCGAAAGAATTGCTCTATCCCAGCCCGAGCCGCCTCCTGTTCTTCGATCGTGATGAAATCCTTGTCCGCGCGCTCCAGCGGCAGCCAGGCCTCAAAGGTCAGCATTGGGATCAACACCTCGTGCCGCACCTCGAAGGGCTCGATGTAGATGTAGGAATACAGACCGCTGTAGCTGCCGATCCCCAGCTTGCCGGCCTTGCGAGCCTCGCGACGCTTGCGCAGTTCGCGCCAGTTCTTCGGCGGCTCCGGCGGGCCGTTCGCCCAATCGAAGTTCACCGAATGCGGCGACTTCGGCCCGATCTTGGTCGGTTCCTCAATCCACACCCCGCTCTGTAAAACCATCAGGTCCATCACCGAAGGCATCGCCGAATCATCGCCGCCAAAGTTCTGCGAAAAAGTCAGGAACGGCTGCGGCTCTTCGGTGAGATAGTCGAAGCGATAGATCACGCCATATTGCATGAGCTCCGCCTGGAAAATGCCTTCCTCCGGAACCTGGGTGGCGTCCATCTCGATCGACTTACCGGGCAGCTTCTCTCCATTGGCGTCGCGGATCGTGAAGAATTTCAGCAGGAACTCCTTGTGCTTCTCGGCCGCCTCGCGGAGATCCTTGGCCGAAATTCGATGATCCTCGCCCGGCTCCACGCCATGATACAGGGCGTAGTCCTCCGCCATGATATTCATCTCGACCACCACCTTGTTGGTCAACACATCCACCGCGACCGAACTCTGGGAAATCGGGTGCGCGAAAAGACCGCCCACGAGCGAACCGCAAAGCCCCGCCAACGCGAGGGCGGCCGGCCATCGATTCCTAAAGCAGTTGTTGTTACTCAATCCGTTCATCAGCGAAGCGCGCATCTTAATTCGTCCCCGCGCAATGCAAACAAAAATGCTTCGATTCTGAAACACCGGGCGCATCACTTTTCTCAACCTGACAGCGCATCATTCGCGGAGCGGATCTACTTTGTGCCTGGCACTTTATTGATTCTCAATTTGCTTCAACCACCCCCCATCCGGCATTTTCCTCTCCCCTGTCGCGCGACGTTTGTTAGAGTCCGCGCATGATTCACAGGCTTCGGATCCTTTTCACCCGACTCGGTCTACTATTCGTCCTCGTCGTCGCGCCAAATTGCCCGGCTGCGGAACTTCCCTACTACCTGCCCGCAGGCGTCGAATATGATCCGGCGATTCCGACGCCAAAGTCCTCGCTCGGCTGGGACGTCGGCGAATGGCACGTGCGCCACGATCAGATGGTCGCCTACATGAAATTGCTCGCCGAGAAGAGCGGCCGCATCCAGATCGAAGTCATCGGTCACACCTACGAACAACGCGAGCTCCTCCTGCTCACGGTTTCCTCACCCGCCAATCTCAAGAACATCGACGCCATTCGCGCCGAACATCTCAAACTCAGCCAGCCAGGCTCCAATCCCAAACCCGTCGCGGAGCAACCGCTGGTTCTCTACATGGGCTACAACGTGCACGGAGATGAATCCAGCGCTGGAAATTCCGCTCTGCTTGTCGCCTACCATCTCGCGGCCGCACAGGGGCCGGAGATCGACAAACTGCTGGCCAACGCGGTCGTCCTGCTCGATCCCTGCCTCAATCCCGACGGCCTCAATCGCTTTGCGCAATGGGCCAATTCGCATCGCGGCAAGCACCCGGTTGGCGACACCAATCATCGGGAGCACAACGCGGTCTGGCCCGCCGGCCGCGGCAATCATTATTGGTTCGACCTGAATCGTGACTGGCTTCTGCTCCAACATCCCGAGTCCCGCGCCCGCATCAAAAAATTTCACCAATGGCGGCCTAATGTGCAGACCGACTTTCACGAAATGGGCGGCCATTCCACCTACTTCTTTCAACCTGGCGTGCCCGAGCGAAAGAACCCGCTTACTCCCATCCAGAATGTCCGACTCACCGAGCTCATCGCTGGCTACCATGCCCGAGCCCTCGACGCCATCGGCTCGCTCTACTACACCGAGGAGCGTTTTGACGATTATTACTACGGCAAGGGCTCGACCTATCCGGACATCCACGGAGCCGTCGGCATCCTGTTCGAGCAAGCCAGCTCGCGGGGGCATTTGCGCGAATCTCCCAATGGAGAATTCGATTTCTCTTTCACCATCCGCAACCAATTCCGCACCTCGCTGTCGACCTTCAAGGGCGCGCTGGAGAATCGTGTCCGCTTGCTGAATTATCAGAAGGAGTTTTATGAAGAAGCGCTCGAAGCCGGAAAGAAGGACGAGATCGATGGATTTGTGTTTGGGGATTTCCGCGACCGGACGCGAACCTGGCATTTGCTCGATGTCTTGCTGCGACACAAGATCGAAGTCCGCAAGCTGACCAGGACCATCGAAATCGATGGTCGCAATTTCCCTCCCCGCTACGCGTATTACGTGCCCATGGGCCAGCCGCAATATTGGCTCGCCCGCACGATCTTCGAACACCAGACCGATTTCCCGGACAACATCTTCTACGACGTCTCGGCATGGACGTTCCCACTTGCGATGGGCGTGCCCTACGCCCCCCTCAAGAGCGCGCCCCGAGGCTCCCTCGGCGATGCCATCACAGCGGCGCCATTCCCGTCCGCCGCTCCGACCACCGCGGAGGACGCCTATGCCTATGCCTTCGAGTGGACGGGGCTCTTCGCCCCGCGCGCCCTGCATCGACTGCTCAAGGCCGACGTCAAAGCCCGCGTCGCCGCCAAGCCGCTCAAGACACGGACGCCCTCCGGCGCTGTCGAACTCGCGCAAGGCTCCATTCTCGTGCCCATGGGAATTCAGGATACCGATCGGGCCGAGATCCTCAAATTACTGAAAACCATCGCGAACGAAGACGGCGTCAAGGTACACGCCATATCAACAGGTCTCACACCGGTGGGCGTCGACCTTGGCAGCCCCAGTCTCAAGCCGCTCACGAAACCCGAACCGCTGCTCATTATCGGCGGCGGCGTCAGCGCCTACGAAGCCGGCGAAGTCTGGCATCTACTCGACCAGCGAACGGACATGAAGGTCACGCTCCTGGACGGGGCCAACTTCAGCGGCACGGCGATCGATCGTTACACCCACATCATCCTCGTCAATGGAGCTGGATCCAAAATCACCTCTGGCGGCGTCGGAAAGATCGGCCGCTGGATCGACAAGGGCGGCGTTCTGATCGCCACCAAGAACTCAACCCTATGGGCGGCCGACAAGAAACTGGCCAAGGCGACCTTCAAGAAAAAGGGCGATGACGACGGCGCGGGAACCACAGGCAAATCCAAAGGCAAAGGCGAGGACGAGGACGAGGAGGAGGAGAAAGGCAAGGAGGACAAGGAGGAGTCGGGCCGATTGAATTACGGCAGCCACGACAAGATCGAGGACGCAAAGATGTTGAGCGGCGCCATTTTTAAGACCGATCTGGATATCACCCATCCTCTCGGCTACGGCTACGCTGAGCGCGAACTGGCCGTCTTCCGAAACAGCCGCATCTGCATGCTGCCCAGCAAGAACCCCTACGGCACCGTCGCCCAATACACCGACGAACCGCTGCTCAGCGGATACGTCCACGACGACGAACTGGAGAAACTCAAAGGGACGGCCTCCATCATCGCCGAGAAGCGCGGCAAGGGCGCCGTCATTCTCATGGTGGACAACCCCAACTTCCGCGCCTATACCCACGGCACGACCCAGCTCTTCCTCAACGCCATTTTCTTCGGACCCATTCTGGAAAAAACAAAGGAGTGAATTGGAAAATTTGGCCTTCTCCAGAATGTTCACGATTGGAGCGCGGCTGTGTCGTCCCGACCAGCCGCAGCAAACTCGCGCTGACGAACCGATTCATCTGTCCTGGGACGCCGTGTCATTCCCCGATGGCTGCGACCGGTCCGCAGGCCACAACCGCCGAGCGCGATCTTCAGTTGGGCAAATCAAAATTATCAGGAAAGGGCGCCGACTCGCCGCGTCATCCCTCATACCGATTGTAGTTTTCGAAAAGGCCTGGGGTCGGGGCGATCAGCATCGCGACGCCGACCAATGCCAACCGACCGCGCCAGCCCGTCAATGGTTTCCTCCCGGCCTTCATGTCTATCGGCGCGACGGATCGGAGGATTGGCGGCCTACCGCCCTTCGATTTCCCGCCTCTTAGCTTCTTGCCGCTCCGCTTCCTCGCGGGCCTCAATGGCCGCCGCCTCCTCCGGGGTCAGCTTGAACTCTTTGCTGAACATGTTGGCAAGCACAATGCGCAGTTCGATGCTAAAGCGGGTATTCTTACCCGCGAGGATCGCGTCCAGAACGTCCTCTCTCATCTTATCGAAGTCCGGCAGCAGCAGCCGCTCCTGGCCGAAGACCCGGTTATCGTACTTCTTGTGAATGGCGCGAGCCTGGTTGGCCAACCCCAGCGCGTCTCCCTCTCCAATCCCGGCGTTCATGTAGAAAGACGTCAAAGCGCCCTCGATGACCGCAACAACCTGGTCACGATTGCCGTCCTCGATTTTATCTGTGGCCCGAGCCAACGCAAATGTGATCAGGTCGGAGCCCTCGGGCACGGAGCCCGGATAAAGCTCCTTGAGCGTCGCGAACCATTTCAAGGCCTCGGGAAGCCGATTGTGCAGATACAAGTAGTAAACCGCGTCCGTGAGGAATCCCTGATGAGCGCGCCCGACGTAGGCGACCATTTCCACATGATTGCCGTCCAGCTCTTCCGCCTCCTGCCGCATCATCTCCTCGAAGGCCAAATGCGTCTTGTCGAGCAGCTCCAGGTTGGGGCCAAAATCAAGCGTCTTGTCGATCTGGTTCTCAATCAGACGTCCGTGTTTGAAGGCGGCGTGCATCGACTGCCAGATGGTGCGCCGCAAAATCATCAGATTGTCCTGCCCCTTGCACTCCTTGAGCCCCACTGCCGCCCAGTAAACGGAATGCGCCTCCGGGAGCCGCCAGTCGAAGGGGCCATATTGCTCATCGACGTCTTTCATCGTTTGCGGGTCGAGATTGTATTCCTCTTTCATCCGCCGAACCGTCTCCCGCGCCGCGTCCGTCTGCGGGTCAAGGAGGACGTCGTAATCAGGCGCTCGTCCAAAAAGCTGCCGCATCTCCGCCGCCAGGCGCTGCTTGTAGTAACGATGTTCATCGTCAAGCGTCTGGCCAAATTTATCCTCATAGAACCAGGCCAGCTCGCGATAGAGCGTCGGCTCCTGGGGATTGTAACGGATGCCCTCGTCGCGAAGCAGTCGAATGCCGGAGTCAATCCACATATAGCGTTCATGCGGATCGTCGAATTCGCGGGTGACATTGTAGGACATGTTCCAGGCCTGGTAGATCCAGACCTCGGACAAGCGCGGCTGCAACTGCGTGATCCACCTCGCGAGCGTCAGCGTCTCGAAGTAACGTCCTTCCTGCTGCAGGGAATTCGCCCGAATCCAAAGGTAGTTCGCGATGAGACCGCGGAAGCCGCCGAGCGCCACGGTGGAAAACGCGAGCAGGGGCGGCGCGTTCTCCAGCGGACGCTCAAGATGCGTCAGACCGTACTCGGCGCGTTTCTCCGTGAGGCCGCGCAACGAGAAGAGATTCTTGCCCGCCAGCAGGGCGGCCAGAACACAGAGCGCGGTCTTAATTTTCCAGGACGGATTCATTGATTGGATTGCGCGGCCGCCAACTCGCGACGCGTAAAAATGAAGGAGCCCACGATTCCAAAAACTCCGCCGACCAGCAGCGTGATCTGCGCGAAGGCCGTTCCCAATTGAGCCCACGAAATGATTCGACCGGCGCTCAGGGACTCGATCGGAGAGACCGACTGCACCGCGTTGACGACAAACAGCAGAACCCGAAACAGAGGCAACAGAAACCAGTCCAAGTACCCAAAGGTCGACTTGCCCGTCTCATGGTCGACTCCGGCGACCGAACCTTCGGTCACGATTTCCGTGATCAGATTTCCCGATGAAATGACGATCAGCAGGGTGAAGACCAGAAACGTGGCGACGGGAAAGGAAAGAAAACTCGCGCCGCAAAGCCCGACCGCCGCAAGCAGGCCGAGCCAGCAGAGAATCACGCCCAGGGCGCGCGCAAAATTCATTCCGAAGGAGCTCGCCGGATAGAGCAACTCCAATCCGTCCTCAAGCGGGAACAGCAGCGTGGTCGGATTGTGATTCGCGAAGGTGATGCGAATGATTCCCTCGCTGTTGGGAAGATTGGCCGGAATCTGAAATTCGTGAAAGCCTTCCGGCGTCATCGGCCGGGCGTAGCTGAACATGCGCGAGCGGCCCGGCTGGCCAATTTCCCAGTCCGTCTTGAGCGTCATGTTGGTGACCGACGGCGCGAAGTTCGCCGCGTAGAAGCGAGTGCGGATGTGCAAGGGCCGATCCTGAATCCGGCCCAGAACGCCGCTGACGTCGATCTCCCAGGTCACCATCCGCCCCGAAGGCACCAGCTCATTGATTCGCGTCAACTCCCGGATCGCGTCCATCCGCAGCACCCTTTGACTGAGGCCGTCCTTCTCCGGCTTTTGCTCGAGCTGTTTCATACGCTCCAGAATCTGCTTTTCGCCAAACGGCCGCGCTTCTTTGGCGGTGCCGCGCGCGACCATCACCTTGCTGCGCAATATATCCTGCTGCTCGTCCGACAGCGATTTCGCCCGCACGTGAAGCGCGGTCACGATGACCACGCCGGAAAGGGCCAACAGGACTCCGTTCAACGCCACGATGCCCAGCCATTTCCCCAGCCAGATCTGCCACCGCGCCACGGGCTTGGTGGCCACGACCTGCATCTGCGCGTCGCCGATATCGCCGGCCATCGTGCTGCAGGAAAGCCAGATGGTCGCCAGACCCAGCATCAGCGTGACGATCGAAATCGAGTAGGTCAGCACGACCTGGGTCAGCATTTCCGCCGTCCCATTGGTTTCAATCATGTACGGCAGCGCGCCCACCAGGATCAGCAGCGCCACCGCCACGGCCGGAATCAGCTTCATCCGAATGGCCGCTTTAACCGTGAGTCTGGCGATGGCAAGGAGGCTCTTCATCTCAGTTCAACTCCCGATCCTGAAACAGCGCCACCGCCAGCGCCAGGGTCATGGCAAGATAACCCATCGCATATTCAAACGCCCGACCCACGTAGGCCCAGGGGATGACTTTATCGCCCTCCAGCGCGTCGGACATCCAGAACACCTGCCAATTGGGCGTCACCGCATAGGCGACCGACGCCAGCCCGTTTCCCTGGGATGACGGGATGCCAAACAGATAGTCGGACATGAGGCCGACCACGAAGAACGCTGAGCAGATAGCCAGGGTCGCCACCATATCGAGTCTCGTCGTGCAGGCCAGCGCCAGGCCCGCCAGGATCCAGAGCGCGAAGAGCAACAGCAGCGTCGCCGGGATCAGCCTCCAGTCGATATCCGCGCCAAAACTCTGAACGCCGCCCTTTCTGCCCAGAAACGAGATCGCAATGAATGCCACCGTCAGAACGATGACCAGGGCGAAAACCGTGTTGCCGACAAAGGGCCGATCGAGAAAGTAGTTCATGAAGGCGCCAATCAGGAAGGCCAACGCCATGCCGCCATAAAAAATCCCCAGCGCGCGCAGATCGGGCTCGCCATAGGAGTCGAACGCGATCTTGGTCGAGACGAGCACCGCCAGCAGGTTCACGAAAGTGAGCAGGGAAAGCGCGCCCGAGACCCCCAGATATTTCCCCAGCAGGAAAGGAATTTTTCCGATCGGCTTGGACATGACCGCCAGCGCCGTTCCGGTCTGAATCTCACGCGCGACGGAGCTCGACGCGCTGAATACCGCGCCGAACAGACCCGACAGGAAGACGACTGCCAGCGCGCTGTCCTTGACCAGCTTCACGTCATCGCCGAGGGCGAAGTAGTAAATGCTGCCAAGAAACGCGATAAACGCGGTCGAACTGGCCATCAGCACGAGGTAAAAGGGCTGACGGACCAATTCCATGAACGCGTTTGCGGTTATGGATCTGAATGCCTGCATCAGTAAGTTGCCGTTGTTGTCGGTCTGGAGCGGGGGGCCGTTCTAACGAAACCGGGCCGCAACCGGCCTCCCATTCCACACACTGAGACCCGTTTCCGGCAGAAACGTTGCAACGGAGCGGGGAGTTAGTCACGCACGGCCTCAACCTGCAACGCAAAAACCGCCCTCTCCGACCTCGAATGAAACGCAAAGTCCGATAACCACCGGTTAAACCGATGGCTTGGATATGTGAGCGGCTCAAGGCGGCTGGCTGACTTCCGGTTCAGCCGGCCAGCAAAGTCCACAGTTACCCGAAGGCCAGGCATTCTCCGGGGAGCATACGCGCCCTCGCGTGTTGAATTTGGCGCCCCCGCCGGATTCTCCGGATCCCGCGGTCGAACCGCGTGAAAGCCAAGCCGCCGCGCGCCATGGCTCATCGGCGAGGCGCCAATGAGGGCACGCGAGGCGCGCGCGCTCCCCGAAAAAAACGACGACGCGTGACTGCCGCATAAGGCAACCTTTACAAGTCTCTCCGCCAGAGCCGGAGGGTTTCCTGTCGGATCACTAATCCAAACCGCCGCCTACTGAATCGTCGGCTTCACGACGGCCTCCGCCCCCTCCTTCTGCAGCTCGCGCTGGAGCAGTTCGATGCGGCGCTGGATCGTCGAGGGATCGGTGACGGCTTCCTGCCATTGCCGCATGTAATTGATGGCAGCCCGCCAGTTTTCGGCGTCCTTCTCCAGAAAGCCCAGATGTGAAGTGATCTGGGCCAGCATAAAGTAGTTTCTCTTTTCCTTCTGTTTGCCGGTTTCCTGTTCCCGCCATTTTCGCAGAGCCCGCTCCCAAAGTTGTCGGGCGCGATCGGCGTTCTGGTAGTTACCCTGGTAAATGCGCCCCAGTTCGAAAAGAATTTCGTAGCTGTCCGGATTGGCGCGCAGTCCATCGCCCAGCAATTCCGCGGCCTCATCCACCTTGTTCATCCGCGTGCGCAGCCAATAGGCGGACACCGTGTAGGTTTCGATGTACTCCGGGTTCATCTTCGCCGACATCTTCAACCACGGCAGGATCTCACGAATCATCTTCTCATCCGAAGCAGGTCCCGCCTCGTGGTCGTGATCATGATCGTGGTCGTGGTCATGCGCGCCGCCCATATCCAGATGGGTGTGGGCCGATGGATAGAAATTACGGCCAAAAGCCTCCAGCCAATCCTTCGGCTCGCCCGGGCCAGGCAGCTCCTTCCGCTTGCCCTGAGTCGCGCCCGCATCCTGCGCCATCGCGGGCGCCGCCTCCTCGCCACGGCCCTCGTCCAACGGCGCGTCAAAAATGCTCGGATAAAACCCGCTGTGGAAATAGGAGTCCGCCTTGAAATAGAAGTGGCGCGCAAACAACTTCCGCCCGTCGCCGAGTGTGACCTCCAACAGACTTTCCTCCGCGCGATTGCCCTCCCAGCGAACCCACCACTGTTCGATCGCCGCCGACAGGCTGAAGCAGGCGACAAACAGCAAAACGAGAATGAGTTTGGGCGATGGCATCGTCGGAAATCTCAAATCTCGGACCTACCCAATCGATCTGCGTTTAAACATCTGGCAGGCCGCGACCAGAAAGAGCGCGGTGTAAAACGCGGCATAGAGGAACGCCAGCAGGATGACGCCGAAACTGAGTGGCGGCCAGGAATGCACGATCAAGTCCCGCATGTCGTAAAACTCAAGATGCGGCAGGGCAAAATACAGAGCGTAGAACACGGTCTGCATCGGCTCGGGCTGCTGGAGAGCCACCGTGTTCAAATGTCGCAAAATCGTCAGAATGCCCGCCACGGATATCAGCATGATCGTGGCGTTTGACGATACCGCCACGAACACCAACGAACCCAGCATGGTCATCGCGATCAGGACCGACAGCATGAACCAATGCATCGTCATCGCCTGAATGCAGCTGACGATCTGAAAGGCTTCCTCCCGCGTTGCCGAGATGATTCCGAAGAACAGGTAGAACACGAGCAGGGCAACGCCGCAAGCGAGCCAGCTACCCAGGTATTTTCCAAGAATCACATCCGCCCGTGAGACCGGCTTGGCCAACAGCGGGAAGATCGTCTTGCGCTCGAGTTCATCCGGTATCTGCCGCGCCCCCGTCATCACCGCGATCACGATCGACGAAAGCCAAATCAGCGCGAGACAGATCTCCTTCAGATAGCGGACGATCTGGTCATCATTGAAGAAATTGACCGCGCCAAAGCCAAGGGTGATCACCGTCGTCAGGATGAACAGGACGTAGATATCCTTCCGTCGGCAAAGCTCCCGGATGACCAGCATCGCAATGGCCCAGATCGCGCTCCCGTTCACGAGGTTTCCTCCTTCGTCCCGGGCGCGGGCGCCGAGTCCGAGCTCTCGCTATACCCGACCACATTTAGAAAAATCTGCTCCAAGTGACAGTCGTGTTTCTTCACCAGTTCCTGCACCCCGCCCTGCTCTTTCAACTCTCCAAGATGCAGGATGGCGACCCGATCGCAAACCGTCTCCACCTCGCCCAGTTCATGCGACGAAAACAACACCGTCTTACCCTCGTCCTTCAGCCGTTGAATGATCTGACGAACCTTCATGCGCCCGATCGGATCCAGTCCGCTGGTCGGCTCGTCCAGAATCAGCAGGTCAGGGTTGTTGATCAAAGCCTGGGCCAGCCCCGCTCGTTGCTGCATGCCCTTCGAGTAGGTCTTGATCTGCTTCTTGCGAGCGTCCTCCAGCTCCACCAATTTCAGAATGCGATCAATCCGCTTTTCCGTCTCGTCCTTCGAGATCTTGAAAATGCGCGCGTAAAATCGCAGCAACTCCTCGGTCGTGAGAAATTTGTAGTAGTAAGTCAGCTCGGGCAGGTAGCCGATGCGTTGACGAGCAATGGGCTGCTGGACATCCGTCCCGAAAAGCGAGGCCGTGCCGCTGGTCGGCGCCATGAAGCCGAGCAGGACCTTCATCGTGGTCGTCTTGCCGGCGCCGTTGGGCCCGAGAAACCCAAACACCTGCCCTTCGTCGATCGAAAGGTTCAGCCCGTTCACCGCCCGTTTGACGCCCCCGTTCGACTCCTTCGAGCGATACTCAACAACCAGATCCTCAATCTTGACGATCGATTCCATCTACGACTGAGAGCCTTTCTTGGGGAACAGCACACGGATGTCTTTGCCTAGAAACTCTCTCAGCTTGTTCTCTTTCATGGAAACTGCCTTCCAGTGGAAAGGTTACTTCGCTACTTCCTGCTCATTCCCCTTCGGGAAATTGAATTTAAGATTCTCAAACTTCGAGCCGCGCACTTCGAGTGAAACGATCTGGGAGTCAAATTCAGCGGTCGTCTTGAGCCAGTCCGCCTGAGCCTCAAAGTAGGAGGTGTCGCCCACCGTCTCGCCAGTCGCGGAATTGGGCATCGCCATGAATGCGAGCGTCTCGGACTTGTCGCCGACGCTCGCCGTGACATCGAAGCTCTCCGTCTTGACGCGCACGTAATTCTCCGCGTGGCCGTCCATGAGCCAAGCCTTCATCTTGCCGGACTCCGCGTCGCGCACGACCTCCATCTGGTATTGATGCTCGCCCAGTTCGACCAGCGTGCCGCCAAATTTCGCGGTGTGCGCATGGCCGCCCCCATCACCGTGGTCATGGCCATCGCCATGCGAATGAGTGGACCCATCGGCGTGAACGTGACCGTCGCCGTCATCATGATCGTGGCTATCACGGCACCCGAACACCAGCGCGACAACCACAGCGAGAAGAGAAAGCGTTTTTCGTTTCATGTTCCAAATAATGAAGAATTACAACTGCGGTGAACACTGGCCTGCGACCTGCAATTTGCAACCCATTAAACGCCATCACGCGGGCGAGGGCGCAGTTCAATATTTAGGAAGCCGAGGTAATCAACTCCGGGG
>JBLHKZ010000044.1:0-27449 GCA_047618185.1 Limisphaerales bacterium
TGCTGGCGGCGGACATCAGCGCCGATCAGAAATTTATCGCGCTCGGCGGACCGAGCAAGTTGGTGAAGGTCTATAGCACCGTGAGCGGGGAGCAGATTCACTCCATGAAGAAACACACCGACTGGATCACGGCGGCCGAGTTCAGCCCCGACGGCAAGCTGCTGGCGACCGGCGATCGTGGAGGCGGCGTGCTGGTGTGGGATTCCGCCTCTGGTGAGAATCTTTATGCCCTGCGAGGGCACCGTGGCCCCATTCGAAGCGTCAGTTGGCGCGCGGATTCAGACGTCCTGATCAGCGCCAGCGAAGACGCCTCGGTGAAAATGTGGAAGGTCGAGGACGAAGCGCTCGTTAAGACCTGGAACGCGCACGGGGGCGGCACGCTCTTTGCCCGGTATGCCTTGAACGGAAACATCGTCACCGCCGGGCGAGATAGCAATTTCGCTACCTGGACCGGCGCGGGTGCGACCCAGAAGAAAATCAAAGCGATCGCCGATTTGCCGGTCAGCGTGACGTTCAACCACGACGCCAAACGGATCATCGGCGGCGACTGGGCCGGCAATGTCGGAGTCTGGAACAGCGCCGACGGCAAGCTGATTGGAAAACTCGACTCGAATCCGCCTTCGATCGCGATGCGCCTGGATACCGCAACTAAAACACTCGCGGCCAAAGAGACCGTCGCAAAGGCTGCGAGCGACGCGCACGTCAAAGCGACTGCCGCCTCCGCCACAACCAAGGTCGCCGCCGACAAGAATTGGGCGGCGTCGCAAGTTGGCAAGATCAGCTCGCTGACGAAGCAGGCGGATTCGCTGAACAAACAAATCGCCGCCGCCGGCGCGCAAGAGTTGGCTCGGCTGCAGGCAGGAGCTGACAAAGCAGCGGCCGTTCAGACTGCCGCCGAGAAGCAGGTCGCCGATCTAAAGGCCAGGCTCGCAAAAACAGACCCGGTTTCCCCGACCTATAAGAATATCTCCACCAAACTTGAGATCGCGAAGAAGCAGACTGCCGCCGCCGCCAAGGGCGTGGATGACGCGCTCAAGGCGCTCGCAGACCTGTCAGTCAAATCCCTCGCCGCGGCGGAAGCCGAAGCCAAGAAATTCAAGGACGCTCTGGTGAAGACGGATAAGACCTCGACGAAGTTTCAGGAACTCATGAAGCAGGCGATCGCCGCCAACCAAAAGAACGCGGAGGCCGCAAAGGCGGAGGCCGCCAAGCTGCAGGGATTGACGAACAAGACGATCAAGGAACTTGCCGCAGCTGAAACCAACGTCGCCCAACTCGCCGAGCAACTGAAGAAAACGGAGAAGACAAACAAGACCTATTCCGATCTGCAAAAGGCGATCGCGACGGCCAACAAGAAAGCGGCCGATTCCAAGGCCCCCGCCGCCGCCGCAAAGAAGCTCGTTGCCGATTTGAAAGCTTCTCATGGGAAAGCCAACTCCAGTCTTGCTGCCGGTCAGGCAGAGACCGCAAAAATCATCGAAGCGCTGAAGAAGACCGATCCGAGCTATCTGGCCTACGCTGCAGAGACCAAGAAACTCGAAGCTGCCAACAAGGCTGTCGTGGTCGCCAAGGCGGCCCTTGACAAGGCCAATGGCGAAGTTCCGCCGGTTCGGACTAATCTTGCTCGTTGGAAAACCGCGGCGTTCAACGTCACTTTGTATGCTGCGCGCGCGGAGTTGGAAAAGCGGCAGAATGAGGCCGCGACAAAGGTCGCCGAAGCCCGGGACGTTGAGGGCGAGATTGCGAAGATCAAGCAGGAGATCAAGAAGACCGACTATCAGCTCGCGTCCGTCCCGGACAAGTTGGTCGGTCTGAAAAATATCGTCAAATACGACGCTCAGTGGGTGAACGACGCGAAGGCCGGGCTAAAGCAGGCTACAGACAACCAGGCGAAAGCCAATGCGGCCCTCAAGCAAGCTGTAGTCGCCGCTGACAAGGCGAAGTCCAATGCGACCGTCGCGGAGAATAATCTCACCAAAGTCGAGGAATTGACCAAGAAGATCGCGGGCGCGAAGAAGGGCGCCGCTGAGAAGAGCGCTGCGGCCAAGAAGGTCGCCGGCGAACTTGCTGCCGCGCGCAAAACTGTCGCCAAGGCAGAATCCGAGGCGAACGCCGCGAGCGCGGCGACAGCGAAGGTGACCGAGGCTCGCAAGACGGCTGAAGCCGCCGCCGCGAAGGCCAAGGCAGAATTGAAACTGGCGCAAGCGGCCGCGGCAAAAGCCAAGGACGACGCGAAGTTGGCGGAGGCGGCAAAAGCCAAGGCCGACGAAGTTAAGAAACTGGAGCTCGCTGCAGCCGCAAAAGCCAAGAACGTTGAAACGTTGACCGCTGCGGCGACGGCAAAGAAAGGGGTTGTCGCTCCCTTGAAGAGCAAAGCGGCCACGGTGGGAAAAACGGCCACAGCCGCTCAGGCCGCCACGACGACCGCTGCGACGGCTTTGACGTCGCTGCAATCGGAATACGCAGCCAACCAGGGTGACAAAGCGGCAATGATCGCCAAGGCTGCGGTTGGACTGGCCGGGAAGTTGGCCAAAGTAGTCGAACCTGCCAAGATGGCGCTTGAAACGGCAAAGAAAGCGGTCGCCGCAAAACAAGGAGAAGTCACCGCTGAGAGCAAGAATCTGGATGCGACCAACAAGGCGCTGGCCGAACTCGATGCGGCGGCGAAGAAACTTCCGGAACAGGCCAAGACGCTCGCCGCCAATCTGAAGAAGTCTGAAGCCGCCCTGGCGGTGGCGCAAGTCGCCGCGGCTGAATCCGGGAAAACGGCGTTGGCCCAGGAAGCCAAAGTCAAACAGATGGCTGGAGAATACGCTAAAATGAAGGGCGAATCTCCAGCGCTTCAGGCAAAGCTCTAGACTGCCGCCAACATCAGGATTCTGAAATTCGGGGATTTCAGTTTCGGCTCCTTCCTTGAAGAGTCATAGGGGCGTTCGCTTTTACTGGATACTAAAATTAGTTTTTGGCTGGACGCGGCTAATTCGGCGAATCTTCTGTCACCGCGGGACCCGTCAAGAGCGCTGTAATGCTCTTCGTTCTTGAAATTTCTCCATTTTCCCGCGAATCACTCACGTGAAACTTTTTTAAGAGATTTGCGCGGCTCGTGAACGGGCTGCTTTCTCAAGGAGTATGGTGGCGAAAACGCCTTATTTTGGCTGAAAACGGCTTCTTATCCCTTGTGGCGATTCCCTCAATTCCTTGAATGTCGTCGCGGCGTTGAGAGGTCCTGAGTGTTGCATTCGTATTTCTGATCAGGTATTTCTACCGACAGGCTACAAGAATCGCACGTATTTGTCCCGATTTCACGCTCCGGGTTGAATCATTCCTGCAACTTAATACGCTGTGGGTAACGCGGGTAAGACGGTGTTGTGAGGGTCCGAGTCGACGCGAAATCAGCTGTGGTCGTGAAGCAGAATGGACAGTAATATAAACAGCGCGGCGCCCGACTCGTTCGTCGTGTGTCGCAATAGCCAGGGCGTTGAAGTCCGCGCGACCTCGCTGCGACTGACCCGGTTCGTCGCGACGTTTGAGGTATATAATCCGTATAGCATCATTCAGCTTTCGGAGGTCCTAAATGAGTTCAAGATCATCATGGACGATCGGATGGTTTATTCAGGCCGGGCGGTTGTGAGCAGCATCGTCAACGCCGGAATCACGGTCATCTGCGAGGCTGCGCTGGAAGAATCCTGGCTGGATGTCGACATGTTCTCGCCGGCGAACCAGAGGGAAAAGCTGAAGCAGCAATTTCAGGAGTTCGTCAAGGAGTGGCGCAAGGTCGATATCGTCACGCCCGAATTCAAGGTCGTGGTTGCAGATATTGAAACGCTGCTGATCGATTTGCGCCGATGGCTGGAACAGGTGGAGTTGGGTGTGCGGTCTCAACCGGCGGTGGATCGGTTGAAGCTGGAGCGGGACATATTGATGGATCTGCGAGATCCGGTGATGCCGATTGTGGCGCCGGTGTTTGAGAAGTTTGAAGAGACCTGCAATCGCATCAGCGGGGAACTGCGGGGGGTCCACGGCACCTACGTCAAACGACAGCTGCATCCACTGGTGTCCTGCGCGCCGTTTTTCTTTCGCTGTTTTCGCAAGCCTTTGGGTTACGCCGGGGACTACGAGATGGTCAGCATGATGCTGCGCGAGCCAATGGAGGGCGGCACGATGTTCGCGAAGTTGCTGAACATGTTTTTTCTGAACACCCCGCCGGTTGTGGGGCATCGCAACCGGATCCAGTATCTGCGCAAACAACTTTGCGTCGAGACGGAGCGCGTCGCCGCCGAGGGCAGGAAACTTCGGGTGTTTAATCTGGGATGCGGGCCGGCAAGGGAGATTCAGGAGTTTCTGATTCACGATGCGCTTTCCGAAGAGGCTGAATTCACCCTGTTGGATTTTAACGATGAAACCCTCGCGTACACCAAGCGGACGCTGGAGGAGCTGAAGCAGCGACATGGCCGCCTCACCTCGATCAAGACCATCAAAAAGTCCGTGCATCAGCTGCTCAAGGACGCATCCCGGCCGCGACCGAAGCAGGATCAAGAGAGCTACGATCTCGTCTATTGCGCGGGTTTGTTCGACTATTTGTCGGATCGCATCTGCCGTCGATTGATGAATATTTTCTACGATCTGGTGGCGCCGGGCGGCCTGTTGATAGCGACGAACGTGGATAGTTCGAACCCGTCGCGCAACTGGATGGAGTACGTCGTCGACTGGCACCTCGTGTATCGCGACAGCACGGTTCTGGCGTCTCTGAAGCCCGAAAAAGCGGCGGCGGGCGCCTACGAGATCGAGTCTGAGCAGCTGGGCGTGAATATCTTCATCAAGGTTAGGAAGCCGAAAAGATGAAAGAGCGGTCGACTGCGTCTTCCTCAGAGCTGCTGGCCGCGTTTGAGGAATACGAACGAGACCGAACGATTCGAAACAATCGGATCGGCTGCATCCTTGGAATTGTCTTCATGCCGGCCGGCATGGGAGTTGACGCCTTCGTCTATGAAGATCAGATGTGGCATTTTCTGAATCTCCGTCTCCTTTGTTCCGCGCTTCTGGCGGTTGTGTGGTGGACCCACGGGACGAAGTTTGGACGGCTTCATTATCGCACGCTCGGACTGGTCGAGGTTTCGTTGCCGCTCGGCTTTATCTCCGAAATGATCCGGTTGACGGAGGGGTTTGCCTCGCCCTATTACGCCGGGTTGAATCTGGTCGTGTTTGGCGCTGGGCTCCTGCTGCGGTGGCGCGTGCAGGATGTCTTCCGTATGTTGGTAATCATGCTGTCCATGTATCTGATAGCGGGCTTCGCTCATCGTCCAGGTTCGGAGCTTGAGCCTCGTGAATTCCGTATGATTTACAATAATCTCTATTTTCTCACTGTAACCTGCGTCTTTATTGGCACGGGGCTTTATGTGGATGCGCGCAAGAATCTTCGTGAATTCACCCTGCGGTATCAACTGGATCTCTCCAACGCGGAACTGGAGCAGAATCAGCAACTGTTGAAAAATACCAACCTGTCGTTGGAGGAGAACCGGGCGCAATTGGAGGAGTCGAATCGCAAGCTGATCGAGATGGATCAGGTGAAGAGTCGATTTTTCGCGAATATCAGCCACGAGCTGCGCACGCCGTTGACGCTGTTGCTGGCTCCTCTGGAGTCGATGATCCGGAAACCTGATGAACCCTATAGCGATACAGTCCGCGAGTGGCTTCGAACCATGCAGGCCAACGGGATGCGCCTGCTGAAGCTGATCAATGATCTGCTGGATCTGGTCAAGCTCGAGTCGGGCCATATGCAGCTTAAAGCCGAGCCGGTGGGCATGGGCGAGCTGGTCAAAGGCATTGGCGACTCTGTTCGCAAGGTGGCGCAGGATAAGAAGATCAGCCTGGAAATTAGCGTGGCGCCCGAGGTGGGCAAGGCGTTGGTGGATCGTGACAAGTTGGAAAAAGTCCTGCTGAATTTGGTGTTCAATGCGATCAAGTTCACGCCCTCGGGCGGCCGGATCGAGATTGCTGTCGCCCGCGATTTGGAGGAAATCGATGATCTGAGCATTCGTGTTTCCGACACCGGAATGGGCATTTCCGCCGAGAATATCGAGAATCTTTTTCAACCGTTCTGGCAGGCCGACACGTCCTCCCGACGCAAGTACCAGGGCACGGGCATCGGCCTGGCGATCGTCAAAGAATTAACCGAGGCTCAGGGCGGCACTGTGAAGGTCGAGAGCGAGCTGGGCAAAGGCACGACCATGATCGTGCGGATTCCTGCGCCGCGGGTCGAAGGAGCCGGGGCCGAAACCGTCGACTTGGCAGAGCCTGCGGACGATCCGGTCATGGAAACAGTTGCGGACGACGAATCCAGCGATCCTGAATGGCTCGCGAGCCTTTATCGCCGGGCCGAATTTTTTCCATCATTGACCTCACTGAAGGCAACCGTTCGGCCGGCGGAAGCGACGAGCGAGTCCAGGTTGCCGAAGATCGTGGTGGCGGACGATGAGCCGGACATGCTCCGTTTTCTCAAGTCGCAGCTGAAAGAGCATTTTCAGGTGATTGAAGCCGTCGACGGCAACCAGGCGATCGAGCAGGCTGCGCAGTATTTGCCCGATATCATTCTGTTGGACATGATGATGCCCGAGAAAGACGGGCTCCAGGTCTGCCGCGAATTGCGGGAACGATTTACGACCCAGAGCATTCCCATTGTCATGTTGACCGCGCGGGCCGACGAAGAGACCAAACTTGCTGCCCTGGAGGCGGGCGCGAATGATTTTCTGACGAAGCCCTTTTCGCCGACTGAACTGCATGTGCGACTGAAGAACCTCGTTGACTCCTACGCCTTCCAGCGGGAACTGGCGAATAAGACGAAGAATCTTGAAGCCGCGATGGAGGAGCTTCAGGACGCCATGGAAATGTTGAAGGACACCGAATCGCAATTGGTGCAGTCGGAGAAGCTGGCTTCGCTCGGACGCATGAGCGCCGGCATCATCCACGAGATCAACAATCCACTCAACTACGCCAAAACCGGACTCTATACGCTTAAACGAACGGCGGCGAAACTCCCCGAGGAGGAGCGGGAAGACTACGAGGAAGTGTTGGGCGACATTCAGGAGGGAGTGGATCGGGTGATACAAATCGTCTCGGATCTTCGCACCTTTACCCATCCCGGCGTCGATCAGCTCCGCTCGGTCGACGTCGCCGATCTGGTCTCGGTGTCATTGAGGTTTCTCAGCAGCGAGTGGAAGGACGGCAAGATAGCGATCGAGCAGGATATTCCCGATGGCCAGGAAGTTTTCTGCAACTCTAACAAACTGACTCAAGTGATCGTGAATCTTCTTCAAAACTCGTTGGATGCGTGCTCGGAGAAGGAGTATGCGGACGGAGAGAAGCCGAAGATTGAGATTCGCGGCGAACTCGAGAACGGTCTCAGCATTTTGAGATTTCGCGACAATGGCCCCGGGATCTCCGAGGAAGCTCGCGTCAAGATGTTCGACCCGTTCTTCACCACCAAAGACGTTGGCAAGGGAATGGGGCTGGGTCTAAGCATTTGCTATCGAATCGTGGAAGAGATCGACGGTCGCATCGAGGTAAAGAGCGAGCCGGGCTATTTTTGTGAAATTAGTTTGGAATTTCCAGCAAAGATGTAACAATCCAAAAACTCATGGACGCCGGAATGAACGATTTTTACGACTACAAGAGATATGCCATTCTCTATGTGGACGATGAGGAGAAATCCTTGAAATACTTTACGCGGGCGTTTGGAGACCACTTCCGAATTCTCACGGCCACCAACGCGCGCGACGCCTTTCAAATGATCGAAGCCTCGGGCGACGATATCGGCATTCTGATGACGGACCAGCGGATGCCGGAGGAGACCGGCGTGGAGCTGCTCGATAAAGCGCGGACCATTCGCCCGCGCATGATCCGGATTCTCGCGACGGCCTATTCCGACCTGGACGCCGCGATCGACGCGGTGAACACCGGCTCGATATATAAGTATGTGTCGAAGCCGTGGGACATTCCGGAACTGGAGACGACGCTAAAGCGCGGGCTCGAGTTCTTTATCGTCCAGCATGAGCGCGATCAGTTGATGAAGGAGAAGCTTTCCGCGCTGCACAATCTGATGATCGCCGATCGCGTCGTCAGCCTGGGCGTGGTCGCCGCGGGTTTGGGTCATTACGTTCGCAACGCCCTGGTCGCTGTGCGCACGTTTCTCGATCTCGCGCCGAGCAAGCTGCAGGAGGAGAGCATCGACATGTCGGAGTTGAGAAATCCCAATTTCTGGAAGGATTTCTACGGGCATGTCCAGAATCAGGTGCAACGGATCGGCGGCCTGTTAGGCGACCTGAGCGAGGCCGACGTTTCACCCGACGAGTTCGGCGATGAGATTCAGTTGGCTCAATTCGTTGCCGACGTCATCGCCGGGTCGAAGGACGAGCTGGAGGCCAGGAACCTGACGGTTGAGAATCAGATTCCCGACGAGCTTCCTTCGCTCAAGGTGAATCGGGCCAAGTTTGAGCGTTTGTTTCAACTGTTCATCCGGGATGAGACCGTCAGTCTGGCGGAGGGCAAGGCGATCACGATTTGCGCCGAGACCGAAACGAACGACGGCGCGGAATGGGTAAAGATACAGATTCGCGACAATGGAGCCGGCTTGCCGGAGGATGAATTGCGGCAGGTTTTTGATCCTTTCTTTGTGCGAAGCGGCGACCCCAAGGAATTCGGCATCAATCTGATGACCTGTTATTTCATCGTTTACCATCATGGAGGCAAGGTGGACGTTCAGGTCGCCGAAGGAGGGGGAACCTGTTTCAATCTGCGTTTTCCAACGGGGCCTCAACCTGCGCCTCCGCCTCGGGAGGATGAAGAATTTGTCTCGAAGGTTCTGCTCAACGAAGCCCTCTGGGATCGATTGCTGGCGGGCATGTAACCAACCGCGACGTATTTCTCGCCAGGAAGGCTCTCTTGCCAGCCTTCTTCAGGGCACAATGATATGGAAAAATCTTCCCGCGTTTTACTGGTCGTCGATGACGACGAAGGTCCCCGGCAATCGCTCGATCTCGTATTCCGCGACTATTATGAGACGCTCCTCGCTGCCAGCGGCGAGGAGGCGATTCGAATCGCCAGCTCGCGCAAAATCGACACCGCGATTGTCGACATCCGCATGCCCGGGATGTCAGGAGTCGAGACTCTTGGCAAATTGAAGGAGATCGACCCGGCGATTGAAGTGGTGGTGCTGACGGCCTTTGAAACCTTGGACACGGCCCGTAAAGCGCTGCGCCTGGGCGCATTCGACTATCTTTCCAAGCCGTTCGATATTTCCGCGATTCGCGCTTCGATAGCCCATGCGATGGAGCGTCGGGATGTGTCTGAAGGAATTCTTGCCAGCGACCGAGAGCTGGACGGGCTTCGCCAGTCCATCTACGATCATAAGATGGGAGAGCAGATGGCCCGGACAAAAGGTGAAATCTATGCCAGCGTGATTCATGACATCAACGGGCCGATGACCGTGATCTCCGGATTTATTGACATCATTAATTACAATGTCAATCAGGTCCGTCGGCTGGACGGGGCCAATCTGGAAGAGCTCAAATCTCATCTGGCGCAGATCACCAGGCAGGTGGACGCGTGCATCAATATTTCTCATCGGTATCTGGGGTTCTTTCGCAAGCAGCGTGACCAGACCGCCGAGGTCAGTGTCAATCATGCGTTGGCCGATCTGGTCGAGTTGTTGCGCGTGCATCCCTCGGCCAAGAATAATCAGCTTGAGTGCCAGTCATTAGAGACGGATTGCGCGGTCATTATCAACGGGACGGATTTCATTCAGAGCCTGCTTAATCTGGCGATCAACGGATTGCAAAGCGCGACGGACTCCCATTCCGTCAAGATTGCCGCCAGCAAGATCGATGAGCCATTGGATCTCGCCAAGTTTTCCGATAGTCCCGTCGAACGTTTCGTCAATCGAGAGGGATTCGACAACACCGCTCCTTTGATTGCGATTTCGATTTCGGACGACGGCGGCGGGATTCCGGCCGAGGTGGTGGAGAAGCTTTTCGACACGTATGTGACGACCAAGTGCGAGGGCGAAGGCACGGGGTTGGGACTGGCGATCACGCAGCGATCCGTGAAGGAGGCGAACGGCGCCATTCACCTGACGACGGAACTGGGTCGCGGCACGACGTTCACCCTCTACTTTCCGGGCAGAATGGCTCACCACGGCGGGCGTTTCTGAGCTCTCTTCGCGCCAGCGCTCGGCTGCGCCGCCGGTGTTTTCGCTCGCCATTGTTTTCGGTTCCATGTTCCTTTGGCCTGCAACGTGAAACTTCTGGGACTTACAGGCGGGATCGGCATGGGGAAATCCGCCGCCGGCCATTGGCTCGAACGCCATGGCCTGCAGGGCGTGGATTCTGATGTTGTCGCGCGCGACGTCTGCGCGCCAGGGACGGCCGCGTTGGCCGCGATTCGCGAACGTTTCGGGACTGAGGTGATCGCTTCCGACGGGAGCCTACGGCGGGACGAAATGGCTCGTCGCGTTTTTGGCGATGAGGAAGCCAGGAAGGCGCTGGAGGCGATCTTGCATCCGAGAATACGAAGCGTGTGGAAGGCTGAGACGCAGCGTTGGCGGGGCGAGGGCCGCATTGCCGGCGCTGTGCAAATTCCGTTGCTCTTCGAAACTGCCGCCGAGAACGAATTTGACGCGGTGATCTGTCTGGCTTGTTCCGCCGAAATTCAGAAAGCTCGCCTTTTGGGGCGCGGCTGGGACGAGGCTCAAATCGCCGGGCGAATCGGGACTCAACTCCCGATCGAGGAGAAGATTGATCGTTCGGACTTTGTTGTGTGGAACGAGTCCGGACTGGATGAGCTGGGCGAGCAGCTTGAGCGCATCCTGCAGGAACTGGGCATCGCCCCAGATTGATTCAAGAATATGTTGCTGACAACCGAAGAACGCGAACGGCTGGTGAATGTTCGCCACAATCTTCCGCACCAGCTGCTGGGTATGCATCGCCTGGGCGACGGCTCGGGGCTCGTCGTTCGGACGCTCGCTCCGGGCGCCGCATCGGTGGCCGTCGAGTCCGTTCACGAGGCAGACAAGCCCGGCTTTACGCTCGAGCGCATTGATGACGCCGGATTGTTTGAGGGCGTCACCCAGGACGCGACGGAAGTCTACGCCTACGACCTGGTCATCACGGACGGAGAGGGAAATGTTCGGAAGACTCGCGACGCGTATTCCTTTCTTTCGTCGCTTGGCGAGACCGACCTGTATCTGCTTGGCGAGGGGCGGGAAATGAGCATCTATGACAAGCTCGGAGCGCACGCGCGCGAGTTTGACGGCGTTCACGGCGTTAGTTTTGGTGTTTGGGCGCCCAATGCCCAGGCGGTCAGCGTTGTCGGCGATTTCAATGATTGGGATGGTCGATGTCACGCCATGCGGTCGCTCGGCGGCTCGGGCGTGTGGGAGATATTTGTGCCCGGCGTCGGGGAGGGCTCGCTTTACAAGTTTGAAATCAAGGGACCGGATGGCCATGCGAACGTGAAGACCGATCCCTATGGTTTCTTTTTTGAAATCGCGCCCAAGAACGCGGCGATTGTCTGGAACAACGCGAAGTTTGAATGGAGCGATCAAGAGTGGTTGGAAAAGCGCGCGGCGTCCGAGCCCTTGCGAGAGCCGCTGAGTATCTACGAAGTCCACCTGGGCTCGTGGCGGAAGAAGACGAAAGCCGAATCCCTGAGCTACCGCGATCTGGCGGCGCCGTTGGTGGAGTATCTTCAGAAAATGGGATTCACGCATGTTGAGCTCATGCCTGCGGCGGAACACGCCTACTATCCGTCATGGGGCTATCAGGTGACCGGCTTCTTCGCCCCGACCAGCCGCTTTGGCACACCGGATGATTTTCAATATCTCGTTGATGAGCTGCACGCGGCCGACATTGGCGTCATCGTCGATTGGGTGCCGGCGCATTTTCCGAAGGATGAATGGGCGTTGGCAAAGTTCGACGGCACGGCTCTCTACGAGCATGCGGACCCGCGCATGGGCGAACATCAGGACTGGGGCACGCTAATCTTCAATTTCGGGCGTCACGAGGTGCGCAATTTCCTTGTCGCTAACGCGCGATTCTGGATCGAGCGCTTTCACATCGACGGGCTTCGCGTCGACGCGGTCGCCTCCATGCTTTATCTCGATTACTCGCGCGAGGAGGGCCAATGGATTCCCAACGAATTTGGCGGCCGCGAGAATCTGGAAGCGATTGCTTTTCTCAAGGAGTTCAATCATCAGGTTCATACGGATTTTCCCGGAGTGATGACGATCGCGGAGGAGTCGACCGCCTGGCCGCAGGTGACGCGCCCTCCCTACGTCGGCGGTCTGGGTTTTACCTTCAAGTGGAACATGGGTTGGATGCACGACACCCTGGGCTACCTCGGCCGCGAGCCGGTGCATCGCCAGCATCATCAGAACGATCTGACCTTCGCCACGATCTATCAGCATAATGAGAATTTTATTCTGCCGTTGTCGCATGACGAAGTCGTCCACGGCAAAGGCACGCTGCTCGGTCGAATGCCCGGCGACGAGTGGCAGAAGTTTGCCAATCTTCGCGTCCTGCTGGGCTACCAATGGCTGTTCTCGGGCAAGCAGTTGATGTTCATGGGCGGAGAGATTGGCGAATCTGCGGAATGGAATGAAAATGGCGAAATTAATTGGAGCCTGCTCGACAAGGGGCCCTTTCATCGCGGTGTCCAGAGCTTCGTTGCCGACCTGAACCGGGTTTACAAATCCGAGCCCGCTTTGTGGCGGTCCGACTATTCTCAGGATGGCTTTTCGTGGGTCGATTGTTCTGATCATAAGCAGAGCGTGCTGTCGTTTCTCCGCCGCACGGACGACGGCGGCCGGCCTATTCTGGTCGTGTTGAATCTGACGCCCGTCGCGCGCTCTCTCTATCGACTGGGATTGCCTGGCGGTGGAGCCTGGGTGGAGATCCTGAACAGCGACGCGGAAATCTATGGCGGAAGCAATGTCGGCAATGCGGGCGGGATTACTGCCGAAGAGGAAGAATGTCACGGTCATCCCTGGTCGGCGGAGTTTTCCCTGCCGCCGCTGAGCGTGATCGCGTTTCGTTCCGAAGCCGAGGTTTGAGACTGTTTTCCGGGCCGGACACTATTTTCTCCGCGAAAAAGCAGCTCGTCGAATTGGCGAATTTGCCGATCACGTGTTAGGCTCCGGGCCTTATGAGTGACGACAGTCCCAAACAGGATCCAACTCCGGAAGAGCTGCAGAAGAAGATGCAGGAGATGTTCAAGCAGGGTTTCCCTGGAGCGCCTCCTTTCATGTTTTCGACGCCCGGCGCGCCGAACGCGACCCCGCAAGCCGGGGAGCCCGATGAGGAGGAAGAGGAGGAGCCCTACAATTTCTCCTTCGATTCCAAGCCGAAGGAAGTGAAGGAACATCTCGATCGCTTCGTGATCAAGCAGGATGAGGCCAAGAAGGTGCTGAGCGTGGCGCTGTGCGATCATTATCACCACGTCCGCATGGCAGTGGAAGGCAAGGATCAGCCCAATTACGCCAAGCAAAACATCCTGTTGATCGGTCCCACGGGCGTCGGCAAGACCTACCTGATCCGGAGCATCGCGGATCTGATCGGCGTGCCCTTCGTCAAGGCCGACGCCACCAAGTTTTCCGAAACCGGTTACGTCGGCGGCGACGCCGAAGATCTCGTGCGGGATTTGCTGCGCCAGGCCGAGGGCGACGTTCAGCGCGCGGAGTACGGGATTATCTACATCGATGAGATCGACAAGATCGCCGCAGCGGGCAACCAGGGCGGACGCGACGTCAGCGGCCGGGGAGTGCAGACGAACCTGTTGAAGCTGATGGAGGAAACCGACGTTCCGGCGCGCGCGCCCAATGACCTCTCCGGTCAGATCCAGGCGATGATGGAGATGAATCAGGGCGGCGGCGGCGGCAAGAAACAGGCCGAGACGATCAGCACCAAGCACATTCTTTTCGTCGTCAGCGGCGCCTTCGATGGACTGGAAAAGATCACGGGCAAACGTGTTCGCGAAGCCAGCATTGGCTTTGCAGCGACCGAGGAGATGCCGCACGAAGCCGAGGAGCTGTTCGCTTTGGCGGCGACGCGGGACTTTATCGAATACGGTTTTGAACCAGAGTTCATCGGACGATTGCCCGTGCGCGTGACCTGCAACGCGCTCACCAAGGATGACCTGTTCGAGATTCTCAAGACCTCGGAAGGAAGTATCATCCGGCAGTACGAGCAAACTTTGGCAGCCTACGGCATCGAAGTTTTGTTCAAGGATGAGGGATTGCGGCGGATCGCGGAGCTCGCGGTTGAGGAGAAGACCGGCGCGCGCGGTTTGATGACCGTCGCGGAGGGCGTCTTTCGCGACCTGAAGTTTGAACTGCCCTCAACCGAAGTGAAGCGGTTCATCGTCGATGAGGCGTTGGTCAACGATCCCAAGGCCGCGTTGGAGTTACTGCTGGAGGAGCACCAAAGGCATGAGAGCGCGGTGATGCGGCAGTTGGTGCATGAGTTTGGGCAACGCTTCCAGGAGAGCCATAATCTGAATCTCACCTTCACCGACGAAGCGGCTGACATGCTCATCGCGCAGGCGTTGGAGCAATCAACGCCGGTGCGCGATCTTTGCGCCGAGCGATTCAAGGATTTTCAATTTGGCTTGAAGCTTATCTCGCAAAACACCGCCGAAAATAATTTCGTGGTGGACGAGGAAATTGCGGCCGATCCGGAGAAAGTCCTGAGCGAAATGGTCGTGAAGAGCTACAAGTCCGGCGAAGGCAAAGCGGAGGAGGCCGACGCGGAAAAGACGTCGGGATCGGACAGCGAAGTCGAGGGCGAGTCTGAATCTGAATCAGACAAGGATTAATCCGCGATTCGCGCCAACGCTCCCTCGATATCCGGTGAGTCCCACCATTGTTTTAATCCCGCGTCGCCGGCGATTACGGAGGCGGCATTGTAGCCGCAGAGGCCGGTGACGTTTCCGCCGGGGTGGGTGGAGCCGCCGCAGAGATACAGGCCCGGGATCGGAGTGCGATAGCTTCCGGCTCCAGGGAAGGGGCGATTGAATCCGATCTGGTCGTTGGCGAAGGAGCCGACCAGCAAATCCCCTTCGGCCATATTGGGCAACGTCTGTTCCGTGTCCGCCGGGCTGAGCGCGAAATGATCCAGAATCGTGGCGTCATTGAGATTTGGAGCATAGCCCTTCCAGAATTTCAGCAGCTTGTCGCCGTGCTTGGCGCGTTCAGTTTCCCAGTTTGCGGCGTCGCCACGAAGGCGATAGGGCAGCTTCTCCCAGAGAAACGCCGCGTGCCTTCCGTCGCTGGCCTGGCTCGCGTCGAATTGCGTGTGACAGGATCCCCAGGCGACCGTGCCGGGAATATCGCCGCGTTCGTGCGCGTCCACGATCTCGTGAAACTGCTCGAAACGCTCCAGGCCAAGAATGAGCATGAAGGCGTCTTTCAGGGCAGGATCCCTTTCGGCGGCTGTGTAGCTCGGTGTTTCCGTCAACGCGAGGTGCAGGCCGAAAAGGGGAGCGAGGAGGTTGTAGCTAAAGCCGCGCGCCTGTTCTCGAAGCGCCGCCGCGACTTCGGACTCAGGAATCAATTGGAGGAAAGTCTGTTGCGGATTCAGGCCCGAGGCGACGAATCCATTGGCCTTGATTTGCTCGCCGTCGTTCAGCTCGATTCCGGTCGCCTTTCCTCCGCCCAGCAGGATGCGTTTGATGTCCACACCGCAGCGGATCTCTCCTCCATGCGCTTCGATGTCGGCAATGATGCCCTTGGCGAGGCTGGCTGATCCGCCGACACACATCTGGGCCTTGGCGGGCGAGGCAAGCAGCGAGGGGATCGCGTGTCCGAAACCCTTCATTCGAAGATCGACCTCGCGCAGTCCGTTGAAGAAAAGGAGACCCGCGCGTATGGCGTCGTCCTCGAAATTTTCGGTGACGAATTCGAGGGGCGACATTGCCGAGACTTCCAGTAACCGTCGGCCGAGCTTCGACGCCTGCAAGCGTTCGATGCGTTTCGCCGGTTCCAGGGGAGGACATTGCGCCTCGGGTATCAGGATCTGCTCTACGATCGGGCGAAACTCTTCGGTCCAACGCGCCAGCGCGTCGGCGTCTTTAGCGGAAAATGCGGCGAACGACTCGCGGGTTTTCTCAAGATCCGTCCACCATTGCAGGTTGCGTCCATCGCGCAAAACCATCGCGACGTTGAGCTCTGGTTCGAGGTAGCGCACGCCTCGCGCCTCCAGCTCCAGGTCCCGGTACCAGGGCATCTTGTTCATCGCCCGGTGATAGAAGGAATGCGGATTGTGAAACACGCCGGGAATGCGCGGGTTCTCGGTCGTTGAAAGACCGCCGCCGGGGACTTCGGCGCGATCGACCGAAAGCGTCTTAAGTCCGCAGCGGGAAAGGTAGGCCTGTAGGATCAGCGCGTTGTGCCCCGTTCCAAGGATGATGCCGTCGTAGGATTCATTCATGACATTGACCGCCGATTACACGGATTGATCGGATGCTGGATTCTCATCCGATCTCCGGCGCGGCAAGCGCCCAGATATTGTCGGGTATTCCCGGTTTTGAATTCTCGCCGAGATACATTCGTGTGAGGACGCGTTGTTGGGTGAAACCGAGCTGTTTCGCCAGATCGACCGCCGCGGTGTTCCTGTCCGGGATGTCCCAGAAAACCCGTCGGCCTCCGCTCAAAGACAAAAGCGAATGGACGATAATCCGCCCTGCGGCCAAATCGTCGGCGACAATTGGGCCGAGATACGACGCGTTGCGACCCGGGCGCAGCATGCCGTAGCCGTCGATGTCGTTTGCGGCCGATGCGTGAATGATCGTTTGAGACTGAGCGGCCAGCGCATGCAGCATCCGCGCGCGATTCACGGCGAACGATTCGGCGTCGTAATTCTCAAGTTGAGCGATGTCGGCGGAAGCTGGCGGCGGCCTCTCGCTGTCGGGGGCGAGCCCGGCGGCTTCCCAACGGGCCAGGCTCCATTCATCCTTGAAGCCGAGTTGGTCGTAGACCGGTTTTCCCAGCGGCGTGGCGTCGAGCTTGATGCAGCGGGCGCCGTTCTGCTGAAGATGCTCAATGCAATGTTCCAGCAGGGCGTTCCCAATGCCGCGTCGTCGCATGTCCGGATGCACGATCACCATGCCAATCCAGGCAAGATCATTGGAATAGGTGGTGGTCGTCGCAGTGCCTGCAGGCTGGCCATTCCACTCGGCAATGAAGCAACCGTCGGGATCGTGCCGCAGCAGGCGCAGCCAATCGCCGGGAAGCTGATTCCAACCGGCCAGACCGCGGACGGCGTCGGCGAATTCAAGATCAGCTTCGGTCAGGGTGCGGATTTTCAAGGAGTCGCTCATTGGCAAAACAGGCAAAACTGAGGCCGTCAAAGTAAGCCCGAATGTCGCCGCTCAATCAACCCGGCAATCTGTCACAGTAACTGGTTTCGAATCCCAACGGGGTTGTGTCACTTCAATCCCGCAGTATGACGTGTGTGGGAACGTAAAGCGAATCGGGGGATTTGATGCGTCGCTGGGGATTGGCGCAACCCCGGTGGGCTTGAAATACTCTTGGACAGTTGACTCAGGGTAAGTCGTTCCTCCCAACGCTGGGCTTTGTGTCGTAATCCCTTTGGGATAAAACGCGCTCGTTCCTTAATGGGCGGGAAAACCAGAGCCGTTTGGCGACCCTGCCGCCAATTGAAATTGGTGGGCGGTTTCGCGGGTTTCGAGTAGCTTCTCGCGATGCCGAAAAAACTGTTTCTGCTCGATGGAATGGCGCTCGTCTACCGGGCGCACTTCGCGTTGATTCGCAGTCCGATCTTCACGTCGACCGGCGTGAATGCCTCGGCGCTGTATGGCTTCATCAACACGTTGCTGGACATTCTCGCGCGACGCGAGCCGACCCATCTGGCGGTGGCCTTCGACACTTCCGCGCCCACACAACGGCACGAATATTTTCCGGAATACAAGGCCCAGCGAGAGGAGATGCCCGAGGAACTGCGCGCGGCGATTCCGAATGTCGTTCGCATGCTGGAGGCGTTCAATATTCCCGTTCTCAAGCTCGACGGCTACGAGGCTGACGACATCATCGGCACGCTGGCCCGTCGCGCCGAGAAGGACGATTTCGAGACCTACATGGTCACTCCGGACAAGGATTTCAGCCAGCTGGTGTCGGACAAGATTTTCCTTTACCGCCCCGGTCGCATGGGCGCGGATTCCGAGATCCTCGGCGTCCCGGAAGTGCTCGAGAAATGGGGCATCAAGCGGATTGACCAGGTCATTGAAATCCAGGGGTTGCAGGGAGATTCGGTCGACAACATTCCCGGTGTGCCGGGCATCGGGCCCAAGACCGCGCAGAAACTCATCGCGGAATTCGATACGATTGAAAATCTGCTTAAGAACACCGACAAGCTGAAGGGCAAGCAGAAGGAGCGGGTGGAGGAGCACAAGGAGCAGGCGCTTCTCTCCAAGAAACTTGCGCGCATCATCATCGACGTGCCGATTGATGCGGATTTCGACGCGTTCAAGCTGGGCGATCGCGACGATGAAAAGTTGAAGGCAATTTGTGTGGAGTTTGAATTCAACGCGATCGGCCGGCGGCTGTTTGGCGCGGATTTTAAGGCCGGACGGGGCGGCGCGTCGGGCAAGGCATCGGAGGCCGGTTCAGGGGCGGCGTCGGGCGATTCCGAGGCTGTTGTCGCGGTGGATCACAAGACCATCGCGGACGTCGAACATGACTACAAACTCGTCGTGAAGCCTCATGAGCGCGCCGAGTTGATTGCGAAATTGAGCAAATTAAAATCGTTCTGTTTCGACACGGAAACGACCGGTCTCGACTGCAAAAGCGCGCGGCTTGTCGGCATTTCTTTTTCCTTCGAGGCGCACCAGGGTTTCTATGTCGCGCTTTGCGGCGATTCGAAAGAGATTGCGGCGACGCTGGAGGAGTTCCGTCCGTTGCTGGAGGACGAGTCGATCGAGAAGGTGGGACACAACTTGAAATACGATCTCAGCGTGCTCAAGTGGCACGGCTTCGAGGTGCGTGGCAAGTTATTCGACACGATGCTGGTTCACAGTCTGATCGAGGCCGACCAGAGGCATGGGATGGACTACCTGGCGGAGGTCTATCTTGGCTATTCCCCGATTCCGATTTCCAAGTTGATTGGCGAGAAAGGCTCGGACCAGATGAGCATGGCGCTCGTGCCTTTGGAGGAATTGGCGGCGTATGCGACGGAGGACGCGGACATCACTTGGCAGTTGCGCGCGAAGCTGGAGCCGCTGCTCAAAGAAAGCGGGCAGGAGCGCGTGTATTACGATGTCGAGGCGCCGCTTGTGCCAGTGTTGGTGGACATGGAGCACGAAGGCGTGCGCATCGACGCCGAGGCGTTGGCGGGGTTTTCCGTCGAACTCGGCGAGCATATCGAGCGTTATCGCGCCGAGATCCACGAGCTGGCGGGCGTGGAGTTTAATCTGAATTCGCCCAAGCAACTGGGTGAAATTCTGTTTGATAAACTCAAGCTTTCGGACAAACCCAAGAAGACCAAGACCGGGCAATACACGACCAACGAGCAGACGCTGCTGACCTTGGCCGGTCGCCACGAGATCGTGCAGCGTATTCTGGACTACCGCGCCGCCACGAAGCTCAAGTCCACCTATGTCGACGCCCTTCCCGCCGCAATCTGGTCGCGCACGAACCGAGTTCACACGACCTACAACCAGGCGGTCACGGCGACCGGCAGATTGCAGTCGCAGAATCCGAACCTGCAGAACATCCCGATTCGCACCGAGATGGGGCGCGAGATTCGCAAGGCCTTTGTCGCGCGCGATGAGCATTACACCTTGCTGGCGGCGGACTACTCGCAGATCGAACTGCGCATCATCGCCGCGATCAGCCGAGACAAGGGCATGCTCGAAGCCTTTGAAAAGGGTCACGACATTCACTCGGCGACGGCCGCCAAAGTGTTTGGAGTTGAGCTGGAAGATGTCGAAACGGACATGCGGCGCAAGGCCAAGATGGTTAATTTCGGACTCGCCTATGGTATGTCCGCATTTGGGCTGGCGCAGCGATTGGGCATTCCGCGGCGCGAGGCGGCGGACATCATGGAGAATTACTTCGAGCAGTTTCCTGGCATGAAGAAGTTCATGAGCGACACGATCGAATTCGCTCAGAAGAACGGCTATGTGGAAACCGTCACGGGGCGCCGACGCTATCTGCGGGACATCAATTCAGGCAACGGCACGGTGCGAGCCGGCGCCGAACGTAACGCTATCAATGCGCCCATTCAGGGCGCGGCCGCCGACATGATCAAGATCGCCATGTCGGCGATCCATCGCGAATTGAGCGAGGGCGGCTACAAGACGAAGATGCTGTTGCAGGTGCATGACGAACTTGTCTTTGATCTGCATGAGGACGAAGTAGATCGGGTCAAGACGATGGTCGAGGAGAAGATGCGGATGGCAATCGAGCTGGATGTGCCGATCGTCGTCGAGATGGGCGTCGGCCGCACCTGGCTCGAGGCGCACTGATAGGTGGGCCGCCGAGGGCGGCGTCCGGAGCGCGAGGAAGGCGTCCTTCCGTCCCCTCCATTTGCGTTCGAGCGTGATGATCTGGTCTTTTGGTCCCGACCGCACGTCCGATCCCAATCTGCGCGCAGATGAAAAAGATCCCGGGACGATGAAGGGCAACGCGGACAATGTGCTTGGCTGGGTGGAGGATTAACCTCCTACCATCGCCAGAAACTCCGCCTCGTCGATGATCTTCACACCGAGCTTTTCGGCCTTGGCGAGTTTGGAGCCGGCTTCTTCTCCCGCGAGCACGTAGTCGGTTTTCTTGCTGACGCTGGAGCTGGTCTTGCCGCCGCCGGCTTCGATTTTTGAAGAGGCGTCGCTGCGGGTGAGCGTCGGCAGGGATCCGGTGAGGACAAACACTTTTCCCGAGAATGGACCGGCGGCCTCCGCAGACTGATAGAGCGAGGATTCGAAATTTAGCCCGGTCTTGTCGAGACGCCGGATGATGTCCTTGTTTCGCCGGTCGCCATACCAATGGACGATCGTCCGTGCGATGACGTCGCCGATGTCCTCGATCTCGGTCAGTTGCTCGGCGGTTTGATCGAAGATGTCGCCGAGTCGCTTGAATTTTCGGCCGAGAGTTTTGGCGACACCGGCGCCGACGTGGAGGATGCCGAGCCCGAAAAGGACGCGCCACATATCCTGCTTCTTGCTCGCTTCGAGGCCGTCGATGAAGTTCTGCGCGGACTTCTCGGCCATGCGTTCCAGGCTGGCGACTTCGGCCAGGGAAACGTCGTAGAGGTCCGCTACATTGTTCGCGAGGCTGCGGGCCACCAATTGCCCTACGAGAACTTCGCCGCCGCCTTCGATGTCCATCACTCCGCGCGAGCACCAATGTTCCAGCCGGCCGCAGATCTTCGCGGGGCAGTCGGCGTTCGGGCAGCGCCAATCGACGTTGTCGACCTCGGCGTTGTCGTTCGACGCCTTGGAGGCATTCGAGCCGCATTCCGGACACGTCGTGGGAAAAACAAACTCCTTTGAATCCGCGGGGCGCTTCTCGGTCACGACCCGCACGACGGCTGGGATGATCTCGCCGGCTTTTTCGATGATGACGGCGTCGCCCTCGCGGATATCCTTGCGGCGGATCTCGTCCTCGTTGTGCAGCGTGGCCCGGCTGACTGTCGTGCCGGCGACGAGGACCGGCTCCAGCTCCGCAACGGGCGTCAGCTTCCCGGTGCGACCGACCTGGACGGTGATGGATTTCAAAAGTGTCTCGGCCTGCTCGGCGGCGTATTTGTAGGCCATGGCCCAACGCGGCGCCTTGGAGGTCACGCCGATGCGATCGCGCAGGGCGAAGCGGTTGAGCTTGAGGACGGCGCCGTCGGTTGCGTAGTCGAAGTCCCGCTTGATTCGGTCGAGTTCGTTGATCGCGTCGAGCAATTCTTCGACGGTCTTGCAGCGCCAGATGCGTTTGTGTGACTTGAATCCGAACAGGTTCAGGCCTTCGAACATCTCGAGCTGGGTTTGCGGATTCCATTCCTCGCCTTCGAGGCGGCCCAGTCCGTAGAAGATGACGTCGAGCGGGCGGGTCGCAACGTTCTTGGAGTCGAGCTGCTTGAGCGTGCCGGCAGTGGTGTTGCGCGGATTGGCGAAGACTGGTTCGCCGGCGGCCTCGCGCTCCTCGTTGAGCTTGTTGAATCCGGAATTGGTCATGAACGCCTCGCCCCGAACTTCGACCACGGTGGGCGCCTTGCCGGAGAGTTTCAGGGGGACGCTGCGAATCGTTTTCAAGTTGGCGGTGATGTCGTCGCCGGTCGCGCCGTCGCCGCGCGTTGCGCCGACGACAAACACGCCGTTCTCATAGCGCAGGTTCACCGCGACGCCGTCGATCTTGGGCTCGACCGTCCATTCAAGCTCCTCCTCAGGCAGCAGCTTGGCGACGCGCTGAACGAATTCGCGGACCTCCTCCTGCGAGTAGGTGTTGTCCAGGCTCATCATCGGCACGGCGTGCTGCACCGAGGCGAATTCATCCAGGGGGGCGCCACCGACGCGCTGGCTGGGCGAGTCGGGCGTGTTCAGTTCGGGGAGTTCGTTTTCAAGATCGAGCAGGTCGCGATAGAGGCGATCGTATTCGTGGTCGTTGATCGTGGGTTGGCCGAGCACGTAGTAGGCGTGGTCGTGGCCGCGGATCAGGTCTGCAAGTTCGGCGTGGCGAAGGCGTTGTTCGTCGGGCGTCATGGAGTGTTCTTCGTGAATATTGGCGGGGGTTTCCGAAGCATCTTTTTATTGTATAGTGGCTTTGTCTGAGCCAAATGTTTTCCGCAATGAGTTCGTCTCAATTCAAGATTCGCCGCGCGCATATCGGCGATTTGCCCGATTTGCGCCCGCTCTGGCGCACGGCCGGCATTTACAGCCTCGAGCTGGAAAAGAGATTCACGGAATTCCAAATCGTCGTCAATGACGAGGCGCAGGTTGTCGCGGCGTTTGGCGTTGAGATCAAGAACAAGGATGCTCAGATCCACAGCGATGTGTATGCCGACACTGAAGGTCGCTCCAACCTTCGGGATCTGGTCTGGAAGCGGATCAAAACCCTCGCTGAGAATCATGGACTGATCCGGCTTTGGGCGACGGTGGACGATTTCTGGCGCAATGTCGGCTTTGCGGAGCCGGATAAGAAGGCTCGGGATCGTGGGGGCGAGCTTTTCGGGGCGACCATGGAGCGGCGGCTGACGCTCCAGTTGCGGGACGAGGAGGATATGCACCTGATAGCGGAGACGCAGTTTGAAATGTTTCAGCAATCTTCGGTGGCGGAGCGTGAGCGCATTTTGGAACAAGGCAAGAATTACCGAAACATCGCCATTGCGATCGCCGGCCTCATCGTGATCGGCATCCTGATTGCCGTGACGATCATGATGCTGCTCGGAAAGTGACGGGGGGATGGCGGAGTCTCACAGCGAAGGCTTGCCAACGCCGCCCTTCAGCAAGGGAGTGATTTCATCCGCGTGATAGGAGCTGCGCACCATGGGGCCGCTGGCGACATGGCCGAAGCCTTTTTCCTCTGCGATCTTTCCGTACTCGTCAAACTTTTCCGGCGTGACGAATTCCGCGACCGGGAGGTGTTTGAGCGTCGGTTGCAGGTATTGGCCCAAGGTCAGGATATCGCAGCGCGCCTCCCGTAAATCGTCCATCGCTTCGAGGAGCTCCGCTTCGGTCTCGCCCAGGCCGAGCATGACGCCGGACTTCGTGTAGATCGTGTCTCCTCCCCGATCCTTGACCTTGCGCAGCACGCTGAGCGAACGGTCGTACTTTGCCCGCGAGCGGACGGACGGCGTCAGTCGGCGCACGGTTTCGAGATTGTGGTTAAAGATCTCCGGCCGGGCTTCGAGCACGCAGTCGATGGCGTCGTCCTTCTCGTTGAAATCCGGGACCAGGACTTCGATCACGATGCCGGGGCAGGCTGCGCGCACCGCTTCGATGGTTCGGCGAAAATGTTCAGCGCCGCCGTCCTTCAAATCGTCGCGGGCAACGGCGGTGATGACGACGTGCTTGAGGCCCATGCGGCGCGTGGCTTCGGCGACCCGGTCTGGTTCGTCGGTCTCCAGCGGAAAGGGTTTGGATGTGTTGACCGCGCAGAATCCGCAGGCGCGAGTGCATCGATCGCCGGCGATCATGAAAGTCGCAGTGCCCTTGCTCCAGCACTCCCAATGATTTGGGCACTTGGCGCTCTCGCAGACCGTGTGGAGGCTGAGATCGTTCAGAAGGTTGCGCGTGCGCGCGAAGGTGTTCTGCGTGGGCAGTTTCAAGCGCAGCCATTCGGGAATGCGCTTGCGTGGCTGGATTGGCGTTTCTACGGCGGACATATTCGGAATTGTTGGGCCGCGATGGAATCAGGATGCGACCGTCGGGGCAATCATTCTCGTGAATTCTATTCAGCCGCGAAGAAGCACAAAAAAGGATTCCAGTGCATTTTGCGCTTTTTGTGCCTTCTTGCGGCCAATTCGTATTTTTTGACGTTTAGAATTCCACGTCGATCTTGCGGAGAAAGGCCTGTAGCTCGTCGGTGTCGAAATCCGCGAGAATCTCACCGTCGATGTCGATGGACGGCGCCATGCCCTGGCCAGTGAGATCGTGATGTTCCTTCGCGGCGGCGCGGTCGCTGGTGACATCCAGTTTCTCGTATTGGAAGCCGTGGTCGTCGAGCCAGGCGATGGCCTCGTGGCACCAACCGCAGGAGGGTTTGATGAAAAGTCGGATCTTGTCGGGTTTTGTTGCCATAGGTGCTTTGTCAGTAGTCCGTCGTGAATCGTTCTTTGTGGGACGCCCGGTCGGGCTCGGTATTCTGAAGAAATAAGCGCATCAACCCTCGCCTTCGGTGATCACGGTATCGCCATGCTCGTAACAGGGAGCGCAACAGCAGAGCAGTCTCAGTGTCTCCTCGCCGGTGTTCCAGATCTTGTGTTTCTTCCCGGGCCGAATGGCGATCGCGTCGCCGACCTTCACGTCGCGGGTGTCGTCCTCGATGCGCATCCGGCCCTGCCCGTGAGTGATGTAGTAAATCTCCTCGGTCTTGTCGTGGTAATGCTCATCCGTGGCGCCGCCGACGGGGACGCGCGCCTCGGCCAGGCTCTGATTGGCGATCGCCGAGTTGCGATGGGCGAGCAGTTCGCGGATCTCTGAGCCGTCCTTGGTGATGAACGGCGAAGCGTCGGCGAGGTTGATGATGTCCATGCGCGGAACAGTAGCGCCCGCTTCGGCGGGTTGCAAAGAGTGGAACATTTTCACCGATGCGTTTTGCGCTTTGCGTCTTTTCCTCTTCGCGCTTATGAATTCGCCATGCCGCAAGCCAAACAGAAAATCCTCATCATCACCGACGATTCGGGCGAGTCTTTCGAAATACTTTACGCCCAGGCGCGCTTTGCCGAGGCGGGCTATGAACCTGTTATTGCCGCCTCGAAAAAGAAGGCTCTGCATGGCGTGGTGCACGATTTCGATCCCGACTGGAACACCTACGTCGAGAAGCCCGGTTATCGTATCGAGGCTGACATCGCGATCTCCAGGGTGAAGGGCGAGGAATACATTGCCATGGTCTTGATCGGCGGCCGCGCTCCTGAGTTTTTGCGCTACAACAAGCAGCTGATCCGGTTGGTCCAGGAATTCGACCGGAAGAAGAAGTGGATCTTTTCCGTTTGTCACGGAATTCAAATTCTGGCGCAGGCGAACGTGCTCAAAGGTCGAAAGGTGACGTGCTACTCGAATGTCCGGTCTGAAGCGACGATCGCCGGTGCGCGATGGATCAACAAGCCGAGCGTGACGGACGGCAATATGGTTTCGGCGCAGACCTGGGAAAGCCATGCGGATTTCTATCGCGATATTTTCGCCTGTATGGAGGGATAGCGGCGGAAAATCCGAAATCCGAATCTCGAAATCCGAAACACGGCTCAAAACTCAAAGGCCCCAATTCCCGAAACGATTTGCCCGGGCATTTGGCGTGCGGCAGGGCGTTTGAAACATTCTCATTTCGGGCATTAGGATTTGTTTCGAGATTCGAATTTCCCCGAATCAGGCCGCTTCCACATCCAACGATCCCGGTAATTCCAACGTCATTTGCTCTGGCTCGCTGAGCGCCTGGGCGTTGAATCCGAGATCGCGCAGGACCCAGGCGAAGTCGGCGGCGAAACCGTGCATGGTGTGAACCTGTTTCGGATTCACCTGCTTGACGAACGCGACCAGCTCATCGAAATCCGAATGGTCGCTGAGCGGAAACGCCGCGTCGGCCTTGGCGCGATACTTGCAGCTGGAGTCAATCGCCCAGCCGGAGATCACCGCCTTCTTCAGTCGATCTTCGGAACTCACGTTGACTGGCAGCTTGGCGGTGGGCGGGCAGATCAGGACCTTGCCGTCGATGCGCCGATCGCGAATGAGTCCGTAGCGCGGAAAGGTCTTCCCGCAGTGTCGATAGACCTCGTTCATTTCGTCGATTCGCGGATGCACGATGATCGGCAGATTGGCGTCCTTGAGGCCCTGGAGCAGCTCCTGGCTCTTGCCGAGCGAATAGGCGAGCAGGACGGGTGTGTCGCCCCGCTTGAGCGCGCGCCGGCAATAGTGGATAATTTTCTCCATCGTCTCTTCGGCGGGAGGAAATCGGTAGCGCGATTTGCCGAAGGTCGTTTCCATGATCAGCGTGTCGGCGGGTGCGGGCTGGCAGGCTTCGGCGGCGAGGCTGGCGTTGAGCTTGAAGTCGCCAGTGTAGAGCAGTGATTCGCCCTCGCACTCAATCAGCGACATGGCGCTGCCGAGGATGTGCCCGGCGGGCAGGAGCGTGATCTGAAATTCGCGGCCCTTGAATTCGAAGGGCGCGGGTTCGCCGAAGTTCAGAATGTGCGCGAGCCTGCCGCCGCCCACACGGACGTTCATGAGGAGATGCGTCGGCTCGGTGAGGATCACCTCACGGTGCCGGCCGAGATGATCGGCGTGCGCGTGGCTGACGACGACGCGTTCGCCTTCACCCTTGGCGTCGCGCGAATCCAGCCACAGCCCCAGCTCGGGCAAATGCGGAGCGCCTCGACGAAATTCCAGTTTTAATGCCGACACCGCGAAGAAAGTGAAAAGGCGCCGCCGCCAAGTCAAGGCTGGGGAGTTGGGTGTTGCTGGTTCTGGGGGGAATCATTCGGACGATTGTCAGATAGTAATTGCCAGCGACCCACCTGTGACCCCTCCTCGGAGCTGTGCGCTACCCACACGTTCCGGCGGAAAACGCTGAAATCTCCGCCGTTTACGGGATGCGCGCCGGAAACGGCGGACGCCGTCGGCGTTCGCACGAAGCATTGGCGCAGTCCCGCGTGCGCATAGGCGTCAACCTAAGCGAAAGCAGCGCCATTTGTTGAAGGGATTCGCGCTAAACAGCGAAAGCGATCCAAACGATTCGTAGCAGCCGAGGT
>JBLHKZ010000045.1:0-27330 GCA_047618185.1 Limisphaerales bacterium
GTGGTCTCAGACTTTGGAAGGCGCAGGACCCAGATCAGGAGGGCGACCAGCAATCCAACAAAAAGCAACCGCACCACGCCGAGGGGAATGGCGAGCGTCAGGTTGCGAAAGAATTCGCCAATGTGATGCAAAGGAGTCACTCGAAAACACTTGATCGCCGCAGTCGCGGGACAGGGAGCTGAGGGTTGATAGTTGAGAGACGAGTAAGGTTCATGTCTCTTTGGTTTTCTTGAAACGCCAGACGACGTCTTTGAGTTTTTCGTCTGATTCGGGCGGCGTTGCGAGGCTGACAATGATGATCAGGGAAAGCGCGACGACAAAGGCCCAGATGGAATAGAAAAGGAACGGATCGGGGACTTTGAAGAGCGGTTGTAGGCCCAGCGCGGTGTAGACGCTTTCCTGGCTTAACGCATACAGCGTGATGGAGAAGCATACGCCTCCGATGAAGCCGACGAGAGCGCCCTTGCCATTGGCGCGTTTCCAGAGCAGTCCGGTGAGGATTAACGCCAGCGCCGGTCCCTGGAAGAAAGCCATCAGCGTTTGGAAGATCGCGTAAATTCCCATGCCTTCGATTTTGGCGATCATAAAGGCGAATAAGATCGCGAAGACGAGGAGCGCCGCGGTGGCGATTCGGCCGACGTTCAGGATTTTCGTGTCGCTGGCTTCTGGATTGAAGAACCGCTTGTAGAAATCGAAGGTGACGATCGTTGCGGATGCGTTGAGATAGGAATCTACGCTGGACATCAATGCCGCGATGAACGCGGCCAGGAACAGGCCTCGAAGTCCGGCGGGAAATAATTCCGCGACGAGGGTGGGGAAGGCTTTGTCGCCGTCGGCCAGATCAGGGAACTTGGCCAGCGCGATCAGCCCGGGCACGGCAATGATGATCGGGATGAGGACTTTTAGCAGCGAGCCCCAGATGTAGGAGGCCTTTGCCGCAAATTCACTCTTGGCTCCGAGCGAACGTTGGACGATCGCCTGGTTGCCGATCCAGTAGGCGGGGCTGAGAATCAGCGCCAGTCCAAAGAGAATGCCGGTCCAGGGGAATGGAGATTCGGTGTCGGCGGGCAGGATCAGGCTGGTCAGTTGGCCTTCAGGGAGGTTTTTCGCTGCTTCGACTTCGCGGATGCTTTCCATCATGCCGCTGACGCCGCCCAGATCGTTGATGCCGATGATCAAGGCGAGCAGGCAGCCAGCAATCATGATCACGCATTGGATGACGTCCGTGTAGACCACGGCGGCGAGTCCGCCCGTCAGCGTGTAGATTCCCACCATGGCTGCGGCGAGCAGAATGCAGGCCGCCTCGTCCCAACCAAAAAGCACGTTCATCATCTTGGCCGAGGCGTAGAGCATGATGCCGAGATTGCAGGCCATGAAGATCAGCCAGCAGGTGGCCAGAGCAGAGCGCGTTCCGACATTGAACCGCTTCTCCATGTATTCGGGAATGGTGTAGATCCCCAGTCTCCAGAAAATGGGAATGAAGATGAAGGCCCCGATGATCATCGCCGGAATGCAGCCGATCCATTCGAAGTTGCCTACGGCCAACCCGTGGGAATAGGCCGCGCCGCCCACGCCGATGATGTCAGTGCCTCCAATGTCGGTCGCGACCAGCGACATGCCGATGGCCCACCAGGGGAGGCTTCGGCCCGCGAGGAAGAAATCCTTGCCGGTCTTGATGCGCCGACCGATCGCGACGCCCAGCGCGATGGTTCCGCCGAGGTAGGCGAAGAGGATGACGTAATCGATGATGGCGAGTTTGCCGGCCATGGAAGGGTGGAGAATGCACGAAAACCAACGACGATCACAATCTTCAAAGTCGGAAGCAACGCGGAGATTCGCTGGCCAATCGCCGGCTCGTGCCGCGGCACGCTAAAGGGTGAACTCCAAGCTACGGCATCGATGCCTCGATCCGAGAATGCGCGCAATAGCACAAATCATGCGCCCTGATGTTCGGTCCTTGGATTGTGCTTCCTTTATCAGTAATTGCTCTTTACTTGCTCATCCGCATGCACTAGACGTGCGGCCTTCGGTTTCTGGTGTCAAATTCTTGAGCGCTTTTGCGCATTCAATGGACGGCTGGCGGTCAGCTTGTCGAAGGCGCCTGAACTGCCGCAGTTGGAATAAAATGCAAGTTTCGGTCAATTGGCAGTCTATCTAAATCTTACGTGACAACCGGTTGTAAACGTCCTGCAGGGAGTTTTTCCCTCGAACCACTCGAGGTTCGGGTGTTGCTTTCGGCGGACGGAATGGGGGGCATTGCGGCGGATCTACCGGCGGCGGTTGGTTATCCGGAAGCGGTTGAGGTGGTTGAAGTTGCCGAATTCTCTGCTGTCGCCGCTGCCGGCTCGGATTCAAACGGATTTCTCATCGACTCGGCGGCACACAACGACCTCTTCGCCGATCTTCCCGCCGGTGAAGTTTTCCACGTTTCAGAAGACGATTTGCCGCCAGTTGACAGCGATGGGGAGCTGCTGATCCATCCGGATGACATCCTTTCTGGTTCCGGGACGATCCACGGCGCGGTCGTCAATCACGGTTTGGTCAGTCCTGGTAATTCCCCTGGCATCTTGAATGTTGCCAGCTTTATGCAGGCGGGCTTTCAGGATCCGGATCTGGCTCCTGTCGCTGGAACCTTGCGGATCGAGATTGCCGGGACGGGCAGGGCGGGTTTCCCCGATGGCTTCGATCAGATCAATGTGATCGGCGAGGCGGTCTTGGGTGGCGCGCTGGAGCTTCAGATTCTTAATGGATTTCAGCCGACTTTGGGGCAGAGCTTCGAGTTCATGACCTTCGGGTCGGTGTCAGGCGATTTTTCCAGCATTACCGGATTTGATCTGGGCAATGGCCTCTATCTTGAGGGGGTCAAGGGCGGGAACAGCTACACGCTGGAGGTGGTCGATCATCTGCCCGCCGTCAATCAGGGGGACACGTCGATCGTGGCTGGTTCGCTGGGAGATCGGATTGCCGTGGAGGCCTTCTTTAACGGAGGCAGTGTCGGGGGTTCCATTTCGGTGGACAACGTCTGGCTGCGGATCAGCGATTTCGTTCATGTGTCCGGTTCGCTGAGCATCGGCAAGGGGCCGACAGAGTTTGTGGATGTTCGCACTGGGCTGACTCAGATGCAGGCGGATATTGTGCTGGCGGGGTCGATCATGACCTCTGACAGTGACCCGGGAGGGGACACGTTGGCGCGGACCACGGATGGCTCGATTATTTGGAATTTGCCGGTTGAGGTTTTCACCTTGGGACTTTCCGGCGCGGATGTTTTTGTCGGATACACCGAATCTCTGGCCGCCGCCTCGGCGGATGGAGATCTAACACGGGTGGAGCTTGAGGCGGTCAATGCCTCGGGTGTCTTCCTGAATGAAGTTTCGGTTGGGCTCGCCTTGATGCACTTGGCGGGCTCTGTTCCTGAAGCTCCGCTGCTGGCCAATGCCAAATTGAGTTTTGCCGCGCTGCAGGTGGACGCAGCGGATGTAGTCTTTCTGGGCATTCCAGAGGTCGAACTTGGAGTAAACAACCTCCAGGTTCGCCTCAATCAGGGGGTTGCGAATCCGAGCGCCTGGCCGGCTTTGCCCGGACAGGCCGGACCGGTGGTTGATTTCAAGCGGAGCTATCCGGACAACAGCGCGGCTGGCGCGCCAGATGGCGATTCGCTTCCAGACGGTTTCCAGGTGAACACTTCGGTCTCAGGAGATCCCGTCGCTTTGCTTTGGGATCAGCCTGTGATCGGAGTTTCGGCGGATAACGCTCTCCTGCGGATCAGTGACTTCGTTTATGTCTCTGGCGGCTTTTCCTTCAATAAAGGGCCGATTCACAAAGTCGATGTTCGGACCGGACTGGATTCTCTGACTCTTGTGCAGAAAATCGCCTTGTTCGGCGACATTAAGGAATCCGCCACTGACCCGGTCGATGGCAGTCTCGCGCGAACCGCCGCAGGGGACATGATCTGGAATCTCCCGGTCGAGACGTTAGACTTTGGATTGTCGGGCGTGGATGTGTTTGTGGGCTATACGGATTCTTTGGATGCGGCGGCGGCGGATGGGGATCTGACGGTTCAGGAGCTTGAGGATGCGGGCGCGATCGGCGTCTTTCTGGATGAGATTACATTGGGAATGGTCTCCATGCGCCCGGTCAGCGCCGCCGCCATTTTCCTCGCATCCAGCAATCTCAGTTTCACCGCGTTGAAAGTAGACGCCGACAACGTGGTTCTGGCGGGTATTCCCGAACTGTCGCTGAGCGCCAACAACCTTCAGGTTCGCCTGAATACCGGGTCCGCTTCCGGGCTGTGGCCGCATATGGATGGCGACACCAAGCCGGTGGTGGATTTTGCTGCCAGTTTCCCGGACGACAGCATGGGGGATATGCCGGATGCGGACATGGCTCCCGACGGCTATCTGGTCCAAACCTCCACCAATGGCGACCCGGTTGCGATTCAATGGCAGCAGCCCGTCATTGGAGTGTCCGCGGACAATGCGCTGTTGCGGATCAGTGATTTCGTCTACGTGGCCGGCGGGTTTTCCTTCAACAAGGGAGCGGTGTTGTCTGTGGATGTGCAGACGGGGCTGACGCTGGCCACCACCGCACAGAACATTTCGCTGTTTGGAGCCATTCCCACGTCGGACACGGATCCAACGGATGGCAGCCTGGCCCGGTCAATTGATGCGACCAAGATCTGGAACCTGCCGGTGGATACGATGGATATCGGGCTTTCCGGCGTGGATGTCTATGTCGGGTATTCCAATGGCCTGGATGCGGCGGCGGCGGATGGCAATCTGACGCAAACAGAACTTGAGATGGCGGGCGCGGTGGGTCTTTTCCTGGATGAAGTGACGCTGGGCATGGTCATCATGAAGGCCCAGGAGGTAAAGGTGAATAGCGTTCCGGTATCCGGGCTGAACTCCGCGAAACTCAAGCTTTTCGCGATTAACGCCCAGGCGGATGCACTGGCGCTGCTGGGCGTCCCGGAAGTGACCCTGGAGGCCATGCATTCGGAAGTGAGGGTGAATCAGGGCTCATTCAAGATGGGGTCCTGGCCCATGGCGCCAGGTCAGTCGAAACCGGCGGTCGATTTTCTTTCCAGCTTCCCCGACGGTAGTTGGGGCTTGGTTGATGACGCGGATTCGGATCCGGACGGATATCAGGTGGCGATCAATACTGCGGGCGATGTCGTTCCGTTGTTGTTTGAAGGGGCGTTGTTGGGCGGCGCGGCGGATCAGGTGAAGATTCGAATTTCGGGTTTTGTTCATATTACCGGGAGTGTGGCGTTTGAGAAAGGCGGCATGCTCGATGCGCCCGTCGCGGGCCTGATTCCGGCCGATTTGCTCGGCGTGCCGGCGGAGTATGCCGGGTTGGGCAACAAGCAGATTGAAACATTCACGCTGGGCGCGCGGGATTTGGATGCCTTCGTTGGCATTGAGGGGCCTTATTGGGTGGATGCCAACGGAAACGGTTTGATCGATCGCGATCAGGCGGGCGACATCATCGCCTCGGAGGTGAACCCCGATGCCATCGGATTGGTGGTCGATGATCTGGATTTCGGCCTGTTGTTTGGAAAGCCGGTAAACACCCTCGACCCGATGCGTTATGTGGCGTTGAAGGGCAGCGCCAACAATGTGGAATTGGTGGGCGTCGAGGGCCTGACGGCGAAGGTCAGCAAGATCAATGTCGCGCTGAATATTTCCACGCCAGCGCCCGGAGGGTTGCCGATCCTGCCGGTCATTGATTTCGCGGCGTTGCCGGGCGGCAGTTTTGACGTATGGACCGGCGCCTTCAATCCGGATGGAAGCAAGGACACGATCGATCTGGACTTCGACGGCCCGGTAGTCCGAGCGCAAGCGGTGGTTGAGTTGGATCTTTTCTCTGTCGTCACGCTCACTGGCAGCATTGCCTTTGAGCTGGGCGGAACGGAGACGGTCACGCTGGCGAATGGCAGTCAGAAGGAAGTCATCACAATGACCATCGGCGGACGAGACATTGCCGGCTTTGTCGGACTGAATGGTCCCTACTGGACAGACTTGAATGGGAATGGCGCCGTTGATGGACCTTTGGAGCTGAATGACGGCGCTGTCGGGTTGGCCTTGACCGATTTGGATTTCGGGATCGCCGTAATGGCGTCGACCGAATTGGACGATCTCAGCGCCTTTATTGCGGCTGACATTCGAATCGAAAGCTTTGCGTTTGTCGGCCTGGATCTTGTTCAGGCGGAGGGCTCCCTGAGTGTGCAATTGAATCTGGGCGTGGGCGCTGACGGGCTGGAGCCTATTGATTTCCTCGCCAGCTTCCCTGACACGGATGGCGCTGGCCCTGATCGGGCGGGATTTGAGGTTAACACCGGACCGGGCGCGGAACCGGTCCTGCTCGCGTTCAACGAACTGCTGATCAATGTTCATCTGATCGGAATGGTCCACATCGCCGATTTGGTCGACTTCAATGGAGACTTTCGCCTCACCATCACGCCTCGGCGTATTGAGGTCGAAATTGAGGCCGATCTTGAACTTGGCCCGCTGGGCAAACTTGAGGCGGCCGGGTTCCTGAATGTCAGCGACCAGGGCATTGTGGCCAGTCTTCAATTGAGTCAGCAGGTTGGGATATCCGGTTTTGGCGCGGATCTTTTCGAGTTCAGCGGGCGTTACCAGTTGGAGCTCAATACGACCAACCGGGCGCAGACCATCCAGCGGTTGAACGTCGACAAGGAAACGGGCGAAGTGAACGGCCTCGTGGCGGGAACGATCGCTCCGGAGACGTTGAGGATCGTGGTCGGCGGCGAATTGAAGTTGTTTGATGTCATCACCATCAAAGGCGGCTTCGATATGACCTTCAATAGCGAGGGTTTTGCGGTTGAATTTGATGGTCTCCTCGATCTCGGGTTCTTTGGAGAATTGAAAGCCAAGGGCGGCGCAATCATCCAGGGTTCGGTGTTTGCGATGAGCATAGATCTCGGCGCAAAAAATATCGGATTCGATCAGTTTGGCCTAAGTGGGAACTTCAATCTCGAACTCAACACCAGTTCAAGCGCGGTGATGGTTGGAGGCAAACTGGTGGCGGCCAATTCATTCGAGGTCCATGTGGACGCGACGCTGAAGGTTTGGATCTTCGAGGCAAAGGGCGGCGTAACGATCTCGCTTAAGGATGGCGTGTTGTCTCTGGCTCTGGAGAACCTGAAGATCGATTTCTTCGGCGTGGTGACGCTGGAGGTGGATGGCTATATCCGATCAAACGGAGAATTCATGATCACCGGTTCAGTTGACTTCGTCATCAAACTTGGGCCGATACATCTCGGAGGAGGCATCGAATTGACGCTCAGCGACACCGGTTTCAGCGGCCGGGCCTACGGGTCCTTGAGCGTGGTCTTCAGCCTGCCGTGGCCCTTGCCGGATATCGATTTTGAGCTGGCCGGATTCGAAGGGCGTTTCGCGTTTCGGCCGACGTCCATTGAGCTGGGTTTGAGCGTGCGGGTGTTCGGTATCGGATTTAATGAATCGGTGATCTGGTCATTTGGTCCGCCGCCGATTCTGGCCACGAAAACGGGCAGTGTGCTCCGCTTAAATATGGGAACCTTCGCCCATGCTCGCGGCGAAGCTTACGATATCGATGGCAATGAAACTTATACGGTTGAGCATGTCGGCGGCGCTGTTGGATTTGAAACGGTCAACGTGACGGCGCTGGGTGTGACCCAGACTTACACAGGCGTCAGTAGAATCGTGGTTCCCGACGCCGGCAGCGGGAATGACACCGTACAGATCATGGATGGTGTGCTGGCCGACGCGGATATTAACGGCGGCAAGGGCGACGACATGCTGATCGTGCTGAGCAGCGGAACGGTGACGCTGAACGGCGGGGCAGGGAACGATCAGCTGATCACTGCCGGAGGCAACGACACTGTCTATGGCGGCGCGGGGGACGACGAAATTTCGACGCAGGGAGGCAACGACACGATTTACGGAGGCGGCGGGAATGACACCATCACCACCAGTTCCGGTTTGAATCAGATTTTCGGCGAATCCGGGCTGGATTTGATCTACGGCGGGCGCGACGCCGACGTCATCGACGGCGGGGCAGGCAACGACGGCATTTGGGGCGACGCGGGCTATACGAATGCGATGCGCGAGTTGGTTCCTGAAGTTGGCGCGGCTGACACCATCCGCGGTGGAGCGGGTGACGACATCATCCGGGGCGGCGCCGGCGCCGATTGGATTCAAGGCGAAGCTGGGGCGGATACGATTTATGGCGAAGCTGGGGACGATGTTCTCTACGGAGATTTTGGAACAGCGGCCCGTGTGTCGACGAATAGTGACTCCGGCGGGAACGACAAGGTTTACGGCGGCGAAGGCGCGGACTTCATCGCGGGCGGCGCGGGAGCGGACTGGGTAAGCGGCGGTTCGGAATTCGCGGCGGCCGAGTCGGTCATGGGAATTGCCAACACGCTATTTGGCGACAACGGCAAGCAGACCGGCGGCTTGTTCCAAACGCTGCCTTCCGCCTTCGATGGCAATGACACGCTCGTCAGCGGTTCGGGAAGCGAAAAACTGTTCGGTGGCGGCGGCGATGATCGGATCACCACGGCCAACGGCGATAACTTCATCTTTGGCGATGGCGGCCAGGTCAACAATTCCGTCGCTACCGGTTTCTTTGCCGCGACCGATGGAAATGACACGATCACGTCGGGCGACGGCTCTGACATCGTCCACACCGGGGACGGCGCCAACGTCGTGCGCAGCGGCGGCGGTGATGACGATGTTTTCGGCGGCGACGGCGCTGATTGGATCGACGCGGGAGCGGGTGATGACTTCCTGGTTGGCGGCTTTGGAGATGACACGCTCATCGGAGGGGCGGACCAGGATGCGCTGTTTGGCGGTAGAGCCACTGGAACCCGCGTCAACTACGACAATTTTCCGGATTTCACAGCGCCTCCGCTTTTTGATTTCACCGAGGCCCAAGACGAATTTTACACCGGGTTCAATCGGCCGTTCATCACGCCGATTATCACGCCGCTGGAATCGAGCGGCGACGGACAGGACACACTGATTGGCGGGGCGGGCAGGGATCATTTGTTTGGCGGCTCGGGCGCGGATAACCTGTTTGGCGACGGAGATTCGCTGGCCGGCGCGGGCGTGGTTCTGGAAGGCGCCGACGACGGGAACGACTATCTTGACGCGGGTTCGGGCAATGACCTTGTAGTCTACGGAGGCGGAGGGAACGACGTGATTCGAGGCGGCGGTGGCAACGATGTCCTGCGCGGCGGAAGCGGCATCGATCAGCTTTACGGCGAAGACGGCGACGATCGTCTGTATGGCCAGGAGGGCAGCGGGGGAAATCAGGTAGGACAACGGCTGTTTGGCGGTCCGGGCAATGACAGACTGTTCGGCTTCGCGGTCGCGAACGATCCGAACGAGAGCATTCTCGTGGGCGACCAGTTGTTTGGGGGGGCTGACAATGACATTCTGCAGGGAAGTCTGCGGCGGGAGATTCTTGTCGGCGAGGATGGGAACGACGATCTGTATGGCGCGGGCGGCGACGATCGTTTGATTGGCGGACTCGGCGCCGATTTCCTTGTGGGCGGTTTGGGCGACGATAGTCTCGATGGCGGCGCGGACAATGATGTCTTGTTTGGCGGCGTCGCGACGGGGGGACGGACTGATTTTGTTCTGGGAACGAGCGACTTCGTCGGAGCTCCCGATTTCATCGCCACGAACGATTTGTTCGGCGGGATCTATGCGACGAATTACTCGCCGGCCATGAATGTCACGCCAGCCTTGACGATTGTTGAGGCGCTTAATGACGGCAATGACACACTGGCTGGAGGCATGGGCGTTGACGTTCTTTACGGCGGTTCGGGTGATGACTCACTTTCCGGCGACGAGGACGCGGACTATCTCGACGGAGGCACGGGCGGGGATGAGTTGGCTGGCGGCGCTGGCGACGATGTCATTCGCGGCGGTGACGGCGACGATGTCCTGAATGGCGACTTGGGCATCGATCAACTTTACGGCGATGCGGGTGACGACACATTGTTCGGTGGAGCAGGTGACGGAGTAGGTGAGTCAGCGAGTCAGGAAGGGCAACGACTGTTTGGTGGAGCGGGGCGGGATGAGCTTTTTGCTTATGCGCCTAGCAGCGATCACGGTGTCCAGAATTTGCTTGTTGGCGACCAATTGTTTGGCGGGGCCGGAGCTGACAAGCTCTACGGCAACATTCGCTCCGAAAAACTGTTTGGCGGCGACGGGAACGATTACATGCATGGTGATATTCGCGCTGGCTCCAACTATTTCGCCAACTCTTCAGCCGCAACTCTGGGCGGCGCGGATCTCCTTCAGGGCGGACGTGGCGAGGATCAGTTGTACGGCGGTGGTGGAGCTGATGAAATTTGGGGTGGAGCCGGCACGGATCTGATCCGTGGACAGGCCGGTTTGGATCTTCAGTATGGCGGTGAAGGGATCGATATCTTCTCGCTCTGGCTCGAGCTCGGCGTGATCGAAACCATGGACGGCTACTTCGGAAACGAGGTGGAGGGCGACGTCCTGGGCGCGGACGGCGTTCCTTTGACCGACGACAACGCCACAGACATCCTTTCCATCGACGGGACGAATAATTACGATGTGATTCTCCTCAGTCAGACGAATTCCGGGCCGCTGATGCTACGCATCGATTATTACGAACGCAACCGAACCCCGGATGCCTACTTCGTCAATCTGCTGGACGGCGACGGCCAGTTGCTCATCGAGCAGATCCAGTTGGCTGGCTTGGCCGGCGACGACATTATCGGCTTCGTCACTGCCGACAGCGTCCTGCCGAATGGCGTGGACAACCCCGTGGTTCAGGGCGTATCCGATCCCCTGGATCTCTCGCAACTCGCCGAGCGAAGCCGCGAATTCGTGGGCGTCTTCGATGGGAACAGCGGCGACGATATTCTCATCGGGTCCGCCGGGCGCGATCGCCTCGATGGCGGACCAGGCAGCGACACGCTTTACGGTTTTGCCGGCGATGACCGCCTTTGGGGCGACGGTGGCGGAGGTTCCTCCCAGGACGTGGATGTTCTCTTTGCAGGACAGGGCAACGACGACCTGATCGGGGGGCAGGGGAAGAACGTGCTTTACGCCTGGTCCACTGATCCAGACACGGGGCGGAATGTGGCTGTCGACGGTCCGAGCGCAACCTTTGGCGTGTTCGTGGACGACAACGGCGGGCTTCATAACGACGACGGCGGCGGACTCTACAAACTGGAAGCGACCGGCCTGAACCGTCTGCTCGGCGCAGCGGGCGATGATCTGCTTTTTGGCGGCACTGTCCTGGACTTCATGTATGGCAATGGCGGGAACGACATTCTTTTCCGGGCCAATGGCGAACGATTTGAATCCCTTGATGGCAACGTGGCCGGTGACGCCTGGAAGGAATACGCCAGGGAATCCGATCAGGTATGGTATGTCGGAGGCAGCAACGTCGATGACGAGATCACCGTGGACTTCGTCACTGAGCCGGGCTTGCTTTCGGACCATCATCTCATCACCCGCCTTTCGGAGAACAATGGCAACTTCAGCTTTTCGGCGCAGGTGAAGTTGGACTTCTCGGCGACCGATAAAGATGGCGGTGCGATCTGGGGAATGAATGACAACACCTTGGACCTTGACGGTCTGCTGGCCGCTGGCGAAGGCGAGGGAGTGGGCGCGAAGTTGGCCGAGATAGAGGACGATCCCGCCCGAATGGCGGCTCTGGAAGCGCAGCGCATCGGCAATCTGCTTCCGGGCGAGGGTGAATTTCTGGTGATCCTGATCGACGCCCTTGACGGCAACGACACGATCACCGTCGGCCCGACGGTGCAGAAGACGGTCTGGATTGACGCGGGACCCGGCGACGATGTCGTTACGATTCGCAGCGGCAACGCGATCCTGGTGGACAAGGCGGAGTCGGTGGTCTCGAACGGCCTGCGGGGCCGTAATGATTTCGCGTCCTTTGCCTATCCCTTGTCCCTGCCCGGCGACGGGCTTCAAGTCACGGGCCTCACGATCGACAATCCCGATGACCACGACTGGTTTCGCTTCGAACTGACGGCGGCGTTGGCGGCGTCCAAATTCGAAGTAAAGACCGCGTCGCCGAACGACATGTTGACCGTGAATTTGTATGAGGCCGACGGAACCCTGATCACGAACGGCGCGCTTTCGGGCGTCCAAACTGTCACGGTTGAGGATCTTTTCACATTGGGGCTTGTCGTGGGTGATACGTACCTCATCGAGGTGAAGACCAACCTCACACCCACGATTTACGGCATTGAGTTCGATCTGGTCGGCGCGGATTCCGAAACGCTTGATCTTTCACTGCGCAATGACGCGATTCGCCGGGACGTGATTCTCGGCGGACCGGGCAATGACATTCTTCAGGGCGGCGCGGGCGAGGACTGGATCTTTGGCAATGAGGGCAACGATGTTCTATCCGGTGGTCGGGATCGCAATGCTGTCGACCTCCTGTTCGGCGGGCCGGGCGATGACACCTTCCAGATTATTCCTGACGCGCTGCCTTTGCTGACCAATCAGCCAAATACGGTCTTTGATCCCGCGACACAGGTCTACCGGCCCCAGGCCAGCGAGCAGTTGATCGGCGGCGAAGGCACGGACCGGGTTCTGTTCCTCGGCGGCGACCTGGATCGACGCGGGCTGCCTGTGCCGGACTACGTCGCGCTGCAATACAACACCGGCCTGCACCGCTACGAATTTGTCAGCCTGGTCTGGGATTTCGGAGGACAGGAGTTCAAGACAGATGGAAACTCGGCGTTCGTTCGCGAATACATGTTCTACCAGACCCGGGACGTCGAGCAGACCCAGATTTCAACCCGGGCGGGAAATGACGTGGTCAACGAAACGGCCGCCGGTTCGCCCTTCGAGGGCTACGGCATCGAACTCGGCGACGCTGAACAGGGCGCGCGCGAAGCGGCCCTGATCATTGAGGGAGGCGACGGGGATGACCTCCTTTTCGGCGGCGCGCTGGCGGACGTGATCTCGGGCGGTGAGGGGAACGACTTCCTGGTTGGCGGCCCGGGAGACGATCAGTTGTTCGGCAACGGCGGCGACGACCAACTGTTCGGGTATTCTCCTGAAAGTTATAACTTCACCGGTGTTCCGACATTTGCGAGTCGCGGGTTTGACTCGGAAGAATACGTCTACGATCTGGCTCTGCCAAATCTGCCCGTCGGCGCTGATGATCGAGGCATCGATTTGAATGCGGCGACTTTCTACAACGCGGAGGTATTGAAAGAAGACTCGCTGCTTGCCTACTACTCGTTCGACGGGGGATCGCTGCGGAATCTGGCCCCTCAACAGGTCCCTGAAACGGTGATCTGGACCGGGCTGGTTTGGGGGCCCACCGGTTCCACCTCTGTGCCGTCCGCCGCAGCCGATGGGCGGTTTGTCGTCGGAGACTCGCTCCAATTTGACGGCGTCGACGACTATCTCCACACCTCCAATCAAGATCTGTTCAGTTTCACCGTGGAGGCCTGGGTGCTCGTTGATCAGTTTGACGCCGATTGGCAGGCCATCGTTACGAAAGGGGACAGCGCCTGGCGGATTCATCGTTATTCCAACACCGACTTCGTTTCTTTTGATCTAACGCTGCGTGATGGCACTTTGGTTCAACTCAAGAGCAAGACCGAAATCAACGATGGCGAGTGGCATCATATTGTGGGGACCTTCGATGGCTGGGAGATCGCCAATTTATATGTCGACGGCAGGCTGGAGGCTTCGGCTGTTCCGGGCAATCGAATTCTGTCCAGCCCCACACATCCCGTTCAGATCGGCGGAAACGCGGAGAAAGCCGGCCGTGAATTTTCCGGACGGATCGATGACGTCGCCATCTACACTTCGCCTTTGAGCGCGGAAACGATCGCTGCCCACTACAACCACCGGTTCTTCACGACCGAGGAGGACGCCGTGGGGTTGGAGGCGGCGTCGGTCAATGCGCTGCTTTCGGGAATCACCGAAATCGGCGACTTCAATGGAGATCAACTGACGGATTTCATCGTGCGCGGCGCGGAGTCCAGCTACATCCTGTTTGGTCCGGTCAAACTGACGGATCTGGATTCTGTGGAGCTGCATGCTGACATCATTGTCGATCATTCCGCGATTGGCCGGCCGGGTGAACGATTCGGCGATGTGAACGGGGACGGTTTCGCGGATCTGGCATTTGTGCGTGAGGATGTTGGCGATGACACCACCTACGTGACGGTGGTCTTTGGCGGCGCCGCGAACGAGGCGCCGGCGAGCGGCGTGCAATCCTGGGCCCGCCATTGGGATCAGGCCTTTGTGGACAGCGGCCTGGCGACCACGGGCGCCAAGGCCAATGCGCGCGTCATCAACCTGTACTCCAGTCTTTCGCCGGTGGGCGGCGTTTCCCTGCAGATGTTGGAGTATGACGGCGACGGCAAGTCCGATCTCCTGATCATGGGCCGGTCGGTCCTGGGCGCGCCAGGGCTGAGCACCGCGCCCACTTATCGGCGTATGGGCTACGTCTTTTCCGGCGCCGGCATCACCGGCACGACCGCGGGGACCGTCAGTTTTGACAATGTGCTTGTCAGTCTTCGAGCCCATCGGGACGCGGATTTCGGTCGCCTGGAGACGGTCGTTGTGGGCGACCTGAACGGCGACGGCCTTGAGGAAATCGGTGTCACCAACGGTCCGACAATCGATCATACCGTGTCGGAGATCACCTTCGGTGGCTCCGATCGCACCACGTTCGAGGTGGGTGATCTTGATGGCGATGGACTCGCGGAGTTCGTCGGTTACAGCGAATTCAATAGCCTTCTCTACATCAAGAAAGGCAAGCCGGGGCCGGGCAATTCCTACGTTGTCGCTGGGTTGGACGTTGCGTTGGAGATTCCCGGTTTGCGATCCGCCAGCGGCGGCGACTTCAACGGCGACGGGGTGATGGATCTGGCGGTGATCGTCGCGGGTGACGACGGTGTTGGAGGCGTTTACGTCTACGACTCGATCATGGAGAAGGCGGATCCGTTGAATTTGAAATTGTCGGATGCGGATTCCGTGGTCGGCTTCACTTCTCTTCCGGTGGATCTGGCCTTGAAATTCGACCAGTCGGACGTGGCGTTTCTGCCGCCCTCGGCTTTGGACGGACTCGGAGATTTTACAGTCGCCTTCACGTTCCTGCCGGACCCGACCTCCAACTGGGACGACCGGCAGTCGCTGCTGACCGCGATTGATCCCGGCGACGCCAGCAATCTGGCGTCGTTCGAAATCAACATTGGCTCCTCGAACAACGGGGGCGCGTTCAATCTCGGAATTGAATTAAGGGGTAAGAACGGCGAATCGCTGGCCCGATTCTATAGGGAAGTGGACGTTCCCGAGCTTTCCGACGGCCGAACGCATCACTACGTGATCACGGTCAACTCCGGAGACACCAGCTCGTCCGCCAATCTTTACGTGGACGGCATCTACAAGACGCCGTCGCTGCAGAACGGACCCGGTTCGGCGTTCAACGCACTGAGCGTCTCGCAGCTGGTTCTTGGCAAGCGCCAGGGGTTTACCTCGGATCGGCCGGACATTCCGGGGGTGGCGGCGGGAACACTCGATGAACTGTCGATCTGGAATCGGAATTTCATCGGTGACGAGGTGCAGGCCATCATTCTCGCGGAGAATATCGATCCGAACGACCCGTCGCTCAACGCCTGGTTCCGTTTCAACGACCTTTCCGACAATCTGCTCCTCGACAGCTCCGGCAAGAACGCCCCGGGCAGGTTGGGCGATCCGGCGGGCTCTCCGGCGAGCATTCCGACGACGGTGGCCCGGGCGCTCCCGGTTTCCCTGTTGGCGGCGGATCTGAACGGCGACGGCGTTGACGATCTCGGCATACCGGCGGCGCCTCAATTGTCGGACGGTCTTTCGCACGTCTTCGCCATCTACGGAACACGGGACGTTCAAGCGCTGCCCGAGGCGCCCAATGTGTTGGAAAATGTCTCCGTTCCCGGAAGCGGTTCCTTTATCGCGGACACCGGATCGGGGCTGCCTGAGTTGTTTGACAATCAGGGGACGCCGTTCCAGTTGGAGGGCGGCGCGGGCGGTCAGACCTGGTTCCAGTTCACCACCCTGGGGGACGGGCAGGCCGGGGATTGGATCTATCTCGAATCTTCGACCACCTTCGACTATCGGTATTTCCGCTTTACTCCCACCGAGGTTCGAGGCGGGCCCACGCAGGATGGTTATCAGATTTCGGAGCTTCAGTTTTATCTGGGCAACGCGCAGGTGACCGGCGCGACGGCAACCAATCCCGGCGGCAACAATTTTGGAAATGTGCCGAATAACGCGGTCGACGGCTCCACATCGACCAAATTGTATGACACCAACCAGCAGCCGCTGATCATTGATTTCGCCGACACCGTCAGCATTGACCGCTACGACTGGGCGACCGGAAACGACGTCTCAGGCCGGGATCCCGTGCGTTGGACGTTGGAGGGCAGCGCTGACGGAACGAACTGGGAGATGATCGACGACCGGACTGCGGAAAGCCAGATCGCCGCAGTTCCCACGCCGAGACAGAGATTCATTGGAAACGATCAACTGCCGCTGGCGGAGGAGAGCTCTGTGGTTGCGGACCTGTTGAACTCCAAGGGGCAGATCATTGTTTCTGGCCGCGAGGCGTTCGACCTGCGCGCGCTTGAGGCGGGGACCTATTACCTCCGGGTTCGAGCCGATCCCACGGTTTCCCGGGCTTCTGCTGGCGCATTCACTATCCAGATGCTGGCGCCGATTGCGGGGGAAAGGCATGAGTCGAACACGCTCCCGGATGCGGACCGCATCAGGGGCGGCGCCGGCGACGACACTCTGATCGGCAATTTCGGCATCGACGCCTTGATTGGCGGCGGAGGCGTGGATTCGTTCACTGGCGAGTCGATGGAGATACGCGACCGGGACGCGTTGGATCTGGGCGTCCGGCCCGTCGCCACGGCGGAATTGTCCTTTTTCAACGTGGCGGCGCCGATCGATCCGATCATCAACGGTTTCCGCGATGTGATTCTCGACGAGACCTTCAGCGGCATCACGTCCGTCAATGGCAATCTGGACGACGGCATATGGGACGTGGGTTCGTCCGCGGCTGTCACCTTTGCCGATCTCGACAACCGTGTCCGAATCGTGGATGGCCAATCCGTCGAGCTGTTTAACTATGCTGCTCGACTGAACGGACAGGATCTTCTGGGAACGGACACGATTGATCTGGCCGGCAGGGCGGGCGCTGTGCTGAGCTTTTCCTACCTGCGCGGCGGCCCCGGAGAGGCTCCCGATCCCGGGGACGATATCATCGTCTCCTTTTACGATGGCGCGCAATATTTTGAGCTCGCGAGGCTGGCAGGCGCCGGTCCGGTAATGAACGATTTCGATCGGAAGATTATCGAACTTCCTGTGTCGGCTTTGACTTCCGGTTTTCAGTTGGTTTTTGTCAATGCGGGCGCCGCCGGATTTGACGACTGGTTCATCGACAACATCGAGATCGCGGCGCCTCAGGCCGACGGCGTCGGCCTGCGTGACGCGATTGCCGCGGAGCTTGGGATTTCTCCGAGAGCCGAATTCCGCGCGAGCGACCTGGGCTCCATCGTCCGGCTTGATCTGTCCGGCCTGGACGTTCTGGACATTGCTCCTTTGCGGCACCTGGTGAACCTCCGGGAGCTCGACCTGTCCGGCAACGTCGTCGACGACGCGGATCTGACGGCCTTGTTTCCCCAGACACTGACCAGCGGTTTGCAGGCTGGGGAGCCCGTCGGGCTGGCTTTTCTTCAGTCACTCAATCTGAACAACAACTCCGGCGTCACGGATATCACGCCGTTGACGGCATTGACAGAGTTGCTGGAGCTGAGGCTCGAGGGGACGGCGATCGCTCCCAACGCGCAGGCGACGCTGGATGCCGTGGCCGCGCTCGCGCATCTGGAATACCTGACCTTGCCGGTTGATGGATTGCCCTCCGGACAGGACTTGATCGTCAATGAGGGCGAAGCTGTTTCGATTGAGGTCGAAGCCCCGGCGTTGAGCTTCGATGGCAACGACTCCTTCTTTGCCGACGTCGTGGTGAATCAGAGCGACGCCTTCATCGACAGCGAGAATTTTGAATCGGGGCTGGGTGGGCAGTGGACGATTACATCCAGTCGCGACTCCGGCAGGATCACGACGGCGCCGGGGGCGCAGTCTGCCGCGGTTGGAAGCGGCGCGCTGTTCCTGGATGCGCCTCAGGGGGCGGTCTTGTTCGATGGAGTGGATGATCAGGTCGATCTGCCGGACGACGCATTCTCCGGAGGAACGGAATTGACCTTTGCCGCATGGATCAAGACGAGCAAGGCGGGAACGGCAGTCATCAGCGCCGCCAACGCGAGTAACACCAATGAATTTCTTGTCCTCCTCGGGGCGGCGGGCACGACCGAAGTTCATGTGTTTCTGAATGGCCTGCAACAAACGTTTACGTTGTCGGCCACCCTCGCGGACAATCAGCCCCATCACATTGCTGTGCGGGTGGTTTCAACGTTTGTCGAATTCTTCGTGGATGGCGCTTTTCAAGGCATCAATTTTGTCTCTACTGGCGCCATCGATCCAACACGGGTCCTGCTGGGGCAGGATCAGGACTCCTTGGGCGGTGGTTTTACAACGGCGCAGGCTTTCAGCGGGGTGATGGACGAGGTCGCCGTGTGGAACCGGCAGCTGGTTCTATCTGAGATTCAGGCGGCGATGAACGGGGAAGCGCCGAAGTTCGGACTTCGCGGCTACTGGAAATTTGACGAGATCTCGGCGGGAGTTGCCATTAATTCCGTGGTGGGAGGTCCGGGTTCGGCGACCCTGGTCAACGGGGCTGCGTCCACGGCCCCCTTGACACGTTACGATGTGTTGAACGAGGCGGTCTGGACGGTCGATCTGAGCGGTTCGATTTCTCCGGTATTGAATTTCTCTCACTACAGTTACTCTGATGAATTTCAGAGTCTTCCAGCCATGTTCAATGGCAGCAGCGATGGCGACGGAATTTCGATTAGCGAAGATGGAGTGACCTGGCACAGCGTATGGAGCCTGGCGGGCTCCACGAGTTGGCAGACCTATTCTGTCGATCTGACGGCGGCCGCGTCGAGCGCCGGCATTTCGCTGGGTTCCAATATCCGCATCAAGTTCCAGCAATTTGATAATTTTCCGCGGCCGGCCGACGGTCTTGGATTTGATGAGATCACGATCACCAACGCGACGCCCTCGACTGGCGCGACCTATGATGCCTGGGTCCGGCCGGCCAGTGATCCCGGGACATTCAGCGGATTGATTGTCACGAACGACGGCGGAGCGGATTGGAGTGTCTACCGACATAACGACGTCTGGGTCATCGACGACGGTCAGAGCAGCAAGAACACCGGCGTGGCGGTTGACGCGGAAGTTTGGCAGCACATCGCGGTGACCTTTGATCTCGTGAACGGAGTCAAGCTGTTCAAGAATGGCGTCGAGGAGTATTCGAGCGCCGCGATCGGATTGGATCGTTCCGTTACGACAGTCAGCATCGGAGGTCAGTTCAAGGGCTTGTTGAGTGAAGTGCGGATATGGGACCGGCCATTGTCAGGCGCTGAGATTCAGGCGGGCATGCAAACTCAGATCGCGCCCGGCGCTCCGAACCTGACGGCGAACTGGCGGCTGGATGAGACCTCGGGAACGGTCGCGATCGATTCCAGTGGGAACGGCATGAATGGCAATTCCAGCACGGCAACATGGGTTCTCGGTCTGAGCTACAGAACATGGACAGTGACCGGGCCGCTCAATGCCGCGGGAGCGGGGTCAATCAGCGCAAGTGGGAGCGGTTCTCCTGTGCGCTTCACCCCCGCCGACAATGGCTTGTTCCGTGGCGAAGTAAACCTGGGGCCGACCTTTCCCATCTTCGTTCGCAATTCGGCTCCGATCATTCGGGAAGCTCCAGACTTCAGTCAGACAAACAACGGGCAGGGTTTGAACGAAGGCCAGGAATTGACGCTGGGGCCGGTGGGCTTTAGCGGAAATGCGGCGATTTTCCCAGTGCTCCTTGACGGGGTCGAAGTCGATCGAATCCGCATCGAAGACGCCGCAAACGATTCGTGGGATTTGGATATTCGAGTGACTGTCGCCGACGGGAACACTGGCTTGGCCACCGATTTGATCCAGAAATCGCTCCGTAGCATCTACATGGAGTCCGACTTTGAGCTGAGCGAGGCGGATGTGGCGTCCGGTGTCACTGCGGGATTCTGGTTCAAGGCGTTGAACTCGACTGAATTTGCGGACTACAGTTCTCCCTTCCGACTGGGAAACACTCATCTGACCTTTGGCAGCGCCACGGGTAGCGATTGGTTGATCGAAAATATTGGCGAGGGGAGTTTGACTGAAGATCTTAACACCGGGTTGGCCGCCCAGACCGGGCAGTGGCATTACATCGCCCTGGTCGCCGAACCCGGACAAGGAATCCGGGTTTATCAGGACGGCGTCGAGTTCGCGGATCCCAATGTCGTATTGGATCTGGCGCACTGGACCCTCGCCATCGGGCAGGATTTCGCCGGCCTCATCGACGACATCCGAATTTGGAATCGCGCGCTCTCCGCCGCCGAGATTCAGAACGAGCGCGAATCGGCGACTCCGGTGGATCGGGCGAGCCTGGTCAGCCATTTTGCTTTGAACGAGGGCAGCGGCGAAACTGTTCGTGACAGCTCAGGGAACGGAAATATCATGAGAGTTCCTTCCCTCGGGGAGAAGGCTGTTTGGTCAAACGACACGGCGCCCGTCTTCAAGGACGCCATGACCGGTCTTGGTCTGCCTTACGTCTTTACGAACGACGGGAACTATCGCCTGAGCATCACGGCCTCCGATGACGATGGAGGATCGGGCAGCGGGCTGTGGAACTTCACGGTTAACAATCTGGCTCCCGACGTTGTCGTGACTCCGGCGCTGCCGGTGGTGCCTCAAGACCTGCTCTGGCCGCTGGGGCAGGTTGTTTCCCTCGACGCTTCGGGCAGCGGCGATCAGGGGCCGAACGACAGCTTGTCCTATCGCTGGGAAGTCGTGGCGAATAACGGTCAGCCCGTCGCCGGATCGATCGAATCAACCTTCGCGTTCACGCCGAAGTATTCCGGTCATTACGATCTCACCCTGACGGTCAGCGATGCGGATGGCGGCGTGACCACAGTGACGCAGCGCTACGTCGCGAATCCCGTGGCGGTCCTCAGCGCCAATACGGAGGGGTCCGTCAAAGAGGGCAGTTTCATTGTGCTGGACGTCTTGCAATCGAGCCCGCTGGCGCCGCAGGACGCGGTGCGTGACGGTGTCCAGGGCGTCACCCGCACCTACGAATGGACGGTGACGCCCGACGTGGGGATCAATTCAACTCCTGGACTCCAGCGTTACTCGGAAATCTTCCGCTACCTTCCGACTACGGTTGGCGTCTACACCTTCACGCTGAAAGTGAAGGACTATTTTGCCGACGGCGACGTGGAATTGGTGTCATCTACGGTCTCGAAGCAAATCACCGTGGAGGCTGTGGATCTGGTGATTTCGGGTCCGACGACCGGAGTGGAAGGCGGAGTCGTGACTTTCAGCGCGCTGGACTTGCCCGCGATCGATCTGCTCGAACAGCAGGGATACGATGACAATCCCCCGAGCAACAGGCACTACGGGTGGGAGGCCTATCCGAATACAGGCGTGGAAAATGACTACCATTCTCAGAGCGGCGCAGACTCGATCTTTTCATTCGTTCCGTTGCTGGATGGAGCTTACCGGGTGAGACTGTCCATCGACGACACGATCTTCCTCGATAACCTGGGCTTCTACTACGTAGCGACCGATTTCATCTTGACCGTGTCCAACGGCGCGCCGGTCATTGCCGCGGTTGAGGACCAGTCCATCCTCCTCGGCGAGGCGGTTGATGTGGAATTCCTGTTCACGGATCCCAGCCTGCGGGACTCCTTCACCTGGTCGCTTGATTGGGGCAATGGCACGGTCGAAAACGGCGTGGCGAACCAGCTTTCGGATGATGACGGAACTGGCGTCGGTCGGGTTGCTGGTTCTCATGTTTATGAGACGGAAGGCGTTCACACGGTCACGCTTTCGTTGAATGATGGAGATCAAACTTCCGTTAGGACAATGTCGGTCACCGTCACGGATCAAGCGCCCCCGACGGCGGCCTTCCTGACCGTGACGCCGTTGTTGCGCAACACACCATTGAGTCAGGCGGTTGTTCGCTTCAGCGAGGCAGTGACAGGCGTGGATGCCGCTGACTTCCGCCTCACACGCGGTGGCGTTCCGGTGGCGGGAACTGCCCTGACGCCACTCAGTTTAACGGACTACAGGCTCACGCTTCCGGCGGGCGCCTCAATGGATGGCGACTTTGTGTTGGAACTGCTGATTGGCGCTTCCGGAATCGTGGATGCGTCCGCAGCCGGCAATGCGCTCGCCGGAGACAATGTCGTATTGGAATGGACAGTCGATGGCGCCGCTCCGACCGTGCAATTGATCGGAGCGCCCGCTGGCCAAAGCACGACCTACGCCGGCGAGATACAGGTTGTCTTCGATGAGGGTGTCAGCGGCGTCGATATCGGCGATTTCGCGTTGACGCGGGACGGCCGGACCATGGCGCTGAACGACCCCGCGATGCTGCGAAGCGATCCGGCTGATCCGTCGCGTTACATCCTGGACCTGACGAGCGTCAGCGCCCGGAGTGTGCGGGCTGTTGCCACGCAGCAAGGCGGCACGAATCCGGGCGGTGAAGAGATCCTCATGCCGCAGGACGGCTACTACGTGCTGGTCTTCAACGGGGCCGGCGCGGAAATCGTCGATGGGGCTGGCAATGCGTTCGGTGACTATTTGGACGCTGCGTGGACCGTCGGCGTTCGGCCGTCAGTCGAGATTGACCACGTCTCGCCCGATCCAAGAACCACACCCGTCGGCGATGTGACCATTCGATTTAGCGGCAACGTGACAGGCGTGGACATCAGTGACTTCGCTCTGACGCGAGATGGCGCGCCGGTGAACATTTCCGGATTGGGCGTGGCGGCCGTTTCGGGTTCGGAATACACCATCAACCTTAGTTCTGTGACTGTGCTTGAAGGAGCGTATGCACTGAGCCTCAACCCGGCCGCCTCCGGCATTCAGGATTCCTTTGGCAATTCGTTGCAGGTCAGCGCCCGCGAGACCTGGGTGATGGACCGATTGGACAACCAGGTTGTGGGTCGCTTCCTCTCCTACAAGGGATCGTATCACGATGATGGTTCCCCCGACTCCGCCCGGGCGACGGACAAGACTGCCTTGCAGCCCGGGCAAACGGCGGGTTTTGCGAATTACTCCAGCTATTCGCGAGGCATCAATCAGGTCCTGGTCGATGTGAGCGCGCTGAGCGATGCGCCGACGTTGGCTGATTTTGACTTCAAGGTCGGCAATCTAAACGACACAGCACAGTGGACGTCGCCAGGAGCCTCTCCGTTGATTGAGGTCGTCGCGGGAGCCGGTGCAGGCGGATCCGATCGAATCGTGCTGACCTGGGCCGACAATCTTATTCAGAATCAGTGGCTCCAGGTGACGGTGAAGGCCACGGGCCGCACAGGCCTTGCCGTTGACGACGTCTTCTACTTCGGCAACACCATCGGTGAATCTGGCAACAACGGGGGCGACGCCCTCGTCAACGCCACCGATGAAATTGGCGCGCGAACGAATCCGCGTTCCCTGCTCAGCTCCGCCGCGATCGACAATCCCTACGACTACAATCGCGACGGGCGGGTGAACGCGACCGATCAGCTCATCGCGCGCGCCAACAGCACAACCATGGCGAACGCCCTGAACCTCATACAACCCGCCTCGGCGCCGACGGGAATGGGTGGATTCGGCATGCTGCAGGGGCTGGTTGAGATGTCGGCGATTGAAGCCTCTGGCAGGATGGCTTCCACCTCGGGATTGGGCGGAGGAAGCTCGTACAATTTCGGCCTGGCTCCCGCTATTCAATGGGGGCGACGCTTCAGTGCCCCTTCGTCCCCGCTTTCGATCTTCGAGCAAGATTCAGAGGACGGCGAGCGCGATGAACTTTTCGGAGCGTCAGCGGCCAACCCAAGTTTGTAAGGTGAAAGCCGCATCTCGCATCTGCTTGTTTGTTGCCCTGGCATGGGCCACGTGTCTGAGCGCCGCGCCCAGCATCACCGTGGGCAATCACGGGCTCATTCCCGACACATCCGATCAAAAAATCGAGATCTTCGTCACTGGAACGGAGCAGGTTCTCGGAATGAATTTCAATCTGCAGGTCGCGGACGGCGGACCAGGATCCGGTGGTTCCACGGTCGGACCGACGATCACGGAGGTGGATTTGACTTCGGACAGCCGCATGATCTTCTTCGGCAACAACTCACAACCGACCGATCCGGGGAGCAGCGCGCAGTTTGCTGTGCGATCGATCACTACGGCTAGCGGGACCGTTCTCGCGAATGGCCTCGTGGCCATCGTCACGATCGACACAACCGGAATTCAGTCTGGAACGTTTGCATTGAGCATGGGAGCGACAGTCAATGGCGCCTCCGATTTTGCGGGCGTCTCGATCGACATCACCGACGGCTCGTTGATCGTGGAATCCCGCCCATCCAGAATCGTGGTTGGGAATCATGCGCTTCTGGCCAACACCGCCAATCAGCAGATCCATTTGTTCGTGACCGGCAACGATCAGGTGAGTGGATTGAATTTCAATCTGCAGGTGGCCGACGGAGGTCCGGCGGGAGGAGGTTCGATTCTCGGGCCTGTGATCACAGCCGTGGATCTTGTGAGCCAGCCCGGCATGGTTTTTCATGGCAACAGCACGACGCCTGTCGATCCGGGAAGCGCGTCCCGGATTGCTATCCGAAGTCTGATCACGTCTAGCGGCATGGTGAATGCCGAGGGGGCGCTGGCGATTGTCACCTTCGACACGACTGGGATTGCGGGCGGAACGTACCCTTTGAAGATGAGCGCCACGGTGAATGGGGATTCAGATTTCGCCGGCATTCCGATCAACATCGTCAACGGTTCCATCACCATTCCGATTCCGCCTGTTCCTCCCGATATTCTGCTTGGAGTTCGGAATGTTTCCACGGGCGGCACAATGATGACCGAAGTGTCTTTCACCTCGGCAAGCGGATGGGATCACTTCATTCAGTTTCAGGACGAGTTGGTATCCGCCCAGGGATGGCAGGATTTGCCCGCCGGACCACACAATACCGGACTCCTCGTTGATTCGCCTGAAGCGCGCAGTATGCGCTTCTATCGATTGCGAATCGTGAACCAATAGGCGATGGCAGAGCGGCATTGTCGAGTCTCGGGCAGCTGCGCGCGAAGAACTCTGCCGATTGCTCTTTACTTCGGGCGAGACAACCGGCGAAGTTCTCGATTCGAGATGGGACACGCGCATATTGTTGTATCCTCGGACACTATTGCATGGTCATGGGACTGCTGCTGTCGTTCTCCCTCTCAGCATGCTGGTTTGTCGACTTGAGTGAGACAAGGTCGATCAGCCAGCCTTCGGAAAAGCGTTTAAGCTTTAGCCGGTTGCTCGAAAATTCGATCCCTGTTTGGGATCATTCGTAACAAACTACTTCGCAGCTCCGGCCTCTCGGTCGATCCACCACGCATGTCCTGTGCCCGGGATCGATCGGTTTCCTTCCGGTTCTTTCCCTGCAATCTCTATCATGAATCCGCGACGTTTTGTATTTGCCCTGGTTCTGTGCCTTGTGTTTCTTGGCGCGACGCCCGCCGTTCGCGCCCAGTGGCTGACGCAGGAAATCAGCCTGACCAACGGCTGGAACGCCGTTTATCTCCACGTCGATCCTTCGCACGACACGATTCATAATCTGGTCGGACCGGGTGCGGTCTCCACCACCAAAATCGATGAAGTCTGGATGTGGACCCCGGCTCCTGGGACGCTGCAATTTGTGGAGTCGCCACAAAACCCGCTGACCTCGGGAAGCCAGTGGATCAGTTGGAAGCGCGCAACCTCCTCGGCGGGATCCGAATTGAAACTCTCGGGCAATCTCGCCTGCCTCGTCTATTGCTCGGAAGACTACACCTGGCGAATCAAAGGTCGCCCGGCGGTTCCGAATCACAAATGGACCGTTTCGGGGCTGAACCTGGTGGGGTTTCCGACCGTGTCGACCGGGCCTCCGAGTTTTGAAGATTTTCTGAGCAAGTCTCCCGCGTTGCAGCAGAGTCTCGAGATCTTCCACTATCCCGGCGGTGAACTGGGGGCGGGAAACCCCAAGGAACTCTTCACGTTTCGCACGACTCCCGTAGAACGCGGAAAGGCGTTCTGGATGCGCACGGGAACGCTCTTCAACCGCTACTACGGCCCCTTCGAGCTGGTCGTCTCCAACCCGGATGGCGTGAAGTTCGGGGATAGCCTGAGCACGGTGAGCCTGCGGGTGCGGAATCTGACCGGCTCCCCGCTTACCGTGACTCTGAGCCACGTCGATTCGGAGACGCCGCCGGTCACGACGCCGGCTCAGCCCGCCATCGTGGGCGCTCCGCCGCTGCTCGTTCGCGGCGCGTTGAACACGACCGATTTGACCCACGCCTACTCGGCGCTGAATTCCGGAGACGCCCGTCAATGGACGTTGGCGGCGGCGGGGTTGCCCGGTTCGGAGGCCGAGATCGTGCTGGGCCTCAATCGATCCGCGATCGCGGCGAACCCCGGCGAGCTGCTGGCGGGCATTCTTCGCTTCACCGATTCCCTGGGTTATTCGCAGGTGGACGCGCCGGTCTCCGCGACTGCGGCGTCGAACGCGGGACTCTGGGTGGGCGGCGCGATGGTGACGCAGGTGGGACAATATCTGAAAAGCTACCAGACCGGCCCTGACAACAAGCCCGTCACCTCGACGGATCCGGCCGACTTTGGCGCCTACATCACCACCGGCATCAACACCAATCTCGCGTCCGTTCCCCGGGCGTTTCCTCTGCGTTTGATCGTTCATAATCCGGAGGCCGCCGATGGGGCCGTTCTGTTGCAACGTGTCTTCGCCGGATTTGACGCCAACACCAACGCGGTCGTCACTACCCGGGAATCAACGCTGAATCGCGGGCTCCTCCGCGAGGCCCGGCGCATCAGCGCCACGCATCTGCCCTGGACCGAGGCGAACAGCGGCTGGGCGTTCAATGGCCGGCTGGGAACCAATGGAGCGATGACCGCGTCGGTCAGGTCTGACTTTGGCGACCATGCCTCGAACCCCTTTCTGCACACCTACCATCCGGATCACGACAACCGCGACGCGCTCTTTGCGGGCACGCTGCCGCAGGGCGTGGAATCCTACACCGTCGCGCGCGATGTCACGCTGGAGTTCACCACTCCGTCGGACGATTTCGCGAG
>JBLHKZ010000046.1:0-27100 GCA_047618185.1 Limisphaerales bacterium
TTGCCCTGGCGTTTGAAGACGAGCGAATGCACGGGGGACGGGTGCGCGTAGGTCAGCTTCAGAAACTCCCGTGTTTCAGTGTTCCAAATGCGGACCAGGTCGGAGCCGATGGCGAGGTATCGATTGTCCCGCCTGAACGCGAGCGAACGGATGGCGCCCGGGCGCTTCAAATCGTGGACCGGCTTGCCGTTGGCTGAATCCAAGATGAGCACTTGGCCGGACTGAAAGCCGACCGCCAACCAACGACCGTCGGGACTCCAGGTCGCCTGGGAGATGTTCTCGGCGGCGGCCAACCAGTTCAGCAGGCGGTTCTCCGCCCAGTCCCAGACGTGCCAGCGGCTGCCGCTGCGGATGAGCAGGAGTTGTCCCGTGGGATTGAAATCCAGTTGCCCCAATCCTGATGCGAAAGTCTTCGTCGCGACCGGGATCACCGCTTGCCGCAACAAGTTGCGCGCGCGCAGACGATTCTCCACCTGCGCCTCCGGATCGTGCGGCGCCAGTTGGGCGGCCTTGGTGAACCACAGCACGGCGGTGGCTGCTTCCGCGTTGGCCCCGGCGTGCAGGCCGTGGCTCGTGAACATGTCCGCCAGTCCGGATTCCGTTTCCAACCGCGCGGTGCGTTCCGCCAATTGCGCGTCCTCGGCGTTCTTCTTTTCTGCCAACGCCCGTTCGCGGGCCTTGATCGCCTGCCCGGCGTTGTGATTGGCGGCGATGAACGGCGGTCGGCCGGTGAGGAGATGATAAAGCGTCGAGCCCAGCGAATAGACATCCGAGGTGGGACCGATCAACACGTCCTGCGGCGACGCAAATCGACCGGCCAGGATCATCTTCAGAGCGACCTCGCGTTTGGCCTTCAACTGATGCGCGCGATACACCACCCCCATGCCGCCGCTGGCAATTTCGCGCAGCAATTCGTAGTCCCCAAAGCGACCCAGCCGCATGCCACCCAACGCCTCCGGCTTGCAGCAATTCTCATTATGGAAAAGGCGGAGTGGTGTTTGCAGTGGGGAAGCTTGGATTGGGCCGCGTTTTTGCCGGCGCGTGAGCAATCCCTCTCCTCAAAATGAGAATTGCTGCCCGCCACGGAATAAGCATTGCGCCGATGCGCATTCGTTTTATACTCGGCCCCTTGCGACTTTTCCCGCCCTGACAGGCAAAATTAGAAAACAACGACCCCACTCAGATCACGATGAAAGAAATCATGGAAGCCCTGCTGAAGCTGCAGGAGGCTCAAATTCGCGCGGAATTGAAGCCGGGCGAGGAGAACTCGACCACGCGCAAGTGGCGCAAGGCGGTTCCCAAGCCGATTCAGGGCCACTTTGACCGTCTCCGTTCTCGCGGCAAAAAGGGCATCGCTGTCATCCGCAACGGCACCTGCACGGGCTGCTACATCAAGGTGGCGCTCGGTGTCATGCTGACGCTTCGGAACGAAACCGATATTCAGCTCTGCGGCAATTGCGGCCGCTATCTTTTGCTGCCCGCGGAGGAAGTGATTGGCACGGTGGCCGAAAAAGCCCGGGACAAGGAAGAGGCCAAAGCCAAGAAAAAGGCCGCGAAGAAGAAGGCCAAAGAGGAAGCGGACGACTGAGACCAGCCGAGCCAGGACTTCTTTCCCGCAACTTAATTTGAAAAAGACGCTCGTAAGGGCGTCTTTTTCTTTTTCCGGCCGGACCGGCCGGAAACCGCGTCAGTCAGCCGTGGGCTTCGGAGCCAGCTCGACGCGCCGATAGGTTTTCTTTTCGGGTCTCTTCCTCACAGTTTTCTTTCCCGACGCGGGCTCCTTCGACAGTTTCATGAACTCCACTTGGCTCCGATGTTTCTTCGCTTTGGCCGGCCGCTCGGCCAGCGAATAGGTCGCGCGCGGGCCGAGAAAACGGGCCTTCACGTTGTCCGCGGTCGTCAGAGCCAACAACTCCCGGACGATCCGATCCCGAATCACGCCGCTCTCGATCGGAAACACGACCTCGATGCGTTTGAAGAAATTTCGCGGCATCCAGTCCGCGCTGCCCATAAACACCTCGGGCCGACAACTGTTTTCAAAATAGAAAATCCGGCTGTGCTCCAGATAACGATCAACGATGCTGCGGACGGTGATGTTGTCGCTCACTCCTTTAACGCCCGGTCGCAGGCAGCAAATTCCGCGGATGATCAGATCGATTTTCACCCCGGCCTGCGAGGCCAGGTAGAGCTCCTTGATGATGGCGTTGTCCACCAGTGAATTCATCTTCGCGATCACTCGCGCGGGCACGCCTCGACGCGCGTTTTCCGCCTCACGGCGAATCAGGGCGACCATGCGGTCGTGCAGATCAAAAGGCGCGATCAGCAACTTCCGCGCGCCCTGAAACTGGCAGATGCCGGTCAGAAGATTAAACAGATTTGTCGCGTCCTCGCCGAAGTCCGGCTGGCATGTGAACAGGCCGATATCCGTATAGAGAAGGGAGGTCGTCGCGTTGTAGTTGCCGGTGCTGAGGTGCAGATAGCGCCGGATGCCCTCGTCGTCGTGTCGAACGACGAGGCACATCTTGCAGTGGATCTTGAGGCCAACGAGGCCGTAGACCACATGCACCCCGGCCTCTTCGAGCTTGCGGGACCACTCGATATTGTTGGCCTCGTCGAAGCGCGCCCGCAGTTCGACGACGGCGGTGACCTGTTTGCCATTGTTCACCGCCCGCATCAACGCGCCGACGATACGCGTGTCGCCGCCGGTGCGATAGAGCGTCTGCTTGATCGCCAGCACCTTGGGGTCGCTGGCCGCCGTTTCAAGAAAATCGATGACGCTTTCGAAGCTTTCATACGGGTGGTGCAACAAGATATCCCGTTCGCGAATGGCGGCAAAGATATCGCCTCCGCCGCGCAGGGCCGGCGCTCTCGGCGCAACATAGGGCTCGTCGCGCAGCTCGGGCCGATCGTCGCCCTGATAGATGGCCATCAATCGCGTTGGGTTCAGCGGCCCGTCAATGACATACAAATCATTCGGCGTCAGGTGAAGGGTCTTGAGCAGCGTCTTGACGACCAGGGGACGGCAGCCACGCTCCACCTCCAGCCGCACGGCCGCGCCTTTGCGCCGATTGTGAAGCTCCTGCTCGACCGCTTTGAGCAGGCTGCCCATTTCCTCCTCCTCGCCGATGTAAAGTTCGCTGTTGCGGGTCACTCGAAAAAACCAGTGACCCAGGATCTGCGTTCCGGGAAACAGGTCGGCCAGGTGACTCTTTATCAACTCGCCAAGAAAAATGTAATCGCCGCCTTTGCCGCGACGGGGAAGTTTCACCAGCCGGGGAAGAATTTGCGGAACCTGCACGACCGCGAGATGCCGGCGCGTCCGGGCGCCCTCGGGCATGCTCAGCTCCACCATCAAATTGAGCGACTTGTTCAGCAACTGCGGAAACGGATGCGCGGGATCGATCGCCAGCGGCGTCAAAACCGGTCTCACCTCGGCGTCATAGTATTTCTTCAGCCACTCCCGGTCGGTCTTGCGCAGGCGCCCCAGGGACAGAAATCGGATGCCGTTTCTCGCCAACTGCGGAACCAGCTCGCGCTTCCAGCAGTCATACTGATCCGCCAGCAACTTGCGGACGCGGCGACGGATCGCGGCGAAGGTCTCCGCCGCCTTCAGTCCGTCAACCGTGGGACTGTCGGTGACGGACTCGATGCGCTGCTTGGTTCCCGCGACCCGGACTTCAAAGAACTCATCGAGATTGGAGCTGACGATGCAGAAGAATTTGACCCGCTCCAGGAGCGGTTGGTTGGGATCCCGAGCTTCATCCAACACGCGCTGGTTGAATTCCAACCAGCTCAGTTCGCGATTAATAAAGTGTTCGGGGGCAAAATCAGTCATGGCAGCAAAGGAGAGGGATCATAGGCCGCGAAGAGAATCCACGAAATCGAATTCTTTCGGGAACCAATTTTGTAAGATTTCCCTGAGTTGAGTCTCAACCAAACCTCACCTTTTTCGCTCCTGAATAGCCATCTGGAAGGCCAGGGCCGGGGTTGGCGGGCGGCTTCAATGTTCGGCGGGCTTCGGCGCCACGTGCCACTCGCCTCGAAGCCAGTCGACGACCAGCTCGATTTCACGCTGCGTCATCACCTCGTCCTTGCCGAAGGAGGGCATGCGGTCGTTCTCCTCGCCGTAGAAATCGGCATGGGTCGGATCGGAAACGAAACTGATCATCCACTCCCGCGACGCCCAGCCGGTCAGATTGGGGCCGTCGGTGTCCTCATCCTCGAAATGAAACTGATGGCAATCCGCGCAGCCGATTTCGTCCAGAAACGCCGTCTTGCCCCGCTCGATTGCCCCGCCCTTGCCGGCCGCGGCCGAGTCCATTGCGGCCTGGGATTTCAATTTCGCCTCGGCGGAAAGCGCAATGATGGCGTCCCTCAGCATTTTGAGCTCATCCGCATCAAATTTCTTGATCTTGCGTTTGACGAAGCGGGCCATCTGACCGCCCGAGAACTCCGTGCCTCCGTAGAATTTTTCGGTTGCGATCGGAAGGGTCTCTCCATCGGCGTGCGTGGACTCCGCGCTCAGGAACTCCGTCAGCCAGGCGCGACCGCCGAAGCCCTCCAGGTCCGGAGCGGTTTGCGGATCTTTGAGCAGATTGCCCTTTCCATCATGGCCCGCATATCGATGGCAACTGGCGCATTTCTCCGCGAAAACGCGAGGCCCCTGGGTCAGGGGATCGTTGCGCAACAAGAACACAGCGCCCTCTTGCGGCACGCCCAGACCGCGCGCCAATTCCACCACGCGATCAGCGTTGGCCCTGGCTTCGACCTGCGCCGCAATAAATCCGGGGTTGCCAGTGTCCTGTTTGAAAGCGAGACGGGTCGTCAGCCCCACGCTGACCACGATCAAGCACGCCACCGCGACATGAACACGAAATCCGAATCGTTTTCTTAAGAAAATCAGCGCTGGAACGGTGGCCGCCATGGCCATCAACGGCAGCGCAATCCCGCCCGTGGTTTCGGACTCGCCGGGCAAACTTTCCAGGAATCCCAACAACGGATTTCCCACATCCTCAAGGAAGGCGAGCCAGGTCAACCACGCCGCGCTTAAAAGCAGCCCCGCAATAATGCCCAGGTTCCAGCGATGTCCCGACTTCCAGCGCCCGACGATCGGCATCAGGAAGATCACCGCCATGGCCAATCCGGGTATCACAATGGCTCCCCATATTTCCGAAGTTCCGGGGAAGTACTTCAGGAACTGGAACAAGAACATGAAGTACCAGTCCGGCCGAGCGGCGGAAAAGGACTCCGATGGATCGGCCGGAGCGTAGAGATGCGCTCCGTGAAACTTGTAGACCAGGATCATGACCGTCACGAACACCGCCAGACAGGCGACCGCGTCCTTGAATACCTGATCCGGCCAAAACGCCTGATCCTTGCGCTTCGGTTTCAATTTTGATTTTGCCTCCGTCAGGCCGTGCCGGCGAAAGAGATAAATATGGCCGCCGATCGTCGCGACGATCAACGCGGGCAGAACGCCGGCGTGCAGAGCGAAGAATCGCGTCAAGGTATGATGGCCGTAGTCCGGGCCGCCCACGATCAAACGCTGAATGGCGCCGCCCACAAAAGGCACGATGCCGGCGATATTGGTCGCCACCTTCGTCGCCCAATAGCCCTTTTGATCCCAGGGCAGAAGATAGCCCGTCAGCGAGAGAGCCAGCACGAGCTTGAGCAGGATGATGCCAGTCCAGAAGTTCACCTCGCGCGGCGCCTTGTAGGCGCCGTCAATCAACACCTGCATCAGATGCAGGACGAGCAGCACGGTCATTGCCTGCGCCATCCAGTGGTGGATGCCGCGCAGGATCCAACCGCCATCCATCTCGTGCTGTATGTAGTAGACACTCTCCCAGGCCGTCTGCGAACTGGGGCTGTAGGCCATCCAAAGAAAAATGCCAGTGATGAACTGGACAGAAATGGCGAAGGTGAGTGTGCTGCCCCAGACGTAACGCCAACGCGAACCGCCGGGCACGTTCTCGAACAGCGCCTCGTTCACCAGTTTCTTCCAGCCGGTCCGCTGGTCGAGCCAATCAAGCGCGGGTTTCATGTGATCGGCGTCTTCTCCGCGTGGCCCGCGTGAAAGCTCTGGAAGGTCACCCAGATTTCAGCTCCATTGGTTCCGCGCCTTTCGACCTCCAGCGTGTCCATTGACCGCGGACTCACGCCGGCTTTGATCGACCCGTCGGAATTGAAATTGCTGTTGTGGCAGGGACAAAAGAAATCCTGATGTTCGCCCGCCCGGTAATCCACGAAGCACCCGGCGTGCGGGCAGACCGTGCTAAAGGCGACGACGTCTTCGCCCTGACGCCGCAGGTAGACGGCTCCGATCGGAGCGGGCGGAATACGGTTCCAGACATCCGTCCGTCCCGCGACAACCGTGAATTTCTTCGGCGTGCCGTCTTCCGGAACGCTGTCAATGGTCGCGACTTTGACCGCGCTCGATTCCACGCCCTTGCGGCTCAAGGGATCGAGATAAACCCGCAATCCCGCCAGAAAAGGAAAGAGCCCGAGAAAACCGCCAATGACGACGGAGGCCGCCTGGATAAAAAAATTCCGCCGGTCCGGCGGCGGAGGAGGAAACACTTCGACTTCGTTCATGCTTTGATAATCGATTCTTGCCCATGCCCAACCCGATTGCACCCCGGCCCGACAGGCGCCGACGCTGAATTGGCGGTTGGAAAGACGCAACGTTAGCGGTGCGCCTTCAAAATACAATGTCGAAACTTGCGCTGCAAGGTGGCCGGCAGGAGGTCGCGCCCCACCCGAAGAACCGATCAAAACCACTTGGAAACGGGGTTTTCCCGCCAAATACCCACCTTGCATCGCCCGCCATAGGCCTTGCATTGACCCTCATTTTGTGCGGGACTTTCCGGTCCTAAATCCCCAACTTACCTGCTTATGTTTTTCTGGTTACTCGGAATTTTATTGATGGGCGGACTCGGCGCCGCCGGACGCGCCGTCGGAGCCCTTCGTTACGCGCTAGTCCTGCTGGGCCTGTGGATCAGTCATTTCGTCGCATTCGGATTTGCCGGCAAAATGACGGATTACCTGCTCAACAAAGAGAGCAAACTGGAAAATCCGCTGTACGCCTGGATATTGCCGCCGATCATCATTTACGCGATCACCGCGATTATCTTCATCATCATCGCCCAGGTCGTCTATTCCAAGGTCCTCGTCTACTACAAATACAAGGTGCTGGACGAGCGTCGGGTCGCCTGGGAGCGCATGGAGCGCGGCCTCGGCATCAGCATGGGCGTGGCCGTCGGCGCCACTCTCCTGATCGAACTGGGCATCCTGATCTATTCCATCGGCTATTGGACCGTCCAGACCGAAGCGTCATCGCCTGCGGACACCCCCACGATCGTAAAGGTCGTCAACCCCTTGAAGAACGGTCTTCGCAGCTCGGGCCTCGAGCCGCTCGTTGCCAGCCTCGACCCGAATCCCGACCTGTTCTACGACATCGCCGACGTCGTCGGGATCGTCTACAACAATCCGACCGTGAAGCCGCGACTCGCCACCTACCCCGGCACCTTGACCCTGGCTGAATCGGACACCTATCTGGCGATCGCGAATGACACCGGCCTTCAGGAAACGATCGACGGAAAGACCAATTTCGTGACGCTCATCTCATTGCCGCAGTTGTCCGGGATCATTTACAACCCGGCCGAGCGAGACGCCTTGTTTGCCCTGGATTGGAAGGACCTGCGGGCCTATTTGGAGACCGGCATATCACCGAAGTACAAGGATGAGAAAATTCTCGGACGCTGGGGCGCAACGCGCCCGCAAACGGTCGTGAAGATTGGTGAGCATCTGAGATCCGCCCCGGGCACCGACGAGCAAAAGATGAACGCGCTCGGCCAGATCAGGCGTCAGTTTCCGACCATCATGCCGGAACTGCAGTTCCTCGCCGGCGGCAACAACACCGTCATGCTGAAAGGACGCATTACCGGAATCAATGATCTCAAGTCCCTGCTGGAAGGCAAATTCCTTACCAAACCACCCGCATCTAAGGCGCCTAAAGAGTCGGGCATCATCATCTCAGGAACTTGGGAAGGCGAGCCGGGCAATTATACGATCACCTGGGAAGGCGACCACGGAAAAGGAAAAGCCGAAATTCAAGAGGACGGCAAAACCTTCACGATTCCGCTCGGAAAAAGCTCGATTGTTTTTCGGCGCTAACGGTTGTAGGCGCCTCGTTTAAATCTCTTCCGATTCGCGCCCTACTGTTTCACCGGGAAACTCACCCGTTGAGGGGTCGATGTTCCCCCATGAACACTGGGTGGATTAAACGTCCCCGTCGGCGCGGACCGAGCGACGCCCTCCGCCTCGTCCGCAACCGTGACGATCGCCGGCTCCGGGACAATCACCGCATCCGGCGCGGAGGCCGGTTGAATCGCATCTGACTCGAGAGCCGAACCTGCCGCGCCCGCCAGGGCCGGATCCGACGCCGTCCCATCAGCTGAACCCGCCTGTCCCGCCAACTGCACGCCGGCGATCACGAGGCTGGCCACAATCACGCCATAAGCTCCGACCATCAGCGGGCTGGTGTCGAGGCTCGGAAAGAATCGACGCCACCCTGCCGGCGCCGGGCGCGCGTCTTCCGCTTCGATGCGAGCGATGAGGTTGGACGAGAAATCCTCGAAATAACCGGGCGGCGGCGTCTCGTGGCGTTTGAGCTCAAGAAGTTTCCTGAGATTTTCGAAATTCTCTTCGGGAGGATTCATGGTCGAGTCATTTCAAATAGTCGGACAAATAAGCCTGCAACTGCTGCCGGGCGTAAAAGAGCCGCGACCTGACTGTGCCGGTGTTGCAATTGACGATCTTGCCGATCTCGTCATGGGGCACGCCCTGAATGTCATGCAACGTAACGACCAGTCTATGGCTCTCTGACAGGCGCTGCATGGCCTCGTTCAATTTTTCCTGCAATTCCCGGAGGTTCACATCCCGCCGCGGCGTCCGCTCCGAAATCAGCGACACCAACTCCGGATTGTTCTCCACGTTGGCGTCCATGTCGTTGAGGCTCAGGTTGACCCTCCGATTGCGTTTCTTGAGAAAATTGATCGTCCGGTTGACAGCGATGCGATAGATCCAGGTGTAGAAACTGGACTTCCCCTTGAAGGTAGGCAGCGAACGATAGGCCTTGATAAACGCCTCCTGAGTCAAATCATGCGCGTCCTCATGGTTGGACGTCATGTTGTAGGTGGTCGCGTAGATCCGCTCCTGGAAAATCTGGATCAATTCGTCGTAGGCCGGCAGATCTCCCTCGCGCGCCCGAGTCACCAACTCCGCCGCCTTGGCCCTTTCCTCCGCGCGGGCAATATTGGCGGCTGGATCCGCAGCGACTGGAATGGCTTTCTCCCCCTTTGCCCTTCCGCTCATCGTCCGTTGTAGACACCCGCGGCCCGGCCGACATGAACCGATTGCCATTCAAGAAAATCCGTCAATTGATGCAGCGCGTCCCGACCGTTTCCCTGACTGATTTCAGACAGGGCGTCCCGCGCCTCGGTCAGATAACGCGCGATCGCGGCCTTGGTTTCCTTCAACGCGTCGTAGCGTTCAAACAATCGAAGCGCCCGCTCGAGATGCTCCGGCCGCCAATTCTCAATGACCTCTCGCAGCTCGCCGCGATCGGCGTCATTGGCGCGTTCGAGCGTCACGATCGCAGGCAGGGTCAACTTGCCTCCAGCCAGATCGGCGCCCAGGGACTTGCCCACCACGTCTTCCGAGCCAAATAAATCCAGGCAATCGTCGTAAATCTGATAGGCCGTTCCAAGCGCCATCCCATACCGGCGCAAGGCCTCCCGCTCCGGCTCGCCGGCCCCGCTCAAATGGGCGCCCAAATCGCATGACAACGCGAAGAACTCCGCCGTCTTCATCGCCAGCATCTTGAAGTACTCGGCGCGCGTCATGTCGAATTTCAAGCGCCGATGCGTCTGCAGGATTTCGCCCGAACAGACGGTCTTGGCCGCCGAAGCCACGGCGCGGCATATCTCCGGGGTCGGATAGCTGGCCGCGAGCTTCAGCGCATGAGCGAAAAGGCAATCTCCCAAAAGGACTGACACGTGCCGGCCCCAGTTGACCGCGAGGGTCGGGCGCTTCCGGCGCATCTCCGCCTCGTCCATCACGTCGTCGTGCACCAGCGTCGCCAGATGCACCATCTCGATGATGACGGCCAGGGTCACATGCTCGTCACGAACGCCTCCGGCGGCGGACGCGCTCAGCGAGACGAGCGCGGGTCTGAGCTGCTTGCCCTGATTGGCCAACGCGTAATGCGCGTATTCCGCGATCTCCGGATCGAAATCCTCCACCTGTTCGACCAATCGTCCGGCCACGGATTGGAGAAAGGGCTCGACCGGCTCTACGATGCCGCGCCAGTCCGGCGGCGCCTTCCCGGAAGGCTCCGACGAGGCCGATGTGTCCGGCGTTTTGGGTTCAACGGTGAGCATGGGAGGAATCGTTTCGGCAGGCATTCTAAGCCAATCCGCCCCAAAGGCAAGGAACGGAATTGGGAGTCCCGTGCCCGAAATCCCGTCTATGGTTAAGGCTTGACGCCTCCTGATGAAACCGGTTTGCATTAGCCCCACATGAAAAAGAATTTTCTAGGACTCATATTGATTTCCATGTTCGCCCTTCTGGGCGGTGGCTGCATCACCACTGTGGGGGGTGAAAAAACGGCCGGCGTGCCTTTCAGAAAGGATAAGATCGAAAGTCGTTACGAGCGGCCCGCGCCGCCCGTGCATGCCGCCGCCAAAGAGACGCTCGCCATGTTTGGCACGCTGATTGGCGACGATTCGATCAAGCAGGTGCTCGAAGCCAAGGTCAACCAGCGCAGCGTCTGGGTGAAGATCACCGAGGAAGAGCCAAACCTGACCCTCGTGCAAACTCAGGTGCGCACGAAGTCGGGCGGCACGGACATCGACCTCGCCGCCGAAATCGACAAGCAGATCGCCCTGCGCCTGCCGCGCTAATCGCGCCAATCCATTTCTTTCGAAGCCAGACCCTCGGGTCTGGCTTTTTTTGTGGTCGAATGGAAGCGACTCTCAGGACTTCTTACGGTCAGATTCCACGATTCGTATCGTGTCGCATTCGGCCCGGTCCGGCGTCGCCTGCGCGCCCAACGTGTCCGGCTGCACGATCGCCTTGGCGGTGACCCGAACGCGTTTGGCCGTTTTCCTGGGCTGAAGCGCATCCCGCAACGATGGATTCGCCTTCAATCGCGCCCGATCAGGCAGGCGTCTAAGTAGTGTCTGCGCCGCCGCCGAAACTTCGCTTTCCGGAAACAGGCCGATCAGCCCCTGGAGCGCCGCTTCGGCCGCCTCCGGATCGCCCCCTAATCGCAACCGCCAGTCGGCCAGCCTCATCAATGCCGGCGGCGCAACCTCCGGATTCGATTCCTCCCGCTCGACCAGTTCATCGATGGTGTCCGCAGCGGCGTCCACGTCTCCGATATCCTCGGCCTGAATCTCCGCCTTCAACAGCCGCCCCTCGGCGCTCCCGGGAAACAAACACAGCTGCTTGTCGATTTCCTTAATCGCCGTCGTGAACTCGCCGCGTTTGCGTCGCCCCTTTGCCAGAGCATAAAAGGGGCGTTTCTCAGTCACGAACCAGCCGCCGATGAAGAGATCCATGATCGGTCGGGTAATAAAATTCAGGATCGGGGGAACCCAGATAATCGCGAGAATGAGGCCGACGAGCAGAGCCAACAACAGGGCGACCAAAGCGGAGGGTCCGCCGACGGCCGTCATGGGCTTCAAATGAAAAAAGTAACCGTAGCCCACCACTCCGGTGAGAACCCACTTCACGATCTCCGCCCCGGGACTGTCGACCTGCCGCTGGAGCCCCCCGTAGGCCAACAGGCCCAAAGCCAACAAGACCGCAGTGAATATCAGCAGGCCCTGCAGTCGCTCGAAAATCACTTCCATTCGACAGGCTTTCCCTTCAATCCAAGATCCTTCTCCGCCGTCGACATCGGCACCGCTTCGGATTTCCTTCGCAGCGTCGCCGAGTCCGGCACGCGATTCATATCCTGCTCCGCGAGTTGGGCGACGAACGTCCCGGGAAACATGTCGACGATGCGTAGGAGACAATCCCTGGCCGACTCGCCATCGAGCGCGTGGCGCATGTAGAACTGCGCCAGGAGATTCAAACGCCGAACAGTCAGATAGCGCGGCTGCCGCGGATCGCTAATCAGATGCTCCAGTTGATCCGCCGCCAGATCGACGCGCTTGTAATGCTCGGCGTAGAGCAGCGCCAGCCTTTCTCGAGCGTCTTCGTCCTCCGGCCGCCCGATCAAATAATCCGCCAACTGCCGAGCCTCAGCCTCGGGATCGGGATCGGGATCGGGATCGCCGGGCTTTGCGGCGGCCTCGCCGTCGCCGGCCGCCCTTTGACTGGGCAAGGTGTGCACTCGCGACTCGGCGCGCCCATCCATGACCTGCGGCGTGGGCAATCGAAGAATGCGCTGCTCCGCCTTCCGTGCCAGCTCGGTGTTCGGAAAGAGCTCCATGATGCGTTCGAAGGCGCGCAGCGCGCCCTCGGTGTTCTTGCCAATCTCCAATTCCCAATCGGCCATGGTGGTCAAGATGGCGGATTTTCGCCCGGGCGGAAACTCGCCATGGTCGAGCAGATCCTCGAGCGCCTCGCAGGCCCTGGGCAGGTTCCTCAAGTCAAACGCGTGGATCTCGGCGATCAGCATCATTCCTTCGTAGTCGTGGGGAAATTCCTCCAACTGCTCAGCGATCTTCGCGAGAGACTTTTGCGGCTCGCCGCGATTCCGAAACGCGAGAGCCGTACTGTAAGCGGGCGTTGGTTTCTGTGGCTCGTTGCTGCCGTCGAGATTTCCCGTCACCAAGCCGGCGATCGGTCCGATAATGCTCGGCGCGATGCACGCCCCCATCACGAGCCCGCAAACGACAATCCCCAACAGGGCAAAAATGGGGACGAATCCGCCCATCGCCATCATCGGCGCCAGCCACCAGAGGATCGCCAAAAGCGCGTTGGCCGCCACGGTCCAGCGAAACACCTGGAAGCCAAATTCGTCCTCCTCCACCATCGTGATCTTTCGATAGAGAAGCCAGGCCGCCACGCCGATATCCAACCCCACAAGACCGAAGATCTTGACCATCCCTATGATCTCCTGGTTCGTCATGCCGCCGGTGTTTTCCATGCTCGCGCGTCCGTGTCAGGGCTTACTGATTCGGGATTTGATCTTGTCCGGTTCCCGGGCGTGCGTCAAAGCCGTGTCGTAGCTGATCTCGCAGCGGGCATAAAGCTGATGCAGGGAATCGTCCATCAGTATCATCCCGTCTCGCGCGCCCATCTGCATGATGTTTTCCAACTGATGCAGATGGTATTCGCGAATCAGATTTCTCACCGCGTTGTTGGCCAGCAACAATTCATAGGCCAGCGCCCGGCCGGAACGATCCACCGAGGCCAGCAACTGCTGCGAGAGTATCCCGATCAGCCCCGTCGCGAGCTGCATGATCACCTGTTTCTGCGCGCTGCCTTCAAACACGCCGATGATCCGCTCGAGGGCATGCGCGACATTGGGCGAGTGCATCGTCGCCAAAACCAGATGCCCCGTTTCGGCGGCGGTCAGCGCCGTGCTGATAGCCTCGTGATCGCGAATCTCACCCACGACAATCACATCCGGATCCTGCCGTAGCGCATGAATCAGCGCGCTGTTGAAGGACTTGGTGTCCGTCAAGACCTCCTGCTGCACCAGGATCGCCCGCCGGTTTTCGTGCACATACTCGATCGGATCCTCGATCGTGACGATCTTGCAGCGTCGTTCGCGATTGATCAGGTTGACCATGTAATTCAGCGTCGTCGTCTTGCCCGCTCCCGTGGGGCCGGTGATGAGAAAAAGCCCGTTCGGGCGGGTCGCGACTTCATCGATCCGCTCCGGCAAACCAAGTTCCGAGCGGGTCGGAATGCGATCTCCGCAAAAGCGAAAGCACATTTCGGGAATGCCGTTGCGTCGATAGAAGGTCACCCGCACGCGTCCCGCCTCTTTATGCATCAACGAAATGCAGAGTTCCCAATCCTCGCTAAACTTCTGTTTCTGCTCCTCGTTCAGCAGGCTCATCGCGGCCGCTTCCGCCGACCCGGCCGTGATCGCGTCGTCGTCCGCGACAATGATCTCACCATTGATGCGATACGCCGGCGGCGAGCCGACGACCAGATGAAGGTCCGACGCGCTGAGTTCCCTGGCGCTGCCCAGTAAAAGATCCAGATCCAGCGATTTCATTTGAAAAAAAGTCGACGCGTCCAGTTTCGAAGTTTGCCGCCGACGCCGGAGCGGGACATCTCGCTCAGCGCCTCCCGCGCTTCGCCGCCGCCGGGATGCAGCTCGCGCGCGCGCTCGTAAGACGCGGTCGACAGATCCCCCAGCCCCAGCGCTCGCTGACACCGAGCGGCCTGCAGCCAGACCACGCAATGGCCCGCGTCCAACGCCAACGCCGATTGCGCGTGCTTCATCGCCAGAGTGAACTTTTCGTAGTGAACGTAGGCGCGCGAAATCAGCCAGGGCCAAAGCCAGTTCTCCGGCTCGCATTGAAGCCCTTTGCCAAAACAGTAATCCGCCTGGTTTTCGTCGATTGAAAGCAAAGCGTCGCCGCGCGCGATCCAGGGATAAGGCTGCTCGGCGGCGCGTTCGATGGCCAAGTCGGAAAAGGCCATCGCCGCTTCCGGATCATCGCACCGGGCCAGCGCGACCGCCTTTGCGGCGAGCAAATCCGGCTCCTCTCCAATCCGCTCCATCGCCCGATCCGCCCACTGTCCGGCCTGCTGAAACTCTTCAAGTTCGATCAGCATCCACGCCTGTCCAAGCCAGGCAGGAAGACTGTCCGGATCGTATTCCAGAGCCTTGGCGTAGGCCTTGTGCGCGCGATCAAACTCGCCGTTCGCCAACGCCGCCAGCGCCTCCGTCAGAAAATGCGCTTCGTCCTTCAGCGGCTCGCTCGACTCGCTCGCTTCCTGCGTTTTCCCGTCGAACTCTAGATTAGCAAATCGGCTCATGTCTCTGCTCTTACACGACTATGCCCAAACTCGCCTGCCAAGTAACCACGAATGGACACGAATAAATACGAATGAATGGCGGAAATGACAAATTGGCCCGGTGGCTGTCGACCGCTGTCCCAATTTGTGTTCATTCATCGTTGATCGGATTTGCTCCAACAGCATCACTCGCTCGCGGGGCGCGCCCGGCCGTCGGTCCATTCGCGCAGCGCCCGCATTTGCTCGGCCATTGTGCGCGCCAATGGAATGGTTTGCCGCAGCGCGCCATGAACGTGTTCCGTGCCCAGATCCACGCCTTCGCTGAATGCGTCGTAAAGCCCGCTGACGATCGCCTCTTCGATCTCGGCGCCGCTAAATTCCTCGCACGCCGCCGCCAGCGCCGCCGTGTCAAAGGCCTCCGGGTCGCGGCCGCGTTTGGTTAGGTGAATTTTAAAAATATCCTGGCGCTCCAGCTCGCCCGGCAGATCGACAAAGAAGATCTCATCGAGCCTCCCCTTGCGCAAAAGCTCGGGCGGCAGATGGGAAATATCGTTCGCCGTCGCCACCACAAAAACCGGCGAAGTCTTTTCGGAAAGCCAGGTCAACAGCGTGCCGAATACGCGCGCCGTCGTGCCCCCATCGCTGGAGCCGGATCCACGCGTCCCGGCGAAGGCCTTGTCGATCTCATCAATCCACAGAATCGTCGGAGCCACCGATTCGGCGACCGCGATGGCCTTGCGAACATTTTCCTCCGAGGAGCCCACGTAGCTGCCGAACATCCGCCCCATGTCAAAGCGCAGCAGCGGCAATTGCCAGAGACTCGCGACGGCTTTCGCGCACAGGCTTTTGCCGCAGCCCTGGACGCCGATCAACAGAATGCCCTTGGGCGCGGGCAGACCAAAGTCGCGAGCCTGATCCGTGAATGCGACCGCGCGCTTGAGCAGCCAACCCTTCAGGGCCCCCAACCCGCCCACCTGGTTGAAATCCTCCTCCGGCGAACAGTATTCCAACAGGCCGCTCTTGCGAATGACCTGCTGCTTCTCGGCGAAGACTTCGTTCACATGATCGCCGGTCAGGCTCTCATGCTTCACGATGATGCGCGCGAAAACGTTCTCGGCCTCACCCAACGTCAGCCCCAGCGCCGCCTGCAACAAGCGCTCCTTGCCACCGCCGTCGAGATCGACACTCACATTCTCCAGCGCGCCGACATCCCGAATGATGCTGTCGAGCAGCGCGCCCAATTCGTCCCGATCGGGCAGGGGGAAATTCACCAGCGTCACCTCCTTCTCCAGCTCGGTCGGAATCTCCAGAACCGGCGACACGATCACGATCGTCTTGTGGCTGTTCTTCAGATGATGCGCGATTTCCTTCAACCGACGAATGACGGCGCCGTGACTTTTTGCAAGGAACGGATGAAAATCCTTGAAGACAAAAATCGCCGGATCGACCTGCTCGATCGCCCGATCCAGAGCAGCCAGGGGCTCCTTCGTTCCGGCGTCACGGGATTGCTTGGACTGGATGGAAATGCCGGCCGCAATCAGCCCGGTGTTGCAGCTCCATTCAAGGACCGTTTTTCGTCGACGCGTTCCGATTTCGAGCAGCGCCTCCAGCACTCGGGATTCCTCGCCGGACAAGATATAGAGGATCGGATACCGTGCCCGGATCAGCGTTTCGATCTCATCAATGCGGGCGGAAATCATGGCGGGAAAAGGGCGTCGTTAAGGGGAAGACACAGTCGCAAAGTAACAGGCAATCAGGCAAAACGCCAGCGGGTCCATAGACGCTCATTTGCCCCCGCCGAAGAGCCGCCGCAAGAATCCCGGTTTGGCTTTGGGCTCATCCGCGAGCGACTGCTTGAGCCGGGTCTCCACTTCGGCCGGGACTTGCGTCTCCTTCGCGTCGTGACGGATTAACTCCTCCGGCGTTTCAAACTCCAGGGTCTTTGCCTCCGCGCCGGACGCCTGTTCGCCAAGGCTTTCCTCTTTCTCGCGAGAACGATGCCGAAGATTTTCAGATTCAGATTCCATGATTCGATGGGGCCGAAGAACAGCGATACATTTTTTGACCACAGATGGACACGGATAAACACAGATGGGAAGAACTGCGGAATAAACAGGAGGAAACAGAGACGGCTTTTCCGATTCTCTGTTCCCTCCGTTGGCTCCCGTTCCGTTGTAACGCCGTCAGGCGTTGTCTGAAACATCTGTGTTCATCCGTGTCCATCTGTGGTTAAGGGTCTTTTTGATTCAGTGCGATTGTTCGAAGTTGGCGCGGAAGGCTTTGCGCGCTCGGTGCAGTTTGCCGCGAACGGCGTCGGCGGTTTGTTCGGTCAGCTCGCCGACTTCCTCGTAACTGAGCTTTTCGTCGGCCACCAATAACAGCAGCAGGCTGTATTCCTCAGGCAGCCGATCGAGCGTGGTCTGAATGCGCTCGCCGAGCTCCTTGGTCTCCAAAACGCGCAGGGGCGAATCGCCGCGGTTCGGAGTCGTCTCCCAGACTGCGTCGTCGACATTGCTCACCATCGTGCGTCGGTGCCAGCTCTGCAGCACATTGCGGCAATGATTGATCGCGATGCGATAGAGCCAGGTCCGAATGCCGGCGTCGCCGCGAAAGGTGTCGAGCTTGCGAAAGGCTTTTAGGAAAACATCCTGCGTCGCGTCCTCGGCTTGCTCCGGGTTGCTGAGCATGCGCAGCGCGAGGTAGTAAATCGTCCGCGAGTGCTCCTCGTAGATTGCGGCGTGTTCGGAAGATTCCCACGCCGCCGCCGTCGAGGGGCGCGTGTCTTCAGTTTCCGAGGGTTCCGCCATGCCAGTGGGTGATGCCAATAGAAATCCGACAGAGCAACGCGGGTTCCGTCACGCGGCCGAAGAATGTATCACCTGGCCTCTGTAGCAGCGTCGAAGTCAAACTTCAGGGTCGTGCGGGAACCGGTCTTCCGATTCTTGATGTAAAACTCCGTCGCCTGGTAGACGCCATCAATCTTGCGAATTCCCTGCGGTTCGAAGCGAAGAACCTCTTTGCCCTGTTGGTCGTAGCCGTGGATATAGGCCGGCGCGCCATTGTCGACAATGATCCAGGAAATCACTTTAGCGAAGCCGCCGTTGGCCGGATTGGGATTCACGCTCTCCAGCTCGTAGCACGCTTTGCTGCGCCGGATGTCCCTGCTTAGAATATACTGCTCGGGCCAGGCAAGGTGATCCGAGTGCGGGTAGGCCAGATCCATAATTCGAAAATCAGAACCGGCAAATGGCTTGAGCGACTCTTTCCAGGTCAGCGCTCTTGGGGCGCCGAAAACGCCGTTCGCGTCTGAGGTCTCAAGCAGAAACTGGGCGGCCCTACTTTCAGCGTGGACGATGGTGAGCCGCGTGGCGGGAACTTCCGGAGTCGCTTCCGTCTCGTAGCCGCTGTTCCAGGAATTCGTTCCGACAATGATTTCGGACTTGAACGAAATCTCGCGCGAACGGCCCTTCTTCGGGCGGATCTTGATCGTGCCGCGGACGCTGGAATTCTCCAACGGACGCTGCGACAAAAGCTCACGCGCGACCCGTTGCCCCGCCTGGAGGGTCGCGTTGCTGCGTTCCTTTTCGGGCCTTGCGGCGGCGGGCGCCGCAGCGAGGTTCAACCCCGTGCCCGCCAGCAAAGCGGCGAAAACAAGGGGTATGGCGCGCGTGAAATTCATTTTTTGAGGATGGCCAATGGATTCAAGTCTGAGATTTGACGCACGAAACTGACTTTTATTTTGTTTTGCACCTCCGGCGGCGCTTCTTCCCAGTCCTTGCGATTCTGTTCAGGCAGGATGACGCGCTTGATTCCCGCGCGCTGGGCGGCCATCAACTTCTCTTTGACGCCGCCAACCGGAAGCACGCGGCCGCGCAGGCTGATCTCCCCGGTCATGGCCAGATCCGAACGCACTCGCCGTCCCGTCAGCAACGACGCCAACGCCATCACAATCGCCACGCCCGCGCTGGGACCGTCCTTGGGAGTGGCGCCGGCCGGCACGTGAACGTGAATGTCCCGCGACTCCAACTCCTTCACGTCGACTCCCATGGCGTCGGCATGCGAGCGCAGGTAGCTCAGCGCCGTTTGCGCGCTTTCCTTCATGATGGCGCCCAGTGAACCGGTGAGAATCAGATTTCCCTTGCCGGGCATTTGCGTGGCCTCAATGAAAAGGATTTCTCCGCCGACGGGCGTCCAGGCCAGTCCGATCGCAATGCCGCATTCCACGATGCGCTCGGCCGTCTCCGAGTGATATCGCGGCGGGCCCAGAAGCTCACGCAAGGAGTCGCCTTTGACGACGATGGGCTTGCCGGGCTTGCGTCGACTGGCCACGACGCGCGCGGCCTTACGGGCAAGGGCCGCGATCTCACGCTCCAATTGCCGGCAACCCGCCTCCCGGGTATAGCCCTGCACGAGCCCCTTCAAGGCTGAATCCTGAATGCGAACGTCGGTTTTCTTCAGGCCATGCTCCTCAAGCTGGCGCGGCGCCAGATGCCGCCGCGCGATTTGAAGTTTCTCCGCGACCGTGTAGCTCGGAAGCTCGATGACTTCGAGTCTATCCCGCAAGGCCGGGTGGACGGGCTCAAGCCAATTTGCCGTGGCGATAAACAGAATCCGCGAAAGATCGAAAGGGAGATCGAGATAATGGTCCGTAAAAGCGTGATTCTGCTGCGGATCCAGCGCTTCAAGAAGCGCCGCCGCGGGGTCGCCGCGCGAATCGGCGCCGACTTTGTCGAGCTCGTCCAGCAACACGACGGGGTTGGAACTCTCGACGCGGCGCAAACCCTGGATGATGCGGCCGGGCATGGCGCCGAGATAGGTCCGCCGATGACCGCGGATTTCCGCCTCATCGCGAAGGCCGCCCAGTGAAATGCGCAAAAACTTTCGGCCCAGAGCCGACGCGACGCTTTTGCCGAGCGAGGTCTTGCCCACACCGGGGGGACCCACCAGACACAGCAGCGGCCCTTTTAATGAATTCTTCAGTTTGAGGACCGCGAGAAATTCCAACAGCCGGTCCTTCACTTTGGAAAGCCCGTGATGATTGGCGTCAAGAATGCGGGAAGCCTCGGCGAGATTCAGCCGATCCTTGGTCGACTTCTGCCACGGCAGATGGACGATCCAATCCAGATAATTCCGGATAATTGTGTGCTCGCCCGACGCCGGCGGCGTGGTCTGCAATCGCTCCAACTCCTTGCGCGCCACGCTCGCCGCCTCCTCCGGGAGTCCGTTCTCAACGATCTGCCTGCCCAGCAGCGACAACTCGTCGGCCACTGGATCGCTTTCGCCCAGTTCACGCTGGATCGCGCGGATCTGCTCACGCAGAAAAAACTCCCGTTGATTCTTCGACATCGCGCCGGCGACGTCCTTTTGAATCTTCGATCCGAGAGCCAGCACTTCGCGCTCGCGGTGGAGCAGGGGCAAAAGTCGGTTGAGCCGCTTGACGACCTGATTCATGGCCAGCAGTTCCTGACGCTCTTCCAGGCTGAGGTTCAGATTGGCCGCGATCAGATCCGAAAGCCGGCTCGGGTCGTCCGTATTGCGCGCCGCCACCTGCACGGATTCATTCAGCGTGGGAGACAATTCGATGATCTCTTCAAATACCTCATGGGTATTCCGCGTCAGCGCGGTCAGCTCGATCGACTCCAGGTTTCGGCCGGACGAAAGGAACTTCACCCGCGCCTTGAGATAGGGGCGTCGGGATTGATATTTGACGATCTCAAATCGGCGCAGTCCTTGAACCTCAACGCGGACGGTGTTGTCCGCCAGTTTGAGCATCTTCGTCACCCGACCGACACAGCCATGCTCCCACAGATCGTCTGGCATCGGGTTCTCCACGTCCGCCCGCCGCTGCAGAACCAGCCCCAGGAACCGATCTCCCCCGACCACATCGTCGATCAGCCGGGAGCCTTCCTTTGTGTCGACCAGCAAGGGCGCAACGATTCCGGGGAAAATCACGATATCCGAAAGCCCCAGGATCGGCAGGGTGTTGGGCATCGAACGAGACGCGCCCCGACTGGAGGATTCGCCTTCGGCCTCCGTCGCTTCGAGGATGCTGATGAATTCGGTGTCTGGCGAAGTCATTGGATTTACATCACCACTTCACATCCCTGTTCAACCAATCCGCACAACCAGCGGCTCACTCATCCGAGGATATAGGGCTCTTGCGCTTGCGCGTGGTCTTTGAGTTCGAGGGAATCTCAATCCGTAGAAAACCGTTCTGGTAGATCGCTCTCGCCTTGCCCATGTCGCAACCTTCCGGCAGATCGATCACGCTCTCAAACGAACCGTAATTTATCTCCATCACCAGAAACTTGGAATTCGCGTCGCGCGAGCCATCGGAGCGGTGGCCGCTGATTTTCAGGCGATTTCCAACCACTGCCAGCTCCAAGTCTTCGCGCCTCATCCCAGCCAGTTCGACCGAAACAACCAGGCCCGCGTCCGTGGCATAGACATCGGTGTTGGGAACCCAGGAAGTTTCAGACGACACGCCTTCACCAGCGCTGGTTTGCTGCCGATTAAAGAAAAGCGGAGAAGGACTTGCTTTGCTCATTGCCTACGAGGTGGGATACAAAATATTGTCGGAGGTTGACGTGTTCAATCAGGAAAACAAGTTAAAAGAAGGTCAGTTTTTCAGCGTTTATTGCGTTTTTGGACCGTTTTCAGCCCGCCTTGATCATCGCCCCTACGGCGAATTCAGACTCGCAACATAGACCCGATTGACGTTTGCGCAACCGACTTCTCCGCGTCCACTGACGCCCCATAACAAACGGCCTCGCGTTCCCCGATTCCGGCGCTAACGTCGCCCGCCGTGAAGGCGCTCGCCCAAATCTATTGCCATCCACATCGCGTGACCTACGCCGACTGCACGGTCGGCGATCACGTCTACTACTCCCGCTATTTCGATATACTCGAAGCGGCCCGCGGGGAGTTCTTTCGTTCGATTGGCTTCTCATTGAAAAAGTTGAACGACGAAGGACTCTCGCTCCCGGTCATCCACTGCGTTGGACAATTCATGGCGCCGGCGCGCTATGACGACGTTCTCAGCGTCGAAATCTCCCTCAAATCGCTCGGCCGGATAAAGCTGGATTTCACCGGCCGCGTCCTCTCGGAAACCGGCCAGCTGCTTTTTGAAGGCGCAACCCAACATGCATGCATCGCCGGTTCCGACACGCCAACCAGGATTCCCGACGCTTTGAGCCGCGAACTCGCCGGATTTCTTCGCCAAGCCGCACCTTCAACCTGAGCCAACTGTGTCACCCACGGCTCCTTCGGCGTGTCACACCTGGACTGAACCTGTGCCAGTCTGACACCAATTGGCCCTTCTTGAACCAGTGTCAATTCCACTAATTTGATTCAACCTATTCAACAAGAACAGCTTGCAATATAATCAAAGCAACTGGCCCGACGTTTGCTGAGGGGTGATTACGAATTTAGCGTAAATCTCTTATGGCAAAAGTATTAGGCATCGATTTAGGAACAACGAATTCCTGCATGGCCGTCATGGAAGGCGGAGATCCAGTGGTTCTGGAGAACTCTGAAGGCAAGCGGACCACGCCTTCGGTCGTCGCATTCAGCAAGAGCGGTGAACGCCTCGTCGGTGACGCCGCCAAACGACAGGCCGTCACGAATCCCGCCAACACGATTTTTTCCATCAAACGATTCATGGGACGCAAGTTCGATGAGGTCGGCGAGGAAACCAAACGCATGCCCTACAGCGTAGTGCGCGCCGCCAACGGCGACGTCCACGTCGAAGTGGAGTCCAACGGCGAAAAGCAACAGTACAGCCCGCCCGAAGTTTCAGCCATGATTCTGAGTAAACTCAAATCTGACGCTGAGACGCGCCTCGGTGAAACCATCACACAGGCCGTGATCACCGTCCCCGCCTACTTCAACGATTCTCAGCGCCAGGCCACCAAAGACGCCGGAAAAATCGCCGGCCTAGAAGTGCTGCGCATCATCAATGAGCCCACGGCCGCAGCCCTGGCTTACGGACTCGACAAGAAGACCGACGAGAAAATCGCCGTCTACGACCTCGGCGGCGGCACCTTCGACATCTCCGTGCTGGAAATCGGCGACGGCGTTTTCGAAGTCAAAGCCACCAACGGCGACACCCACCTTGGCGGCGACGACTGGGACAACAAGATTATCGACTGGATTCTCGACGATTTTAAAGCCGCCAGCGGCATCGACTTACGCAGCCAACCCGACGCGCTGCAGCGCATTAAGGAAGAGGCCGAGAAAGCCAAGATCTCCCTCTCCAGCGCGCAGGATTACGAAATCAATCTGCCCTTCATTACTGCCGACGCAACCGGCCCCAAGCACATCAGCTCCAAGCTCTCTCGCGTGAAACTCGAGCAACTCTGCGATGATTTGTTCGAGCGCACCATCGGCCCCGTTCGCGATTGTCTCAAGGACGCCGAACTGGAAACCTCCGAGATCAACGAGCTCGTTCTCGTCGGCGGCATGACCCGCATGCCGCGTGTCGTTGAAACCGCCGACTCGCTCGTCGGTAAAAAAGCCCACCAAGGCGTCAACCCCGACGAAGTCGTCGCCATCGGCGCAGCCATTCAGGGCGGTGTGCTCAAGGGCGACGTGAAAGACGTCCTCCTGCTGGACGTCACGCCCCTCTCCCTGGGCATCGAGACCCTCGGCGGACGCTTCACCCGGCTCATCGATCGCAACACCACGATCCCGACCCGCAAATCGGAAATTTTCTCCACCGCCGCCGACAATCAGCCCGCTGTGGAGATTCACGTTCTCCAGGGCGAACGCGAGTTCACAAAAGACAACAAGACCATCGGCAAATTCAAGCTCGAAGACATCCCGCCCGCCCCGCGCGGAGTGCCGCAGGTCGAAGTCACTTTCGACATCGACGCCAACGGCATTCTCAACGTCAGCGCCAAGGATCTGGGCACTAGCAAGGAACAGAAGATCACCATCGCAGCCAGCAGCGGGCTCTCTCAGGACGAGATCGAGAAAATGCGCCAGGACGCTGAAGACCACGCTGAAGAGGACGCCAAGCGCCTCGAAGAAGTCGAAGCCCGCAACGAGGCCGACACCGCGATCTATCGTTCCGAAAAAACCATCAAAGATAACGCCGATAAACTCCCCGAGGTGGAGAAGGACAAACTCAACGAGGCCATCGTCGCCGCCAAAGCGACGCTCGAAGGCGACGACATCGCCGCGATCAAGTCCGCCACCGAAGCCCTGCTCGAAGTCGCTCAAGGAATCTCCGCTCACATCTACCAGGCCGGCGCCGCCGACCAACAGGCCGAAGACGGAGACCCCGCTCAGGGCGACGAACCCGCCGCAGACGCTGGCGACGAAGAAGAAGAATCCAAGAAAGAAGAAGAAGGACCCATTATCGACGCCGAAGTCGTCGACGAGAAGAAGGACTGATTCGTCATCCAACCATTTTGTGGGAACGGCACTTTCCCTCCCGGCAATCGCCGGACGAAGGTCATCACACAAGCAACAAGAAAACGAACAACAAAGAAAACAAACTATGGCAACAAAGCTACAACCGCTTGGCGATCGTGTGCTGGTGGAACCGGTCGAAGAGCAAGAGGTCAAAAAGGGCGGCATCATCATCCCTGATACCGCCAAAGAGAAACCCACCGAAGCCAAAGTCGTGTCCCTCGGGACCGGCAGAAAAGATGATGACGGCAAAGTCATCCCGTTCGAGGTGAAAAAGGGCCAACGCGTCCTGATCAGCAAGTACGGCGGCACCGAAGTCAAACTCGACGGCAAGGAATACAAGATCCTCAACTCCGACGACATCCTCGCCATCCTCGGCTAATCACTCTTCAGAAAAGAAAAAAATACTATGGCTGCAAAACAACTACTATTCGATGAAGCCGCGCGTCAAGCGCTGCTCCGCGGCGTGAGCAAGCTCGCCCGCGCCGTTAAAGCGACCCTCGGCCCCAAGGGCCGCAATGTCGTGCTCGACAAAAAATTCGGCTCCCCGACCGTCACCAAAGACGGCGTGACAGTCGCCAAGGAAATCGACCTCGAGTGCCCCTACGAAAACATGGGCGCCCAGATGGTCCGCGAAGTCGCCAGCAAGACGAGCGACGCCGCGGGCGACGGCACCACCACGGCCACCGTTCTCGGCGAGGCCATCTTCCGCGAGGGACTGAAATACGTCACCGCCGGAGCCAACCCGATCAGCATCCAGCGCGGCATTCAGAAGGCCGTTGACTCTTCTGTCGGACAGCTCGCCAAAATCGCCAAGCGCGTCAAGGACAAGGAAGAGATCAAGCAGGTCGCCACCGTATCCGCCAACTGGGACGACCAGATCGGCGAAATCATCGCTGACGCGATGGACAAGGTCGGCAAAGATGGCACCATCACGGTCGAAGAAGCACGGTCGATTGAAACCACGCTCGACGTGGTCGAAGGCATGCAGTTCGACAAGGGATATCTCTCCCCCTACTTCGTGACCGATCCAGACTCCATGGAAGCGAAGCTCGAGGAAGCCTACGTCCTGATCTACGAGAAAAAGATCAGCACACTGCGCGATCTCCAACCCGTGCTCGAACAGACCGCGAAAGCCGGCAAACCGCTGTTGATCATCTCTGAAGATGTCGAAGGCGAAGCGCTCGCCCTCCTCGTCGTCAACAAGATCCGCGGCAACCTCAGCACCTGCGCCGTCAAGGCCCCGGGCTTCGGCGATCGCCGCAAGGCCATGCTCGAAGACATCGCCATCCTCACGGGCGGCCGTTGCATCACCGAGGACCTCGGCATCAAGCTCGAGAGCATCACCCTCGAAGACCTCGGCCGCGTCAAAACGGTTGTCGTCGACAAGGAAAACACCACCATCGTCGAAGGTTACGGCAAGACCTCCGAGATCCAGGGCCGGGTCGCACAGATCCGCCGACAGATCGAAGAGACCACGTCCGACTACGACCGCGAGAAGCTGCAGGAACGCTTGGCCAAGTTGGCCGGCGGTGTTGCCGTCATCAACGTTGGCGCCGCGACCGAAACCGAGATGAAGGAAAAGAAAGCCCGCGTCGAAGACGCGTTGCACGCCACCCGCGCCGCGGTTGAAGAAGGCATCGTCCCCGGCGGCGGCGTCGCTCTCCTCCGCTGCCTGCCTGCGATCAGCAAGCTCGCCCTCGAAGACGCGGACGAGCAGATCGGCGTCGACATCGTCAAGCGCGCCATCGAAGAGCCCCTCCGCGCGCTCTCGACCAACGCTGGCGTCGAAGGCTCCATCATCGTTGAGCACGTGAAGAAGCTCAAAGGCAACACCGGCTACAACGTGGCCACCGGCGAATACGTCGACCTCGTGAAAGCGGGCGTCGTCGATCCGGCCAAGGTCACGCGCACCGCGTTGCAGAACGCCGGCTCCATCGCCGGACTCCTGCTCACGACCGAGTGCCTCATCACGGAAATCCCGGAAGATGAGAAAGAACCCGCCGGCGGTGATCACCACGGTATGGGCGGCGGCGGCGGCGGCTTCTAAGCAAGCCTGTCACCCTTCTCGAGAAACCGAGAATCAAACAAAGCGGGGCTGAAGCAATTCAGCCCCGCTTTTTTGCGCCCGGATCCAATTCGAAAAAAGAGACAGACGCCATCCCCGGAGTCCCATTTGGCACAGCCCCCCGCGCCGCCAGAAAACTGAATTGCACGCTTCCCCCACAAATCGACTTACCTCAGCTTGACCGGGAGCGAATGTTCCCCGACAATGCAGCTGGTCAAAGACGGGACGCAGAAAGCTGCGCACACTGTCGATGACACTCTGGAACTGGGGGCGTACTGGTTTCGACCTGGAGATGGCTCTGGAAGTGGCATGCCGAGGATGATTCGTTGGCCTCGTAAAAAAGCGGATCAAAAAACAACTGCTAACAACGAAGAGTTGGCTCTCGCGGCCTAAGCGCCACGACGTTCTTCCATCAACGCCTGCTAGGCGGAGGAGCGAAAGCAGCAGGCTGGATGAGACGCGGAGACTGCGCGCGTTTTATTGAGACTTTACCATGCGGACTACGCGGCTCAATTCGTGTCAGGTCGTCATTGAGCTGCCGACAATTTAAACCTGACTAAGCATGTAGTCACGACTGGAAGATTTTTCATGGGACGCGGGTTCGACTCCCGCCGCCTCCACCAG
>JBLHKZ010000047.1:0-26943 GCA_047618185.1 Limisphaerales bacterium
CTGACGCCGGATCCGAAGATCACCGGGCACACCGCCGCTTCGCTGGAGGCCGAGTTGAAGTCGGGCAACCCGACCGTCGTGCCGCGCGCGCACCACACTGACGAGGGCTACATTCATCTCGATGCGATCGAAATGACGGATGAGGAAATCGCGTTTGCCTGCGACAAGGTCTTGCGGATTTTGACGACTTCGGATTGATCGATTTCAATGCAATTCTTGACCACAGATGAACACGGATAAACACAGATGGGCGAAGAGTAGAACGGGATTTATCCCGTTATTGGACGTTGACCGTTCGATCGGTATGAGAAAGCGGGATGAATCCCATTCTACTTTTTCGGGCGCCCCTTCGCAGGTTCGGACCATCTGCGTCCATTGGTGTTCATCCGTGGTTACGCTTGTTGAAAAGTCTCAAGCGGCCTGAGCTATGAACAACACGTCATCCGCAACCCAGCGTCCGACGCGAATGCGCTGGGTCATGTTTTGCCTGGCGTTCTTCACGTCCTGGATGCTCTACGTCCATCGTTACGCGTTCGCTCTGTTCAAGCCGGCGATCAAGGAGGAATTCGGGTTGGACAACGTGCAACTGGGACTGCTGGACAGCGGATTTTCACTTTTTTACTCATGGTCGCAGTTTCCCATCGGCATGGCGACTGACGCACTGGGCGTCAGGTTTATCCTGCCGATTTTGATCATCGTCTGGTCGCTGGGGCTGGCGATGCACGCCTGGGCTCCCTCATTTGGCATGTTGCACGGAGGGCGGATCGCGTTAGGAATCGGACAGTCCGCCGTGCTGGCGAACATCAGTCGAGTCGCTCGCAATTGGTTTGCGACGCCGATCAGGACGACCCTGCAGGGACTGGCCGGCGTCGCCGCCTCGCGTCTTGGAGGCGTGGGCGCGTCGCTGATCGTGGGCTCGCTCATGCTGGGATACTTTGGCCTGCAATGGCGTACGGCGGTCTATATCCTGGCCGGGATTGGCATTGTCCATGGAATCGTCTTCTTCGTCTGGTTTCGGAACACCCCGGCGGAACATCCGGGAGTGAATGACGCGGAGGCAAAGCTTCTGGGGGACGAAAAATCATCGACGGTCGTTGAGCCCGCAAAGGCGGACGGAGAGCCGGCCCCGAAAATGTCGAAGCTCCAATTGCTTCGCAGTCTGAAACCTCGGGCTCTCATTAACCTGGTCTGCCTGAACATTCAGTCGATCCTGAGCACCTTTGCGGACAATATTTTCTCCGCCTGGATCCCACTCTTTCTCTTTGAGACCTATGCGTTGAAATACAAGGAAATGGGCTTCAATTGGGCGCTGCCATTGCTCGGCGGCGCCCTGGGCGGATTCGTGGGCGGAGCGTTGAACGACTGGATTATCCGGAAGACGGGCAACAAGCGATGGACTCGAAGCGGGGTCGCGTGCTTCGGCAAGGGGATGGCGGCGGTGGTGCTTTTTATCGCCGTGATCTGGTGGTTCGATTCGCCCTACGTGTTTTGCGGTTTTTTGTTCTTCGTGAAATTGTTTGGCGATATGAGCCTGTCGACGAGTTGGGGCGTGGTTACGGACATTGGAGGAAAAGCGACGGCGTCAGTGTTTGCGTTTAACAATTCCATCGCGGGCATCGGCTCCATTTCAGCGCCGATTGTCTATGGATTTCTTTCCCGGGAATTCGACTGGAAGGTTGTGTTCATGACGGCTGGATGCGCCTATATCCTCTGCGCGATTTCGTGGCTGTTTGTTAATTGCACGATCCCCATTGTCGATGAATCGAAGGAAACAAATGAAACTAACGTCTGAGCCTGAATGTTTATGAAACGCGTGTTGATTGTGTTGGCGTTCTGCCTTGGGTGGACCTTGAACGTGGCGGCCTCCGAACGCCCGACACCCCGGCTCATCGAGTCGAAACGCATCTGGGACCAGGGCAAGCACAACGCCTTTACCGACCTGTTGCATCACCAGGGGCGTTGGTATTGCGTGTTTCGTGAAGGCTCGCGGCACGTGTCGCCGGATGGTTCCATTCGCGTGATTGTTTCCGACGACGGCGAGAAGTGGGAGTCACTGGCGCTGGTGACTCACGACATTGAGGATTTGCGCGACGCCAAGATCTCGGTGACGCCGGATGGGCGGCTGATGCTCAACGGCGCGGGCATGCAGGCGGAGAAGGAGATTCGCTACCATTCGTTTGTCTGGTTTTCCGATGACAAGGGGAAGACATGGACGAAGGAGAACCGGATTGGCGATCCGGGTTTCTGGCTGTGGCGCGCGCAATGGCACAAAGGCTATTGCTACACCATGGGATACCGGACGGATCGCGTGCGTACGGATCGCATCGCGCGCTTCTATCGCAGCAAGGACGGCGCAAATTACGAACGGCTGATCCCGGAGTTGAACGTCGACAAGGGAGTTGGTGAGGATTCGATTCTATTTCTGGAGGACGATTCGGCGCTGTGTCTATTTAGGCATGAGACCGGGAACAAGATGGCGTTTTTGGGCAAGGCGAAGCCGCCCTATGACAAGTGGGATTGGACCGAGCTGAATCTCCGAATCGGCGGACCGGCGACGATCCAATTGCCCGACGGAAATATTATCGCCGTGACGCGGCTTTATCGCGGCGGAACACGCACCTCGCTTTCGTGGTTGGATCCGGAAAAGGGGAAGTTGACCGAATGTCTAAAGCTGCCCTCGGGCGGGGACACGAGCTACGCGGGACTGGTGTGGAAGGACGACCTGCTGTGGATCAGCTATTACTCATCGCATGAGGGCAAGAGCTCGATCTATCTGGCGAAGGTGGCGTTTGATTCGAAGTGACACTGCCGTGAACGCATTCCCGAAACTCGGACGTATCGCGTTGCTTTGGAGGGCTTTCGCCGCCGCGCTTTTGTTGGCGAGCGGTGTTTGCTTCGACACGAGGAGGCGGTGGAGATTTTTACAGAATTGATTTTGATCGATCCCGCAAACGCGGAGTTCTACGCGGGGCGTGGGGCATGTCTGGCGTCGCTGGGCCGGATGGACGAGGCTCTTGCCGAGTTGGAGTTCGCGCGGCGCTTGATGCCAGCCCACCTGCGAGCAGTCAGGTTGCGCGTGTGCTATCTGATCCGGTTGGAGCGGTATAAAGTGGCGGAAGCCGCCTGCACGCCGGTTTTAAAAAATTCGGAATCGATTGCGGACGACTGCCGGTTTCGCGCCGATATTCGCGTCGCTCTCGGAGACCATACCGGAGCGATAGAGGACTACACAAACGTGATAGAGAATTGTCAGGCCGGGGACGCCTGCCAGGTTGGTGAGTTGCGCTACCAGCGAGGCATGGAGCTTCATGTCGCTCGTCGGTGCAGTGAAGCCGTGGCCGACCTGACGCAGGCGATCGAATTGCAACCGGAATGCGGGATATACTATCTGGCGCAGGCTGATGTTTTTGCTTCAATAGGCGATCGCAAACGCGCGCAGGCGGATCGGCTTCGGGGGATGGAGCTGGTGAGGAATGAGAGCAACTGACGGGAGCTTAATTCCGCATCAACTCCTCAATCGAATAGCGAACAAAGTAGAGTTCCCTCGGGCCTTCGTAAATAAGTCCAATGTGGTCTTCATCGACGCGGGTCAGGCAGGAGTAGGCGGTGGATCTCTCGTCGACCAGGGTGTGCCATTTCTCAGGCCAGGTCATGCCTTCGTCATTGCTGACCTTGATGGTCATGTTGGAGCGGCCTCGCGTCTGGGGCGGATTGGCGAAGAAGAGGAGAGGGCCGTGATTCTTGTGTTCGATGCGAAGTATGCTGGCCTGGCAGACAGGTTCTGGCAGGGCCTTGCGGGAGGTGGGATGCTCGATCCAGGTTTGACCGAGGTCGCGGGTGATGGCGACGCGCCGCGAGCCGCCGCGGAGGTCGCGGCAATTGATCATAATTGAGCCGTCACCGAGTTGCACAAGTTGAGCCTCGTTCGTGTTTACTTCGACGCCAGTTCCGATCTTCCAAGTCGCGCCGCCGTCTTTTGAGTAGATCAAGGTCGAGAAGGGCTTGCCTTCGTGCGGGCCGTCGGGGGCGGAGCGATATTGCGCCGGGAAAACGAGGGTTCCGTCCCTGAGCGTTATGCCGGCGCCGGGACCTTGGAGGACGAAGCGCCATTTGGGATCCTTGACCTGTTGGGTGATGTTGATTGGTTTCGACCAGGTGAGCCCGTCGTCGTCGCTGCGGGTGAGCATGAGTTGGCCGGTTTCTTCGGGCGTCAATCCGGGGCCGGATCCGTTCCATGAACGGTTGCCGTGGCTCCAGGTGGCGGCAACCCAGATTGTGCCGCGTTGGTCGTCGACCAGAATGGCCGGATCGCCGATGCCGTCGTGATTCCATTTGGGATCGTCGCCCATGTCCATGATGACCCGCATGGGCTCCCAGCTTTGTCCGCCATCGGTGGAGCGGCTCATGCCGACGTCAATGTCGCCGGGCAGGTCGCCTCGGCCTGTGTAGCGATTGTCGTAGACGGCGATGAGAGTTCCCTTCGTGGTCGTGGCCAGTCCGGGGATGCGGTAGGTGTGGACGTCGTCCTGGCCGGCCTGGCGAAGGGCCACGCCGATGCGTTGAATGATTGGGGCCTTATCTGGCGTGACCAGCCACGTCTCGCCGTTAATTTGAATGTGAGAGCAAGTTGCGCTGACGGATGACCCGAGGCGTGCGTTGGAACGTGGTTCGCCGGAAATCCAGATTGTGTTTTCTCCCGCCGATAGTTCTGTCGAACCATTAAAACTAATGCTCTCGTTCACGATAAGGCCGTTGGTGAATTCAAGTCTGCCCTGACCGGGGACGCCTCCATCGATCCAAACAGAGAGATCGCTGGCGGAAAGTGACGGCCCATCTGCAGGTCGCAACTGGACGTTGACCTGAGTGAGTTTCAGGGGCTCCAACGATCCGGACGTATTGATCGTGATCTTCAGTAGCGCGTTGTGTTTCTTGCCAATCAAGATCGGATGGCTTGGCGCTGGCGCGGTTGTCGAAATCAGTTTCATCTTCACTGCGGATGTGATCTGAAAGGAGTCGATGAGGGCTCCGGAATTCTTTGGCGCAGAGCAGGTGAACCGCAGCTTTTTGGGGATGTCGCCGTTCAGTGGGATGCGCACATCGGAAAGGAAGCGGGCGCCGACTTTTAGCAGTTTGTCGCCGTTGTAGATCTCCTTCCATCCGCCGCTGGCGCCGAAGTTGGCTTCGACCCGGAATTTAAACGGATCTCGTTTGGTCCAGCGTTCAGCCTGAAATCGGATCTCGCCTGGTTTCTCCAGAGGCGGCAAATCGATCTCAAGGCTGGTGTTCTCTCCGCCGAAAAGGCGCAGGCACTGTTTGCCGGTGTGCGCGAATCGAGAGTTGATCTCGGCGTGGCCGGGGGCGGCTCGGAGGACCAAGCCATCGACCTTCAATTCAGTGAAAGGGCCGGCCTTAATGTTTTCGAAACTGGTGTTGGCCGGGCCGCCGGTAAATGCGGCGCAGGTCAGGGCTCGCGCGGGCGAGCGATTGACCGGTTTGGGCGGAGCGGACTCGCCGGGTTTCGCCATGGCGACTTTCCAATTGTCGAATCGAAACGGCGCGGCGGGATGCCCGTTGGTTCCAGCGAGATTGGCGTCGCTCGGATCGTTGGCCCATGCATACCGGAACGACAGGATCTTGCGATCGGCTTTGAACGTGACATTGGTCCCTTTGATTGTCCCGGGGACTTCGGCGAATGGGCCGTTGGTCTCGAATGCCACGGCGAAGCCTCGAACGGTTTTGGCTCCGTCGCGTGTCGTTAGCGATTTGTCGAATCCGACGCGGATACTGTTGTCGGCCACATTGTAAGAATTGTTGATCGGCCGCGCGGCGGCAGAGCCATGCAGCGCCAGCGCGGCCAGACGTTCGCCGACGGGGCGTTTGTTGGTCGGATGCACGTTTGTTGGATGTCCGACATCGATAGTCACCGCCATGCGAGTGTTCCAGTCCTCGAGGGCGACTTTGTCCTGCATCTCGCGAAATAACTCCCAATCGCGATTCATTCCGGGAAGTTGAACGAACAGGAAAGGCATCTCCGGCTCTGCCCATGCCTCGCGCCAACTGGATATGAGCGCGCGAAACTTGCGTTCGTTGACGGCGGGATCCAGGGAGAGCTGATGCGCGGGGCCGACCGTGGCGTTGGACTCGCCCTGATACCAGACGAAGCCTTGAAGCGGAAAACGTGTCCAGTCTTTCATCCCGGCGTTCCAGAGGAAGCTGGGGGCGAATGGATGGCCGGGAGTGGGCGGGATGCTTCCGGCGTCGATCCAGGCCGAGAGATTGAGCGCAGCGCGGCCTCGGCACCATTCGGGATAAAGCGGGTTATTGAGGTAGTCGTTTGTCAGGGGCGCCAGTTCCGGGTCCTTGGCGAATGCGGAGGGAGGCAGGTAGGTTTCCATGGGGACGCCTCCGACGGCGTTGTGAACGAGACCGATGGGCACGTTGGATTTGCGATGCAGGGTTTCTCCGAAGAAGTAGGCGACGGCAGAAAATTCGGCGACGGTCTCGGGCGTACAACGCTGCCAGCCGTCCGTGCGGTAGTAGTTTTCCTCGGTCGTCCCGCGAAGGTGGGCGAGTGAGTATTTCTTTCCGGTTGGGTAAAGGCGGTCCTGAAAATGAATGAGCCGCAGGTTGGGGTGATTGGCTTTCGCGATTTCTTCTTTGGCTTTGTCGGATTGTTTGACCATCCAGCGCATGTTGGACTGGCCGGCGCAGAGCCAGACATCGCCGATGAGGATGTCTTTCAGTTGGATCGACTCGGAGCCGGATTTGATTTCGATGGATTGCGGCGTGGAATTGGCGGCGCGCGGATCAATAGTGATGGCCCATTTGCCGTCGGCTCCGGATTGGGTCTTGCGAGTGTCCGTGGAAAATTTGACGGAAACGGGTGAGTTCGGCGCGGCGGCGCCCCAGATGCGGATGGGTTTGTTGCGCTGCAAAACCATGTGGTCGGAGAAGGGGACGCCGAGTGTGAGTTGGCGCGGTTTGGGTTTTGCCGCGCGCCAGCCCTGGCCGCGATTGAGTTTGGCGGATAATTGCGCGGCGAGTTCGGGCTGATCCTTCGCGAGGTTTCGTTTTTCCAATGGATCACTCGCGTAATCGTAGAGTTCGGTTTGAGCGATGTCGTCGGTCGCGGGATTCAGCCATTCGACGAAACGGTGTTGCTCTGTGCGCATCGCATAGCCGCGGAGTTTGCCTTTGGTGTATTGCGAGAAGGCTGCCTGCGTCCAGGGGCGGTCGGGTTGGTCGAGAAGGGGGCGAAGGCTCGTTCCTTCGAGATGATCGGGCAGGGGCAGTCCCGCGAAATCGGCGAGTGTCGGATAGATGTCGACCAGTTCGACGAGGGCGCGGGAGGGTTGGCCATTGGCTTTGGCTCCGGGCGCGCGGACGATGAGCGCGACGCGAGTGTCGAGTTCGTAGTTGGTGGTCTTTCCCCAGAGACCTTGCTCTCCCAGGTGGTAGCCATGATCGCTCCAGAGGACGACGATGGTGTTGTCGTCAAGTCCCTGGCTTTTGAGCTCGTTGAGGACGCGGCCGATCTGGGCGTCGATGTAGCTGACGCAGGCGTAGTAGGCGTGCTTGAGTTTGCGTTGATTGGCCTCGGTGAATTCGCCATTCTTCGGCTGGTCCGTGTAGCGGCGAATCTCGTGGGAGCCGTGACCGGCGACGCCAGGCGCGCCATCGGGGAATTGCTGCCAGTCGGCAAGTTGAATTTTCTCCGGATCGTAGAGGTCCCAGTATTTCTTTGGCGCGATGAAAGGAGTGTGCGGTTTGATGAATCCAACCGCGAGGAACCAGGGCTGGTTTGGCTTGGCGGCCAGTTTGCGAATCGTCTCCACGGCGCGTCGTGCGACCTTGCCGTCGTAGAGCACGTGATCCGGAACATCGGGAGCCTCGGTCATGGGGCCGAAGACGAGCTTCTTCGTCCAGTCGTCGGGACCGGGATTCTTCGGTTTGTAAATTTGCTGATAGACCTGCTTTGCGGCGGCGATTCCTTCGTCGGTGTAGTAGTAGCGCGGACCGGGGCGATAGGTGGGAACGCTCCAGCTGGGCGCGTCGCCAAAGGTGTCGGGCTCGGTTCGGCTGGAGCCTTTCGGGAAAACTCCGTGGTAGATCTTGCCCATGCTTTGAGCGTGGTAACCGTGGTTCTTGAAATGCTGAGGCAAGGTCGCGAGGTCAGGGTAGTGATCGCGAAAATGTTTGTGGTTGCCGTGAATCTGCGTGGAGTCGGGCCGCATGCCGAGCATGACGCTGGCTCGCGAAGGGCCGCAAATGGCCTGTTGGCAATAGGCGTGGTCGAAGCGCACCCCGCTCGCGGCGAGCTTGTCGATGTTGGGGCTGATGATGTGCTTCGCGCCATAACAGCCGAGTTCGGGGCGGAGGTCGTCGACCGCGATGAAAAGGACGTTGGGGCGCTTTTCAGCGAAGCCGGCAATGGTCGACGCAAGCAGGATGCCGGAAAGGAGAAATCGAAAATTCAGCTTCATATTGGAGTGGATCGCAGGATAGGGAGGGTCTCAGCGGCTGTCACCGTTTTGCCGAGAAAAGATGGACCCTCGGCTTTCCTGACAATAGTCTGCTCGCTCCCTAACAGCTGAACGCCTCATGATGTCATTGAAATTGAAGAAACGAATCGGATTCGCGCTGCTTTGCGCGTTTGTGTTTGTCGCCGGAACTGCCTTTGCCGCGAAGAAACCGCATGCAGTGTTTGTGGTGGGCACGACCCATTACAGCCCGCAGCTGACGATGCCGCCGCTGGCGAAGGAGTTGGAGCGGCATGGCTTTGAAACGACGGTTATTTCCTCGGACTATAATCCCGAGAAGAATCCGAAAGGGCTCTCCGGCTTGAACGCGCTGCGCAAGGCGGACGTGGCAATTTTCTACACGCGCTTTCTGACCTTGCCGGCCAAGCAGATGAAGCACATCGAGCGTTACCTGGAATCGGGCAAGCCGGTGGTGGGATTTCGCACCAGCACGCATGGTTTTATGTATCCGAAGGATCATGCGTTGGCGAAGTGGAACAACGGCTTTGGCAAGGACGCTTTGGGTTCACAGTATTTCATTCACACTTCGAGTCCGACTGATGTGGCGGTCGCCAAGGGCGCGGCGGGGCACGAAATATTGACGGGCGTGGATCTGAGTAAGCCGCGCCGGGCTGCGGGGACGCTCTACCTGTCTGAATTGCCGAAGGACGCGACGGTTCTGCTGCGTGGCACGAGCAATTCGAAGAAGACGGGCACGATTAAGAATGGCTTCGGAACGGTCGAGATGACGCCGGTGATGACGGACGACGTGGCCTGGACCTGGAAGAATCAATGGGGCGGTCGCGTGTTCACAACGACGGTGGGTCACCCGGGCAGCTTCGCGGATGAGAATTGGGTGCGCTTTTTCGTGAACGGCATTCACTGGGCGGCGGAGAAACCAGTTCCTTCGGCTGATGTGAAGATCGGAGGAATCAAGGTCACGATTCCGCCGAAAGGAAAAAAGGCGAAGCCGGTGACGACAGCGAAGAAGTCTGAGGGCAGGCCCGCTCCGACACAGGTCGCCGCAGCTCAGGCGCCCAAGAAGCAGCGGAAGAAGACCAGGGCCGTGGACCGACCCGGAGCCAAGGACGCCAAGAACATCAAGACCGGCAAGCCGGCGCCGGAGACCAACGCGGAGCTGGAGAAATACGGCATGTATGAAAACAAGGCTCCCCGCGCTGAGCGGACGAAGCCCGTGACCACGACCTTGCCGCTGAAGCTCAAGAAAGGCGCGCGCATCGCGTTGATCGGCAACACGCTAATGGATCGCGATCGTGACTTTGGTTATTTGGAGACCCTCCTGCATCAGCGCTTTCCCGAGCACAATCTCGTCGTGCGAAACCTTTCCTGGTCGGCGGATACTCCGGATCTTCAGCCGCGACCCGCGAATCTGGCCGACACCATCCAGCATCTGACCCATGAAAAGGCCGACGTTATTTTCGCGGCGTACGGGTTTAACGAGTCCTTCGACGGCAAGGCCGGGTTGGAGAAATTCCGCAAGGCGCTGACGGAGCACGTCGCCGACTTGAGGTCGCGAGCATTCAACGGAAAGACCGGGCCGCAGGTCGTGCTGCTGTCGCCGATCGCCAACGAAAACATCAAGGGCGTTCCGGCGGCGGATCTGAACAACGTGAACATCGAGCTCTACGCGAAGGTGATCAAGGAGGTCGCGGCCGTGCAGAAGGTCGCGTATCTGGATGTCTTTCAAACGACTCGCGATGTGCTGTCGAATCCCGCCACGGACCTGACGATTAATGGCATTCACCTGGGACGCGAGGGGTATCACGTTTTGGCGAGTACAGCCTATCGCGGTCTATTCGCCGAGGACGCGCCGACACCGGATGAGACCATTCGCGCGGCGGTGGTCGAGAAGGATACCCAGTATTTCTACCGCTACCGGCCGTTGAACACATTTTACTACACGGGCGATCGCAACAAGACCTACGGCTATGTTGATTTCCTTCCCGCGATGCGCAACTTCGACATCATGGTCGAGAATCGCACGAAGCGGATCTGGGACCTGGCAAAGGGTAAGCAGGTTCCAGAGAAGATCGACGATTCGAATATCCCGAAGATGCCGGAAGTCTGGGAGTCGCGCGGCGCCAACGAATGGATGACCGCGGAGGACGAGCTCAAGGCGTTCAAGATCGATCCGCGCTTCGAGGTGAATCTATTTGCCGGCGAGGAGCAGTTTCCGGATGTCGCCTGTCCGATCCAGATGCGTTGGGATGCGAAGGGCCGCCTATGGGTGAGTTGCTCGACGACCTATCCGCATGTCTATCCGGGCAGTAAGCCGAACGACAAGATTATCATTCTCGAAGACACTGATGGAGACGGCCGCGCCGACAAGTCGACGGTGTTTGCCGACGATCTCTATGTGCCGTTGTCCTTCGAATTTGGCGATGGGGGCGTCTACGTTTCCGAGGAACCGCACCTGACCTTCATCAAGGACACCGACGGCGACGGCAAAGCGGATTACCGGAAGAAAGTCCTGACCGGATTTGGCTGCGAGGACTCGCATCACGCTTTGCATGATTTTAGCTGGACGCCCGACGGCGACCTGATTTTTCGGGAATCGATCTTCCATCACTCGCAGGTCGAAACGCCCTATGGCCCTCGGCGGCAACAGAACAGCGGTTGGTTCCGCTTTCAACCGCGCGATCAACGGCTGACGAGCTTCGGTTGCTACCACAGCACGAATCCCTGGGGCGTGACCTTTGACGACTGGGGCCAACACGTGGCCAGTCATCCGATCTACGCGGCGGCGTTCCATGCGCTGGATCCGGTCTACCCCGAGCAGCATCCGAAGCCGGCCGGACTGAAAGCCTACTCGGGCACCTGCGGACACGAGTTTATCGATTTTCCTTTCTGGCCGGAGGAGATGCAGGGCGGCTTCATGAAGGCGCGCTATAAGCCGACCAATCGAATCGAGTATCACAAATGGAAGCGCACGGAATTCGGCTACGACGAGGAATATGTCAGCGACATCATTTTCTCCGCGAATTTGAGCTTCATCCCGGTCGACATGCGCTTCGGTCCGCGTGGCGCGATGTATGTCTGCGACTGGTACAATCCGATCAAGGGCCACGCCCAATATTCGTTGCGCGATCCGCGGCGGGACAAGCATTCGGGCCGCATTTGGCGCATCGTGCCCAAGGGCGCCAAGCTGCAGGACCCGCCGAAGATCGACGGCGTTTCGACGCCCGAGTTGGTCGAGATCCTGAAGCGTCCGGAGTATCGCTATCGCTACTGGGCCAAGCGGGAGTTGCGCGCGCGCGATGCGGATGAGGTGAAGGCGGCGATCGATGCCTTCGTGAAGAAACTGGATCCGAGCGACGTGCGTCATCGTCATCACCAGATCGAGGCAGTCTGGGCCTATCGTAATGTCGACCGGACGAATCCCGCGTTGCTCAAAGAGTTGCTCGATTGCGAGCACGTCCAGGCTCGCGCGGCGGCGACGCAGCAATTGCGTTACTGGCATGGCGAATTCGACGACGCGGCGGGATTGATTCGCAAGCGCGCCAATGACCCCAATCCGATCGTCCGCATGGAGGCGGCCATCGCCGCTTCCTGGATCGGCTCCAAGCCCGCGTTGGTGGCGATGCTCGACACGCTCAAACATCCGACCGGCGAACACCTTGCTTACGGCATACGCACGGCGCTGGGTTCGCACAGTTTGAAGCAACACTGGGACGGCGACGAAGCCTTCAATCGCGAGCATCCGCAGTTGGCCGAATTCTACGCAAACTTTGCGAAGGCGCAGAAATTGAAGCCGAAGAAGATCATCAGCGCGCAGGACGCGAACTTCGACAGCCAGAAGAATCTGAAATCGGTGAAGATCGAATGCGTGAGGGAACGCATGCTCTACACAGTCAATCGCATCGAAGTCAAAGCAGGCCAGCCGGTGCGGATCGAATTTGTGAATCCGGACGCGACGCCGCATAACTTCGTGATCGTGGAGCCGGGCGCGTTGTTTGAGATCGCGATGGCGTCCAATGAGATGGCCAAGGATCCGACCGCGTTGAAGAAGGGTTTTATCCCGGATTCAAAAAAGATCCTTCATCATACCAAAATGCTTCAGCCCGAGTCTGCCGAGACATTGCGCTTCAAAGCGCCGACGAAGCCTGGAGTCTATCCTTATCTCTGCACTTTTCCCGGACACTGGGTGCTGATGAAGGGCGAGTTGGTGGTGAAGTGAAGCACCGAGGGCGAACGCCTCCAAATCGTAGAACGGAATTCATTCCGCTTCCTTGTATCTGAATTCCGACTAAGCACGGAAAACGGAATGAATACCGTTCTACATTTGGCGCTTCAGGGTAGCGCTCGGGATGAGGTGTTTTGTGATCGCTGAAGGATTTCGATGAATGCCGCAAATATAACCGACGCCCTTTGCGCCAATTGTGGCCTGTGCTGCGACGGTTCCCTGTTTCACGATGTGGAACTGGCTGACGCCGACGAAGCCGACGGACTAGAGGCGCTGGGATTGGAGATTGAGGATGGCGACGTCGATGGCAAGGACGCCGAGTTTTTGATTCAACCCTGTCGGGCGTTAAAGGGAACCCGGTGTTCGGTTTATGCGCATCGGCCGGAATGTTGCCGGACCTTTGAATGCGGGTTGTTGCGGGATGCGAAGGCTGGGGATATTTCCGTGGAAGCGGCGTTGGAGGTCGTCGCGGAAGCGCGGCGTCGGATCGACGGAGTGCAGCGGGGGCGCGCCGGGATGGGAAAGAGTGATTTGGAGGAGTTTTTGCGCGTGCGATTTCTGACCTGACGCGGCGTGGCGGATTGAGCGCGCGGCTCAATGTCCACCATCGCGGGGACGCAACACCTTCGGCGTTGAATGGCTCTTTGCGTGGGTGTTCCCAGGGTTGAGGCAACCCTTGGGCTATAGGACGATGCCCCGTTGGGGCATGAAGGCAGGACTCGTCCTGGAGGGCTGGAGGGATGCTGCGGAATTAACCTTCGAATCGATATGGAGTTGTTGAGTAGCCCTAACTGAGGAGTCGTGGGATTGGCAACGACGTGCGTCTGGAACTCGCAATTCGCGGGCGTTTGAATCCCAACGGGATTCCGTCTTAAAGCCCAGGGTTCCTTCAACCCTGGGATACCGATCCACAACAAATTCCCAACCCCAACGGGGTTGTGTCCCCTTGAACGTCCCGCAGCTCTTACGCTTTCAGCGCCACGGCGACAAGAATGTCGCCGCTCCTTGACGCTGCCGCTATGCTCCGACGCGTGTCTGAAATTGAAGAAACTGTGACGGTCGATGAACTTCCGGGTGATGTCGCAAGCCATCCCGACGCGTTGTCGCGCCTGAAAGCCGCCGTCGCCACCCTGGAATCGTTGGTTGCGGATCGCACGCAATTGCTCGGACTGACCGAGCAGGAACGAGCGCGTCTGATGAAGGCGGCGGGCGAGGTTTATTGTCCGGACGTGGGAGAACGCCGCAAGCTGCTCAAGGCCAAGAAGCGGATCAATCGGCACAAGAAGATCAAAAAAGATCAGGCGGAGCTGAACGAAACGGGGATTCGCTCGCTGCGGCGCAAGCCGGTCTATATGTCGCCGAATGTGTTTCCACCGGGGGACGACGGACAGATTGAGGTGACGGACAATCCTGAATTTCGCGAAGTGGTGGATCCCCAAAATTGCTACGTCTGCAAACAGGACTATTCGCGGATTCACCATTTTTACGATCAGCTCTGCCCGGAATGCGCGGAGTTCAATTTTCGCAAACGGACCGAAACGACGGATCTGAGCGGTCGCGTCGCCTTGCTGACCGGCGGACGTGTCAAAATCGGCTTTCAGGCTGGGATCAAGCTGCTGCGAGCGGGCGCGCAACTGATCGTGACGACGCGCTTTCCACGGGACTCGGCGGCACGCTATGCGGCGGAGCCTGATTTCGAGTCTTGGAAAGACCGGCTGGAAATCTTCGGACTGGACCTGCGGCACACGCCGAGCGTTGAGGCCTTTTGCCAGCACCTGCTCAAAACGCGTGATCGTCTGGATTTCATCATCAGCAACGCCTGCCAGACTGTGCGCCGGCCGCCCGATTTTTATGAGCACATGATGGAGTTGGAAACGGCGTCACTGAAAGACCTGCCCGAACCCGCGCAACAATTGCTCGGAGCCTACGAGGGCCTGCGCGGATATCATATGTTGCCGGAAGGGGAAGCGGCTCTCGTGACGGGCAAGGACTCGACGGTGGCGGGATTGACGCGCGCGGCGGAACTTTCGCAGACGCCGCTTTTGCCGGAGGAGCGCGAGGCTCAGAAGGGTTTGTTCCCGGAAGGGAAACTGGATCAGGATTTGCAACAGGTCGATTTGCGCGATCGGAATTCCTGGCGCCTCATGTTGGCGGAGGTTTCTTCGGTGGAGTTGTTGGAAACACAGTTGATCAACGCCGTGGCTCCCTTCGTCCTGAACGCGCGCTTGAAACAGCTGATGATGCGGGGATCAGAGAAGGACAGGCATATCGTGAATGTGTCGGCGGTCGAGGGGCAGTTTTATCGCAAGTTTAAGACCACCCGCCACCCTCACACCAACATGGCCAAGGCCGCGCTCAACATGATGACGCGCACTTCGGCTGCTGAATACCAGGCGGACGGCATTCACATGAACAGCGTCGACACCGGCTGGGTGACGGACGAGGATCCGGTTCACATCACCGAGATGAAACAGGACCAACACCGATTTCATCCGCCGCTGGACATCGTCGACGGCGCCGCGCGAATCGTCGATCCGATCATCAACGGCTTGAACACCGGCGAACACGTATGGGGCAAATTCCTGAAAAACTACAAACCCACGGATTGGTGAACCGCGGAGTTTTTCAACCACGGATTACGCGGATATCACGGATAGTGAAGGCGGAAGAGAATACAGATTGAGTGAATTGAAAATCCGTGATGCGGTCGATTTTAAATTATAAATCTCAGATTTCAGATGGGTAAAAAGAAAGAACGCATATCGACGGACGGGGGCGAGAGCCTTACGCAGAATCCTTTTGGCGCGCTGTCTGGATTGGGTAATTTGCCCGCCGGTCCGGCTGAGACTGCCAAGCCCGAGCCATCGGCATCGACGGCTCCGCCTGAGAAAACCTCCAAGCGCGGCCAGAAGAACACCAACCGCGGACGCGTCGACATCATTCGCCAAACCGCGCATCGCGGAGGCAAGGCCGTGACCGTGGTGACAAATTTCCCGCCGATTGAGGCGTCGGAGAAAAAGGAACTCGTCAAGAAGATGCAAAAGTCCTGCGGCGTCGGCGGCACGATCAAGGACGGCAATATCGAAATTCAGGGCGACAAGCGCGAGGACGTGAAGCGCATCCTGATTGAAGCGGGCTTCAAGCCGGTCTTTGCTGGCGGGTGAGAGAGCGGCGCCAGAACGTTTAAACGACATGCGCAAACGATCGGTCATTATCACCCTGGGCGTCGTGGCATTTGCGTTCGCGCTGATTCTGTTCGTGAAGGGCGCGAAGCACGAAGCGGAATTGACGAAGACGATCAGTTGGGTTCGCTACGTCACCGGATGCCTACAGCATTACGTGAAGGAGGAGGGGAGTTTCCCCGAATCGTTGGAGGCAGTGATTTCAGCGGGCTACATGGATTCCGAATTCATGGACCATTTCTTTCCCGGCGTGGAAGTCGTTTACCAGAAACCCATCGAAGGCGCGGATGTGAGTTTCAGCGTGCTTGAGGTTCGATTCGAAGGAAGAACTATTTTGGTGAACAAGGAGTTTGAGCGGTCCGTAATTCGGTGATTGCGGGACGGTCCCCGTCAGTTTTTCAAACAACCACGGAAGACACGGAAAAGGACGGTTTCGAATTCTTCTTTATCCATGTGATCCGCGGTTAAAAAAGGTTTTCTGTATTCTCTCCTTGCTGCCTGACAAATGTCAGGTAAGGTCTCCTGCATGTCGCCGCGCACGAAGCCAGGAGAAACCCGGGAACGCGTTTATCGCTTCGTGCGGGAGCTTCTCGAGGTCGGGCAGTCGCCGACGGTGCGGGAGATTCAAAAGGAATTTGGCTTTCGCGCCTTTCAGACTGCCCACGAACACTTGGAGAAACTGGTTGCCGAGGGAAAACTGGCCAAGCGGGCGGGGGAGGCTCGCGGATATTGCCTGCCGGGCGGGGAAATGCCCGGTCCGCCTCCGTCGCTCGTGCCCCTGCTCGGTCGGGTGCAGGCCGGCGCATTGAGCACGGCGGTCGAGGATTTGGAAGGACACATCCCCGCGCGATCGAAATCCTCGGAAGATCTGTTCGCGCTGACCGTGCGGGGCGAAAGCATGATCGAAGCGGGGATACTGCCCGGGGATATCGTCATTGTGCGCTCGCAGCCGACGGCTGAATCCGGGGAGATCGTGGTGGCGTTGGTGGGGGATGAGGCCACTGTTAAAACCCTCCGCCTGCGCCGGGGGCGGGTCGAGTTGCACCCGGAGAATCCCGCCTTCGAGCCGATTATTCCGGAGCCGGACGAATGCTCCATCCTGGGAAAAGTGATCGAGGTCCGCCGTGCGTTGGAACCGGGAAGATTTTAAGATTATGAAAGTAGATCACTCAAAGAAGACAAGGGACAGGGCTAATGCGCCTGTCTGTGAAGCGCTGGAGCCAAGTCCCGTCTGGCTGTGGGATATGGTTCTCCTCTGGAGTCTGTGGGTTGTGTTGTGGAGCTGGGTCACACTCTGATGCGATCCGGAAAGGCAAAGCCCATGCAGGTCGACGATTCCAGAAGCGCGGATGAACTTATGACGGCGCATCACGGGGGCAACGGGGAGGCGGGTAAAGCTCCAGGCGTCCAATCTCAAGCCCCAGAGAAGCGCCAAACTTCAAGCTCCAAGGATCGCCGTGGCGACGACCGGATTTTGGATTTGGAATTTGGATCTTCTCTGGAGCCTGGAGCGGGTGAGGCAGGGACGGCTCGCCGAGACGTCCCAAACATGACCACGCGTTCCCTCATTCCGAATATCAAAGGCATGATCTCCGCCAGTCGGCTTCAGCGCGAGGAGGTCGACTCCGGTTGGAAGCTCGATGCTGTCGTCGGACGTTTTGTGGAAATTTCCAGCCCGGCCGACACTTGCGCGCTGACAATCAGCGCCTCCCTGATTCTGGAGGCGCAGTGGCGCAACGAGCCGACCGCCTGGATCGCCGTGCGCAAATCCCTTTTCTTCCCGCCCGATTTCGCCGCCTCGGGAATCGATCTTAAAGCTCTGCCGATTCTTCGCGTCACCGAGGTCGCCAAAGCGGCGCGAATGGCGGACACGCTCTTGCGCTCGGGCGGGTTCGGCGTGGTGATCATCGATCTGGGCGACGCCGCCAAATTGACCTTTCCCATGCAGACGCGCCTGGCGGGCCTGGCGAAAAAACATCACACCGCCTTGCTCTGCATCACGCAAACCAGGGAACAGACCGGCACGTTGGGATCGCTGGTGTCGCTGCGTGGTGAAACCCGGAAAAAACGCGTGGGCTTCGATCGCTTCCTCTGCGAATTGCGGGCGGTTAAAGACAAGCGACAGGGCCAGGCCTGGAAGCATACGGAGGTTTGTCGTGGACCGGATGGCCTGTGTTAATCTTCCCGCGCTGCCGCTGCAGATTTTGTTGCGAATTCATCCCGACTGGCGCGGGCAACCCGCCGCAGTGGTGGATCGCGACAAGCCGCAGGGCGTCATTCAGTGGGTGAATGAGCGGGCGCGCGCAAGCCGCATCCTGCCGGGCATGCGTTACGCCGCCGGACTGGCGCTGGCGCATGAATTGCGCGCCGGGGTGGTGACCGACGCGATGATCGCGGATGAGGTGACGCGAATGACGCGGCGGCTCGCGCGTTACAGTCCGCAGATCGAGCCCTCCGATCGCGAGTCGGGCATTTTCTGGGTCAACGCCTCCGGTCTGAATCGGCTTTATCCCTCGTTGGGAAAATGGGCGGACTGCATTCAAAGCGATCTCTGGCAGGCTGGATTCAGGTCCGTTGTGGCGGTGGGCTTTTCGAAATACGGGACTTATGCCGCCTCCGTTTCACGTGGGAATGGAAAGAACATTGTTTTTGAAAGCCAGGAACAGGAGCAGGTAAATCTGAAATCGGTTCCGATCGATCGGCTGGGGATTGAGCGCAAGCTGCGCGACGCCCTGCTCAAGCTGGGGGTGCGGACCTCAGGCGGGTTTCTGGACCTGCCGGCGGAGAGTGTGCGCAAGCGTTTCGGCGCCGCGGCGCATGATCTGCATCGGCGGGCGGGTAATCGTGAATGGACGCCGCTCAAGCCCGCGCCCCTGCCGGAGCCGATCGCGCGCAAGACTGTCCTCGATTACGCCGAGACGAATCACGAACGCTTGCTGAATTTGGCGGAGCCGTTGTTGGACTCGATGCTGGAAGCCCTGGCCGAGCGCCGCGAAGCCCTGGCCGCGTTGCGGCTTTCGCTGATGCTCGATGACAAAACCAAAAGCCGGCGTGATGAAACGTTTTCTCCGGCGGCGCCGACGCTGGACGTCGGGCAATTGCTGGGGTTGCTGCGATTGCGGTTGGAATCGATTTGCCTGTCCGCCGGCGTCATCGAACTGCGAATGCGCGGCCGGGGCGTTCTCGCGTCACAGCGGCAATTGGAGCTTTTTCGGGAGAAGCCTAAACGAGACCTGGCGGCCGTGCATCGGGCCTTCGCTCAAATTCGCGCGGAGCTGGGCAACGACGCTGTCATGCGCGCGCGACTGAACGAGGGACATTTGCCGGAGGCGCAATTTGCATTGGAATCGATGAAGGAGCTGCTTCGCGCCCGGCCGACTGAAGTGAAACAGCGACCGTTGACGCGGCGGATTTTCCTGCCGCCGATCGGGCTGCCGTCGCGCGCGCGGCACGAGCCGGATGGCTGGTTGTTGACGGATTTGGTCGACGGGCCGGTCGAAGAGACGCTCGGGCCGCATATCGTCTCCGGCGGTTGGTGGACGCGGGAAACAACGCGGGCCTACTACTACGCCCGGACCCGCAGCGGCCGTTGGCTCTGGGTCTACAACGATCTGAAACGCCGGAGATGGTGTTTACACGGCGAGGTGGAGTGAGGGTGTGAGATGGGGGTTCCGCAGTAAAAATGAAAGCACCGGGCCAATAGCGGCAGCGAATCAAAAAGCCGGTGGGGCGAGAGTCCCCGCGAGTCCAAATCAGAATCCCGAAGGGATGACAGCGATCCAGCTGGTGAAAGGCAGTGACGATGGAAAATGAAAGAGCCGGAAATCCCTTCAATGAACCTGGCCGGAAGAAACCATCACCGGGCGTTCACATCTACTCTGGTCATCCAACGTTTGTCTTTCTCACGGTCAGGACATTGAAGAGTAGCGACTGGCTCGTGAATGCCGTCGCGCACGAATTCATTCACGAAACTTGGCTTGGCTCAAAGGCATGGCTCGTGAGCGACTACCTGCTGATGCCCGATCACTTGCATCTGTTCTGTGCGCCTGGTGAACAGGCGGCGGAGATCGGGATCGAAGACTGGATTCAGTTTTGGAAACGCAACTTTCGGCTGCGGCATGGCAACGCGGATTGGAAGTTTCAGAGCCGCGGCTGGCATCATCGTCTTCGAAACGAAGAAAGCTATTCAGAGAAGTGGCGATACATGATGGAGAATCCGGTTCGGCGAGGATTGGTCAAAGTGGCCGACGAGTGGCCGTTTCGTGGACGGGTGTTTGAGCTGCGGTGGTGACAGTTTTGCTCGGCCTTTGGCTCCGTTACGGAGTCGCTGTAGTCCCTTCGGGACACTGATATGGGCTCGCGGGGACTCTTGCCCCACCGGGTTTTGGATTCCGTTCGGTTGTGGGGCGCGCTGTTGCAGTTGGCGTTATGGATCTTCCTGAGTTTGGGATTTTCTGTAGTCCCTTCGGGACACTGATATGGGCTCGCGGGGACTCTTGGCCCACCGGGTTTTGGATTCCGTCCGGTTGTGGCGCGCGCTGATGAAGTTGGCGTTACGGATCTTCCTGAGTTTAACGAAATGCACACTGACACAAACACGCTATCCACGACCAGGGAGCTTCGCGAAGCTTCGGTCCCGTATTTTTCTTCGGCGGGGTTGGGGCGGGCGAATTACGCGCCGCTCTGGTGCAAGAGCAATTACTCGTTTCTCGAGGGCGCGAGTCATCCGGACGAGTTGATCGAGGAGGCGCATCGGCTCGGGATTCGCTCCCTGGCGTTGACCGATCGTGACGGTGTTTACGGGATTGCCCGGGCGCACAAGCGGGCGAGGGAATTGGGCGTGCAACTGATCGTCGGAGCGGAGATCACGCTCTTCGATGATTCGACGTTCATTTTGCTGGCGATGGATCGCGGGGGCTACGCAAATCTTTGCCAACTGATTTCCAAGGGTCGGCTGCGTTCGCCCAAGGGGAGCAGTCATGTCAGTTGGAATGAAATTTGCGAACGCGCGGAAGGGCTGATTGCGTTGTGGGGAGGGGAACGAAGTTTGATCGGACGCGAGCTGGATCCGGAGGATGAGGCGAGGCAACTCAAGGATGCCTTTGGCGATCGGCTTTATGCGCTGTTGACTCGGCATTGCGAGCCTGAGGATGCGCGCCGCGAGCGACGGATTCGCGCGCGGGCCGAGCGTCTGGGGATAGTGACTGTCGCGGGGATGGAGACGCTCTATCACACGCCGGCGCGGCGACAGTTGCAGGATGTGCTGACCTGCATTCGTCACGGCGTCACGCTGGCGAATGCCGGACGGCTTATTAAGCCGAACGCCGAGCATGCTCTGCGTCCTCCGCATGGATTTGGCCTGCTTTATCAGGACGATCTGGGCTCGGTCTTGCGCACGGAGGAGGTCGCGGAGCGATGTCGATTCTCTCTCGAGCAGTTGCGCTATCGTTATCCTTCCGAGCGGTTGCCTGATGGACAGACTTCCGCCGAATGGCTGGAGCAATTGACGTTTCAAGGCGCGAAGAAACGTTTTCCCGAAGGCGTTCCTGAAAAGGTGAAGGCGCAGATCGACAAGGAGATGGAGCTGATTCACGAACTCGAATACGACGGCTACTTTCTGACCATGTGGGAGATAGTCCGCTTCTGCCGGGAGAAGGATATTCTGTGTCAGGGGCGCGGGTCGGCGGCGAATTCGACGGTCTGTTATTGCCTCGGCATCACGGCGGTCGATCCGGTGCGAATGGGGCTTTTGTTCGAGAGGTTTATTTCGCGCGAGCGCGCGGAGCCGCCGGACATCGATCTGGACATCGAGCACAATCGACGCGAGGAGGCGATCCAGCATGTTTATGCGAAGTACGGACGCACGCATGCGGCGATGGTCGCCAATTTCATTCGCTTTCGTTCCAAATCGGCGGTGCGAGAAGTGGGCAAAGTGTTGGGGCTGTCGGAGGTCGGGATCGAGAGACTGACGCGCGGGCTGACGCATTACGAAACGCTTTCGCCCGAGGTGTTAGCGGACACCGGGTTTGACACCAGCAGCGGCCTGCATGCGGACTTTCTGCGATTGTCGACGGAGATTCAGGACGTCCCGCGGCATTTGTCGATTCACCCCGGCGGGTTTTTGCTGGGGCATGAACCGGTCGGGGACATCGTGCCGATCGAGAACGCGACCATGGCGGATCGCACGGTGATTCAGTGGGACAAGGATGACATCGCGGATCTGGGTTTGTTCAAGGTTGATCTGCTGGGGCTGGGCGCGTTGAACGTGGTTCATCGATCGTTCGATCTGATTGAGAAACATCGGGGAGAAAAATGGTCGATGGCGACGATTCCGCCGCAGGACAAGGCGACTTTTGAAATGATTCAGGCGGCGGACACAGTGGGTGTGTTTCAGATTGAGAGCCGCGCACAAATGTCGATGTTGCCGCGTCTGAAACCGGACAATTATTACGACCTGGTGATCCAGGTGAGTATCGTGCGGCCGGGACCGATTACCGGAGGCATGGTGCATCCGTATCTGAGGCGGCGGAATGGCGAGGAGGAGGTCGATTATCCGCATCCGGCGCTGGAGCCGGTGTTGAAGAAGACGTTGGGTATCCCGTTGTTTCAGGAGCAGGTGATGCAGTTGGCGATGGTGGCGGCGGACTACACGCCTGGCGAGGCGGATCAGTTGCGGCGCGACATGGCGGCTTGGCGTAAGTCTGGAAGGATCGAGCGGCATCGCGAGCGGCTGATTTCGCGCATGGCATTAAAGGGCATTCAGCGGGAGTTTGCGCAGCGGGTGTTCGAGCAGATTCAGGGATTTGGCGAATACGGTTTTCCCGAAAGTCACGCCGCCAGCTTTGCGCTGATTGCCTACGCGACCGCGTGGTTGAAATGTCATTATCCGGCGGCCTTTCTCGGCGGCCTGCTCAACGCGCAGCCGATGGGATTCTACAGTCCGGCGACGTTGATCGAAGACGCCAAGCGGCACGGGATTAGTGTCCGGCCGATCGATGCGGCGATCAGTGACTGGGATTGCACGCTGGAGGCGTTGGCGTCGAGCGGGGAGGGCTTTGCCGTGCGGATGGGACTGCGCTTTGTGAAGGGGCTGCATACCGCTGGAGGGGGACAGATTCTCAAGGCGCGCGAGGAAAGGGCGTTTGTTTCAATCGAGGATCTGGCGCAACGCGCAGGGTTGGATAGCGGGGGGATGGAGCGGCTGGCGGAAAGCGGCGCGTTGGAGGGATTTGCCGGAGATCGACGCGACGCGCTGTGGGAGACGCTGGGCGCGCGGCGTGTGGAAGATCCGGAGTTGGGGCTGAGCTCGACGGAGCCTGCCGCGAATTTCGACGCGCTGGATCCTTTTGAAGCGATTACCTGGGATTACGATTCCACTTCGCACAGCGTGCGCGGGCATCCGCTGGAGCCGCTGCGCGAGGAACTCAGTCGCCGTCGCCTGCCGGACGCGGCGACGGTGCGCAAGCTGCCGAATGGGCGACGGATTCACTATGCGGGGCTGGTGATTTGTCGACAGCGACCGGGCACGGCCAAGGGGGTGGTGTTCATGACGCTGGAGGACGAGACAGGATTTGTGAATCTGGTTGTCTGGCAGAAGGTGTATGAGCGCTTTCGGATTACGGCCAAGACGGCGCCATTCTTGGGCGTGAGCGGGAAGGTGCAATCGGAGAAAGGCGTCGTGCATCTCGTCGCGGACAAACTCTGGATCCCGGAGCTTTCCGTTCAACCGCAGAACGGAAAAAGCAGGGATTTTCATTAACCACGGATTACGCGGATGACACGGATATGAAGACGAGAAAGACAGCTTATGAAATATGAAGAAATTACGCGCAGCGTTATCGGCGGCGCCATGGAGGTCTTGAACGAGTTGCGGCCGGGGTTGGATGAAAAGCTCTACGAGAATGCGCTGGCGATTGAATTACAGCGTCTAGGACACAGGGTGGAGCAACAACGGAACTACCCAGTTCATTACCGGGATCAATATGTCGGCAAGTTGGTTCCGGATCTGATTGTCGATGGCAAGGTAATCGTCGATCCGAAGATTGTCAGCGCGTTCAATGACACCCATATCGCACAGATGCTGGGCTATTTGAACATCACTGGACTGGAGGTTGCCCTTCTAGTGAACTTTAAGGAAGCCAAGCTTACCTGGAAACGCATCGCGAACGACCGCCGGGAGAACCGCTGAAGAAGATTTACCGCGGATTACGCGGATATCACGGATGGGGTTCTTGTCTTTTCTATCCGTGATATCCGCGTAATCCGTGGTTGAAATGCCTTTGCTCTGCGGTCCGAATGAATTCATGACAAATGGACGGAGTCGATTAATCTCATGCGCATGAAATTCATTCCTATTCTCGGACTTGTTGTTCTCCTCACCCAATCTGCGGTCGCTGGCGTTGGCGTCGGAGCGGAGCCCCTCAAGGGCGCGGAAGTCATCCTCGATGGTTCCCGTGAGATGTTGGATGCGAAGTGGACCTATTGGGAGGGACCGCGGTTCGGTTCGTCGCTGCCGATTAAATGGAAAGTGGTCAACGATCCGGTGGACAAGGGATCGGTGGTAATGACGGATGACCGCGTCGCTGACGGCGGGAAATATGGCACGGCGGATATTGTCACGAAGAAGAAATATCGGGATTTCCGGTTGCACGTGGAGTTCTGGATTGCCAAGGAGCGGGGGAACAGCGGCGTGTATTTGCAGAATCGCTACGAGATTCAAATTCTTGACGGAGACAAAACCAAGCATGGTCTGGCCGCGGTGATCAATGAAACCGAATCGCCGTATCACGCCTACAACGGAACAGGCAAATGGAATGCCTACGACATCACCTTTCGTGCGGCTCGATTCAAGGATGGAAAGCGAGTCAAGAAGGCCATGGTTTCAATGTATTTCAACGGCAAGAAGGTCCACGAGAATATTGAGATCACCCGCGTATGGGGCGGCGTGAATTCCGGGATCGACGGCGACAACGACAAGCAAGGCGGCGGCATCACCGACACACCCGGCGGGCTCAAGCTACAGTGCGAGGGGCACGACGTGCGTTATCGCAATATCTGGATCAAGGAGCTGGATCTGAAGAAGGCCGACACGGATTTTCAGAAGTAGTTTTACTGCGGATTACGCGGAGTTGCAGAGCCGTAACCAAACTTGGACAAGGGAATGGAGACAAAGGAATTGTGAAGACCGATCTTCATTATTCTCAGGTCTCCATTCCTGTGTCTGAGTCGAGAGTTTGTTTGGGGAATACGATTTTCACAGATAGTGGCACGGATGGGAATCTGAAGGCGGGCGAAGTTAACGGACAGTCGCTGTTTTCGATTTATCGAGCTGTGACGCGGTAGCAGCGGACCCCGAGAGGCTCCAGGTAGCCGTAGAGACGATTGTTCTTTCGATTGTGGCCCCGAGCGCCGAACACCTCGACGAGGTCCCACTCATCCGTGAGTTCTCTGGATTGGTAGGCGATCAATTCGGTGGAAGATGAGTTGCACAGGAAAAGATAGGTCGCGCCTTCGTGCTCGTATTCACTCACGCAAAGGCTGGGGTAGATAATTCTCGCTTCCTGCTTCTCGTTTTTGCTGGTCGTGCCGGCCTCCAATTCTTTCTTCGCGCCTTTCGTGACTTCGAGTTCCTTCGGGCCGGAGACGACGCTGACGGGGAACTTGTTGGATTTCTTTCCGAACAAGAAGACTTGCCCGAGTTGAAGCGGGCCGGTGAGTTCGGTCGCGGCGCGGCTGTAGGCGTCATACCAAAGGGGCCACGTGCGTTTGACCTCTGCGCGTTGGAAGAGCGACCAGATGGCGACGCCCTTGCCGCCGGACATCAGGCCCAGGTAGACATCGTGCCGCACCCATCGAGGAATCAAATGGTCCAATGCGGGATCCTCGGGGTCCTTGCATAACTCCGGCAGAACGATTGGAATTCGATGCCGTCCCCCCGGACCTTCTTCCTTGGCCAGTTCGGCGATGGCCTTGGTCTGCTGATCCATGGACCAGCGCACCCAGATTCGGTGGTCCTGATAGCCCGCAAGATTGACGTAGAATCCCTTGCCGATGATGTCCTGAAAACGACCGGTTTTTGCCAGCGATTTTGCGTCACGAAAGTTGGGTTCGTACATCCATATCGGTCGATTGAGGGGATCCGCGGCCCGAATCGCCTCGACCGCGGCGGCCATGTAATCCATCTCGTTCTTGCGCCACCAGCGCAGTTCCTCGGGGCCGAGATACCACCAACAGATTGATTTACGGTTCGCCACTTTTGCGACCTGCTCGGTGATTTGCTTTTTGATTTCCTCCGCGCTGAGTTGCAATGCCTTGTCAGGCGCCTTGGCGTGGAAATCCATCTTGAGGCCGATCTTGTAGGGGAAGCTCAGGCCGGCGGATTCGGCCGCGGCGAGGGGGATGTTCTGATCGGCTCCATAGCTTGGCCCGGCGACGCTGAAGCCGAGTAGGGCGTCTCGTTGCGGCGCGCCGGAGTAGCCCATGAAGGGGAACGTTTTTCCCCGCGGATAGATCTCGTCGCCGCTGGGGGAAGCCGCTGCGAATGCCGTCGAAACGGCAATCAGGCAAGCCAGCAGAAGACGACGGGGAAGGGCGGCGTTCATGGAGTTGCGATGGAATTCGATGGCCCGAGACAATTACTTTTTAATTTTGGTTACGGTCAGGTTTCTCCATTGAACCTTGATGCCGCCGCCGGAGTGGATTTGCAGTGCGATGGAGCCATTGGCCTTGCCGATCTTCTCGTCCTTCAGGTCGATCATTTGTTGGCCGTTAAGCCAGGTGGTGACATGGCCGCCGACCACGCGGATCTTCATCGTGTTCCACTTGCCGTATTTCAATGCCTTCTGCGCCTCGGCGTCGGGCTTGATCAGCCAGCCGCGGCCGTAGGACTCGTAGACACCGCCAGTGTTGCTATTTGGCGGGGCGACTTCCACCTGCCAACCGGAGATCTTGGTTCCGTCGAGGGAGGAGCGGAAGAAGACACCGCTGTTGCCGTCGGCGTGTTGGAGGAATTCGAGCGTCAGCTCGAAGTCCTTATAAT
>JBLHKZ010000048.1:0-26612 GCA_047618185.1 Limisphaerales bacterium
GTCGCGCCGAGGAGATCGGTCAGCTTTGGGGCGGGAGTCGACGCTTCCCGGGTTGGTTCCGCCAGCAAGCCGCTCGTTGGCGGGGCGTCGTCTCGATCGTCGAGATAGACGAGATTCTGTAGGGCCAGCAGATCCAGGCCGATGAGCTGGAATTGCTCCGCGTCGAATCCGTCCTGCGAGCGGCCGGTGTTGGGTTCGCTGGCGGTGGTCTCGACAATTGGGAAAAGACTCGCCGGAATGGGACCGAGCGCCTCGCGCATTTCTCGAAGCCACTGCTCGTCGAGCGCGTCAGTTGTCGGCGTGACAATGAAATCGCTGTTGCCGGTCAGGGTTTCCGTGAACAGCGAGAATCCCGCGACAGCGGCTTTATTCGCCAGCCGAACGGACAGGAATACGCCCACTCCGAGCGCCAGAACCGCGATCAGCAGCAGTGTCGATTTGGGCGTCGATTTCCAATGCCGCCAGGTGAAGCGCGACCAGAGGAGCAGCGTTGTGGCGAACGGCTTCACGATTGCAGCCGGCCGTCCTTGAGTCGTAGCGTGCGGGAGCAGATGCGGGTCGCCTCGTCGCTGTGAGTGACGAGGATCAGGGCCGCGCCGTGGCGTTCGGTCAGCGCCTCGATGAGATCCAGCGCGGCGTCTCCGTTGGCGCTGTCGAGATTTCCGGTGGGTTCGTCGGCGAGGATCAGGCTGGGCCGAGGGGCCAGGGCGCGGGCCAGGGCGACGCGCTGCATCTCGCCGCCGCTCAACTCGTCGGGCAGGGCGTTGGCGCGACTGGTGAGGCCGACCTGTTCCAGCAGTTCAGCGACGCGCTCGTTGCGTTCACCGCTTGCGACGCCGTTGAGCTGAAGCGGGAACTCGACGTTCTCGGCCGCACTAAGCGTGGGCAGCAGATGAAAAAACTGAAAAACCGTGCTGACCTCGCCTCGGCGCAAATTGGCCAGTTGATCTCCGTTCAAATCGTTGAGTCGAACGCCGTTAATCTCGATCGCGCCCGAATCCGGCCGATCGATGCCGCCGACGCAATTGAGCAGCGTGCTCTTGCCGGAACCCGAAGGGCCCATCAGCGCCACGCGTTCGCCGGCCGCCACGTCAAAGCTCACGCCATCGAGCGCCTTGAAGCCGTTGTAATTTCTGGAGATGTCGTGGACGGAAAGCGCGGGCTGGGTCGATGGCGGCGGCATGGTGAGTGAATGTGTTTCCAATGGACGGCGTGAAAATAGCCGCGCACGGGCGATGCGCAAGGCGCGCTTTCGGTTGGATGCGACGGGTGGGGTATCGCTGCGTCGATACTTGCCTTTCTGAATTGAAAATAATGCGCTGGCGCGTTGGGGAGGAAGCATTGGCGCAGCAATGCACTACCGGAGCAGGGCGGATTCGGCGGGGCAGGGCCCACGACCCATTTTCGATTTGGATTCGCTTCGCATTGCCCCGGGCGTAGGATTCGCCGCATGTCTGACGAACAAATCGGCGAAAAACTGGTGCGCATGGAATCCCTGGTGACGCATCTGGAGCGGCAGTATGATGAACTCAACAAGGTCGTTCTGGAGCAGGGCAAGGCGCTCGCGAAGCTGGCGAACCAGCATGAGCGCCTGGCCGATTCCCTTTTGGATATTCGTCAGGACGAAATTCGCCGCGACACGCGCAAGCCTCCGCATTATCAGTGAGATCTGGAGCAATGATGTTGAGGCTGAGCTTGAGAACGGCTGGTTGGTTGATCGTGGGATTTATGCTCGGGATGGCGTCCGCGCAAGCCCGGGAGGTTTTGGCCTCTTCACCGACGGAGTTAAGAGCGGCCCTGAAAGCGCCGGCGACGCGCTGCGGCTGACGCGGGCGTTCTCGGCATCATTTGCCCAGGACAAGCCGATCGCCCTGGTAGACATAGAGGGTGAAGATCGAAGGGGAGTCTATCACGCCGGCTGCGATCATCATTCCGATTTCCAGGGAGGTAATCGACCGTTGACAAAAAGCGACGTCGGACCTGGCTCCAATCGTTGACACCAGCGTCGGGTTCCGTAGCCTCCGTAGATGCTCTCAATTGTTTCCCCCGAACAAACGAGCAACTGCGCGGGGCGGTCCCGGCGTGAGTTCCTTAAGATTGGCGCGCTTGCCTTTGGCGGTCTGTCCCTGCCCGGCGTCTTGCGCGCGGAGAGCGATCCTCGATGGCGGTCACTGGTGCGGGATCGCTCGGTGGTGATGCTCAATCTTCAAGGCGGGCCCACCCAGTTTGAAACCTTCGATCCGAAAATGGACGTGCCTTCGGAGAATCGTTCCATGTTCGGCGAAGTCAGAACGTCGCTTGCCGGGGTTCGTTTTGGCGGTCAATTCCCGAGTATGGCGAAGCTGGCGCATAAGCTGGCCGTGATCCGCTCGTATCGCCACGGCATCAGCAGCCATGGGCCCGCCGCCATGCATGTCGCGGCTGGCGGCAACGCGACGGGCGCCTGTATGGGCTCGCTCTACAGTGTGATCGCCGGATTGGCTAATCCGGACACCGGTATGCCGCTGAACACGATCGTGACGCCGCGCTCCATTGAGGAAAAATACAAATCTTTCAACGTCGTTCCGCCGCGTGTGACCGACACCGGGTCGCTTTCAAAGACGCACAAACCATTCGATCCCGCCAGTGGAGGCTATCTCCTGGACGACATGAAACTGTCGATTCCGCAAGGCCGCTTTGACGATCGGCTCGAACTGGTCGCGCGTCTGGATAAGCTTCGCCGGAACGTGGAGGCGTCTGAGAAGGTTCGCGGCGCCGACGCTTTTCAACAACAGGCGGTCGACGCGATTCTGGGACAGGCGGCCAAAGCATTCGATTGGCGGCGGGAGGATCCAAAACTTGTCGAACGCTACGACACGAGCGCTTTTACGGTTCCAGAATCGGTCATCGCGCAACGCGGCGATCGAGGAAATCTCGTCCGCAATCATTCGCCGGTCGCGCTCGGTCAACAAATGATGCTGGCGCGTCGATTGTGTGAGGCGGGATGTCGCTTCATCACAGTGCCGAGCCCGGGCTGGGATATGCATGGCCAGCATGAATATGCGATTGTCGACGGCATGCCGATCCTGGGTCCGGCTTTGGACAAGGCCGTCGGCGCGTTTATTGAAGATGTCGAAGAACGCGGTTTGTCCGAAAAGATCCTGTTGGTGATCACCGGAGAATTTGGTCGCACGCCGAAGATTAACAAATACGGCGGACGCGATCACTGGGGTAATCTCTGTCCGCTGGTCTTTTATGGCGGCGGTCTGAAAACGGGGCAGGTCGTTGGCGCCTCGGATCGACAGGGAGGCAGCCCGACCTCGACGCCGGTGACCAGTTCCAATGTTCTGGGCACCATCATGCATTCACTGCTGGACGTGGGAGAATTGCGCACGCGAGTCAATGTGCCGCGTGACGTGATGGATGCGATTACGGAGAGTCGGCCGATTCGGGAGTTGGTTTGATCCTTTGCGATTCGATCGGGCGAAATTTGGCTTGCGCTGTTTTTTCGCATTCAGGCTCGTCGCTTTTTTCAACACACGATATCAATCACACATGCGAAGTTTTCTAATCACTATTTTGCTCATTGGCTCTCTGTCCGCAGTCGGCGCGGCGGAAAAGGTGGAGACGCCTGAATTTCCCGGTGACGTGGGCCTTCGCCTTCCTCCGGTCATCTACGCCGTCCCTGGAATCGAGATGAATGTCTATTTCGATAACGTCTCGCTGATGGTCAATCCCGCGAACTACGTGTTCGATGTGACCTGCAATCGGGGCAGTCAGCAGGCCGAGCGTTGGACCTACATGCCGACCGGGAAGGACGTGGGGCAATTTGGATTCACGCTGGAGGTTCGGGATCAGTCGAATGCCGTGATCGCCCGGGCGAAGTCGATGATTCGGGTGTCGCCGAAGAACGCGGGAGCGGGTTCGGAGAAATCGATACTGATTATGGGCGACAGTCTCACGGCGGCGTCAGTCTATTCAGGGCAGGTTTTCGATCTGAGCCAGGGCGAGGGAAATCCCAAACTGAAACTCATCGGAACGCGTGGGCCCAGAGGGGCGCCGAATGGCAATCTTCACGAAGGCTACGGTGGCTGGACCGCCGAACGCTTCGCGACGAAATACACCGGCATTGCGCGCGGAGGCGAATACAAGAAGTGTGGCAGTCCATTCATCTACAAGGAGGGCGACGCCGATCCGAAGCTGGATGTCCCGCGCTTCTGGCGGGAATACAACGATGGCAAGGCGCCCGATTTTGTGACGATCCTGCTGGGCTGCAACGACACCTTCAGTTCGACTGACGACACCATCGAGGAGCGGATCGATCGGATGTTCCGGCACTATGAGACGCTGCTGAAAGAACTTCGCGCCGCCGGGCCGACCACCCAGATCGGCTGCCTGTTGCTCGTGCCGGGCGCGGCGACGCAGGACGCGTTTGGTCAGAACTACAAAAGCGGTCAGACTCGCTGGCAATACAAGCGCAACCAGAGCCGCGTGGTGGAGCGGATGCTGGAAACCTTCGGCGGGCGCGAGTCGGAGAATATCTTCATCGTGCCAGCGAATGTGAATCTGGATTGTGTGAACAACTACCCCAAGCGAATTGTCACGGCCAATGCGCGGGCAAGCGCGTATGTCACCCGTCTGATAAATGGCGTGCATCCCGCGGCGGAGGGCTATCGTCAGATCGGCGATAGTGTGTTTTGCTGGATGAAGTCCCGGATGGCGGCGAAGGAGAAATAAATGAAGTTAGCGCTATTGTGAACAAGCCTGAACAGTTGTCGGGCGTGACCCATGTCGGGCGGCTGCTCGGCTTTCTTGGTTTTGCGCTGTTTTGTTGTGTCTGTCTGTTTGTCTTCAAGCAGATAATTGCCCCTTCAGCCTCGGGAGGGGGTGTTGTTTCCGCTCTCGCGCTCTTACTGGGATTCGGCAACTTATACACTTGGCGACTTACCGAGAGGACTCTGACCCGCGGTGGGCTGACGTGTTTTGGCCTCGCTGTTGCCGCGAATTTGTTGGTTCTCATTATTCTCATAAGCGCTTTGGTTTCCATGGTAGTTGCTTGAAAATATCGTGCTCTGGCGTGCGCTGGGCGAATTAGTGAATTATGACGAAGAAAGTATTGATCAGTGTGTTTTTCGCGGGGTGTTTGGGGCTCTCGGCTGCGCCAGGTGATACGGGGACGGCGCCGCTCACCCGGATCCACTTCGGCTCCTGCATCAAGCAGGACAAGCCGATGCCGATCTTCGACATGATCAACAAGGAGCGGCCGGAAATCTTCCTGATGATCGGCGACAACATCTACGGCGATACCACCGACATGGATGTCTTGCGCGCGAAGTACGCGAAGCTGAATGCCGATCCAGGCTTTTCCCTGCTGCGCGCGTCGTGCCCGATGTTGGCGACCTGGGACGATCACGATTTCGGCAAGAACGACGCAGGCGCGGACTATCCGAAGAAGCGCGAATCGCAAAAGATCTTTTCCGATTTCTGGGGCGATCCGCTTTCCTCGCCGCGAAGGCAGCGCGAGGGAATCTACGATGCGCAGACGGTCGGCCCCAAAGGCAAACGCGTGCAGTTCATCCTGCTAGACACGCGATATTTCAAGGGGCCGTGGAAGGCGGGCGAGCGACGAGTGGGCGGCCCATACTATCCGAATCCCGATCCCGCCATTCCCATGCTGGGCGAGGCGCAATGGAAATGGCTGGAAGAGCAACTGCGCCAGCCCGCGGAGTTGCGAGTCGTGGTTTCGAGCCTGCAATTCATCGCCGAGGCCGCCGGGCAGGAGACCTGGTCGAACTTGCCGAGTGAGCGGCAGCGGATGATTGACCTGATCGCGAAGACGAAGGCGTCGGGCGTGGTGTTTATCAGCGGCGATCGGCATTGGGCGGATCTGTCGGTTCAGAGTGCGGGCGTCCCGTATCCGCTCTACGATCTGACCTCCAGCAGCCTGAATCAGCCGCATCCGCGAGGTTCGCCCACCGACAATCGCTATCGGGCGATCAAGACAACCTATCATCATGCCAACTACGGCGTGATCGAGATCGATTGGGATGCGGAGGATCCGACGATCGATCTGAAGATTCGCGATATGGAAGGCAAGACGCGGATATCGAAGCGGCTTTTGCTGGGTTCATTGAAGCCGGCCGGGTGAAGTTTAGCGCCGCTGATGAAATGGGACACCGAGGACGGCGTCCCTCTCAGCCAGGGAGACGGACGCCGTCCTCGGTGTCCCATTATTGCTCTCATTGTCCGTCTGTTTCTTTGAGTTCACCTTGCGACGGTTCGTCTGTAAACTCCGGCTTCGCTTATGAAAAATAGAAACGCTCTTCACACTTCGATTCGCTTCCTTTTGGCAGGGCTTGTCCTGTCGATGACTCTCAGCGCCCAAGCCGGCGCCAAGCGACCCAACATCCTCTTCGCCTTTGCCGATGACTGGGGTCGCTATGCCAGCATCTACGCCGAGATCGAAGGGGCGGGCACATACAACGATGTCCTCAGCACGCCCAATTTCGATCGGGTCGCGCGCAAGGGAGTTTTGTTTCGGAATGCGTTTGTCACGGCGCCGTCCTGCACGCCCTGCCGCAGTTCGCTGTTGTCCGGGCAGTATTTCTTCCGCACGCATCGCGGCGCGATTTTGCAGGGCGCGGTCTGGGATCCGAAGATTCCGTCCTATCCCTTGCTGCTGAAAGACGCGGGCTATCACATCGGCCAGACTTACAAGGTGTGGAGCCCGGGAACGCCGGTGGACGCGCCGTATGGCGGAGCCGCGACAGATTTCGAGAAGGCGGGCGTGAAGTTTAATCAATTTTCCCAGAACACGACGCGGTTGATCGGGCAGGGCAAGTCCGTGGAGGACGCCAAGCAGGTTCTCTACGACGAAGTGATGAACAACTTCGGGTCGTTTCTGGACGCGCGCAAAGGCGACGAGCCCTTCTGCTATTGGTTTGGTCCGACGCTGGTGCACCGCAAATGGACGAAGGGATCGGGCAAGGCGCTGTGGGGAATCGATCCCGACAAGCTCAAGGGCAAGCTGCCGAAGTTCATGCCGGACGTGCCCGAGGTGCGCGAGGATCTGGCGGATTACATGGGGGAGATTCAGGCCTTCGATCACGCGTTGGGCCTGATGCTCAAGAAACTTGAGGCCAGCGGCGAACTGGACAACACGCTGGTCGTGGTCAGCGGCGATCACGGCGCGCCGGGTTTTCCGAACGGTAAATGCAATCTCTACGACTTCGGAACCCACGTGGCGCTGGCCGCGTGGTGGCCGGGCAAGCCGGGCGGCCGCGTGGTCGACGACTTCGTCAATCTCATGGATCTGGCGCCGACCTTTCTCGAAGTCGGTGGTGTTGAGATTCCCAAGGTCATGACCGGACGCAGCTTTGTGAATGTGCTGAACTCGGACAAGACCGGTCAGGTCGATGAGATGCGGAAGTGGGTGATCACCGGGCGCGAGCGACACGTCGCTGCCGCGCGTGATGGAAACCTGCCTTATCCGCAGCGCGCCCTGCGAACGAAGGATCATTTGTACATTCTCAACTTCGAGCCGGATCGCTGGCCGATGGGCAATCCCTTCAACCTCGACGGACCCAACGCGCCCAGCACGGAGGCCCTCACAGAAAACACGATGGTGACCTTCCTCGATTTCGACGGCAGCCCGACCAAGGCCTGGATGATCAACCGCCGCAATGACACCGAATGGAAGTGGCATTACGACACGGCCTTTGGTAAACGGCCGCGCGAGGAATTGTTCATCCTCAAGGACGATCCCGATCAGGTGAACAACGTCGCTGGCGATCGCACGTATGAAGCGATTCGCATTCGCTTAAAGACGCAGTTGCTGGCGCGCTTGAAGGCGGCCGAAGACCCGCGGGTGTTGGAAGCGCCGCCGAAGTTTGAGAAGGCTCCGTTCACCGACGTCTACAAGCGGAAACCGCGCGGCAAAGGCAAAGGCAAGGGGAAGGGCGGAAAGAAGAAGTAATGATTGTTGGGGCGGTCAGAGGGTATGAGCCAGTTAACAAAGCTTCTCAAGATTGGCGCCGATGAGGCCAGGGAGTTTAGCCAGTCGTCTCCGGATGCCGAATTCTTCGGAGAGGCCTGGATTGAGTCACTGGCGCGGCGGAAGGAGGTTGCGTCCTTGCTCGATAATAATGCGAGTGTTGAGCGCGAGATTGATTCGATATTCCATTCAATTGTGGATTGCGGTCCGGCAGGTGAAGGCTTTGCGCCTTCCTTCTTGCAGGCGGTAGACGGTCTTCAACGGTCCCGAAAGCGGTCGGGGAAGCGACGTTGAGATCGAAGGTTAGTGATCCAATAGGAAACCCTCCGGCTCTGGCGGAGAGACTCTCAGAGTTTGACTTATACTGCGGTGGACCTGTCTGCGTTTTGGGGAGCGCGCGCGCCCTCGCCGATGAGCCAGGGCGCGTAGCGGCTTGGTTTGCGTGCCGCTCGTATACGAGTCTCGGAGAATTTGGCGGGGGCGCCGAATTTAACACGCGAGGGCGCGTATGCTCCCCAAAGCATGCCTGGCCCCCCGAGCAACCATGGATAACTTGAAGGCTGATCGAGCCTGAAGCCCAGCCAGCCGCTTCGAGCGGCTCACCTATTCAAGCGACCGGTTTTACCGGTGGTATCTGACTTAGCCTGAGGAACAGAGCTAAGCCAGAATCGGATTCACCACGTGGCCGTGGACGTCCGTCAGGCGGAAGTGGCGGCCTTGGAATTTGTAAGTGAGGCGTTCGTGATCGACGCCGAGGAGGTGGAGCAGGGTGGCCTGGAAATCGTGGACGTGCACCGGGTCTTTGACCGCGTTCATGCCGAGGTCGTCGGAGGCTCCGTGGCTGATGCCGGGTTTGACTCCGCCGCCGGCCATCCAGACGGTGAAGGCGTAGGGGTGATGGTCGCGGCCCCAGCGTGGGCGATTGTCAAACTGTCCCTGAATGAAGGGAGTGCGTCCAAATTCTCCTCCCCAGACGACGAGGGTGTCATCCAGCAGGCCGCGCTGTTTCAGATCCTTCACGAGCGCGGCGCTGGCTTGGTCGGTGTCCTTGCACTGGGTGTAAAGCTCGGTGGTGAGGCTGTTGTGCTGGTCCCAGCCGGCGTGCATGAGCTGGACGTAGCGCGTGCCGCGTTCGATGAGGCGGCGCGCCATCAGGCAATTGTAGGCAAACGTCCCTTGCTCTTTCACTTGCGGGCCGTACATGTCGAGCACGCTCTGGGGTTCGTCGGAAAAGTCGGTAAGCTCGGGCACGCTGGTTTGCATGCGGTAGGCCATTTCGTATTGCGCGATGCGGGTGGCAATTTCCGGGTCGCCGATTTCGCGCTGCTTGATGGCGTTGATCTCGGCGAGGTCGTCGAGCATGCCGCGCCGAAGTTTGGAGCTGATGCCGTTGGGATTCTTCAGATAAAGCACGGGATCTCCGGCCCCGCGAAAGCGCACGCCCTGATAACGCGAAGGGAGGAAGCCTGAACCCCAGTAGAAATCGTAGAAGATCTGGCCGCAGGAAGTGCCCTTGCTGACGGAGGTCATGACGACGAAGCCAGGGAGATTCTGGCCTTCGACGCCGAGGCCGTAGGTGAGCCAGGCGCCGAGCGTCGGGCGGCCCGGAATCTCGCCGCCGCTCAGAAAAAAGGAGATCGCCGGCGCGTGGTTGACGGCGTCGGTGTGCATGCTCTTGATGAAGCAGATGTCGTCGGCGGCGGCGCCGATGTGAGGCATGAGTTCGCTGACCCAGGCGCCGCTTTGGCCGTGTTGGTGAAAGGGCTCGACCGGCGCGAGCATCACCTTGCCGCTGGGGTCGCCGGTCATCGTGCTGAAGCGCTTTCCCTTGAAATAGCTCTCCGGGACGGGCTTGCCGTGCATTTTCTTGAGCAGCGGCTTGTAATCGTAGATATCGCAGTGCGTCGGCGCGCCGTTCTGGAAAAGGTAGATGACGCGTTTGGCCTTGGGCGCGATGTGCGGGAGGCTGGGCAGGCCGTTCATGGCGCCGGGGTTCACGGGCGCGGCGTTGAGGCGGCCATCGTCGGAAAGAACGGAGGCCAGGGCGGCCCCGCCGATGCCCAGCGCGGAGCGGCCGAAGAAATGACGTCGATTGACGAGGAGTTGCGCCTCGTCGGCGGGATGGGAGACGGGTGTCATGGCGCTACGTTTTCTGTTGCTCTTTCAGAGCGTTGAAATGGGCTCGCGGGGACTCTCGCCCCACCGGCATTACGATTCCTTCGGTCATCCTTCGCGCCGATGCTTTCCTGAGTCGGCAATTCTGATTTGAAAAGAAGCCGCATCTTCATTCCTTGGTCAGAGCTTCGTCGGAGTTGAGGAGGGTGAGGCAGAGGACGGCGAGGGCGGCGTGTTCGACAGCGTCGATTGATTCGTCGCGGGCGAATTCTCCGACCGCAAGGAATTCCGCGACGGCATTGGCGTCTTTCGCGAATGTCTGGCGGGCGCGTTCGAGCCCGCGTTGCCAGATTGCCAGTTCGGCGTCGTCGGGAGCGTCGGCGACAACGAGGCGGCAGGCGCGCTTGATCCGGTCGGCGTCCGTTGCGCCCGCGCCGGTTTCATGAATGACGCGTTGCGCCAGGGCGCGGGCGGCTTCGGCGTAGGTCACGTCGTTGAACGTGCTCAAGGCGTGCAGGGGAGTGTTGGTGCGCTGACCTTTGACGGTGCAGGTCTGGCGAGAGGCGGAATCGAAGAACAGGGTCGGCGCGATGATGCGCCGCCAAAAGGTGTAGAGGCTCCGGCGGTGAAGTTTTTCGCCGCTGTCCTGCTTGTATTTCTTTTTGCCGAAAGTCGTTTCCTCCCAGACGCCGGCGGGCTGGTAGCCATTGACGGGCGCGCCGCCGATCTTTGCGACGAGCAGCCCGGAGACGGCCAGCGCATGGTCGCGGATCATCCAGGAGGGCATGCGGAATCGGGCGCCGCGGGCGAGCAGGCGATTGTCGGGATCGCGCTCGAACAGCTCGGGCGTCACGCGCGAGCCGCGTTGGTAGGCTTCGCTGGTGACGATGAGTTTGATGAGGGCTTTGACGTCCCAGCCTGATTCCATGAACTCCGCGGCCAGCCAATCAAGCAGTTCGGGGTGAACTGGGAACTCGCCCTGCACGCCGAAGTTTTCGGAGGTCTTGACGATGCCGTGGCCAAAGAACATCTGCCAGAAACGATTCACGGTGACGCGGGCGGTGAGGGGATTGTCGCGCGCGACGAGCCAGTTCGCGAGGGCGAGTCGATTTACCGCGGCGCCGGCCGGCAGGTCCGGCAGCGCCGCGGGCACGGCGGCGGTCACTTCGGCGCCGGGTTGGTTATAGAGTCCGCGGCTGAGCATGAAGCTCTTGCGGGGTTTTTCCATGTCCGCCATGACCATGACTTTGGGGACGGCTTTCTTCAGATTGTCTGAGCTCTTTTTGGTCCGGTCATAGCCGGCCTGGAGTTTTGCGTAGGTCTTGTCTGAAGCGCGAAATGCCTTGCCCACTGTTGCCGCCTGAGTTTTGGAGCGTTCTTTGGAAGGGGTGCGCAAGGCGAACAGAAGTTCGAGTCCACCGGTCGCGAGCGTGGGTTTGGAATCGGCCGTGACCGAGAGTCGAAAGTGGCCGAGCGTATGTTGTTTGGCGGAATGGTCGTGCTTCAGTCGGAATGTCAGAACGGCGTCCTTTGCTTGTTTGATGGGTTTGGCAAAGCGGAAGACAGCGGCGTGTTCGCCGTCAACTTTCTTGCCGTTCCAAACTCCCCAGCCGGTCTTGGGGTCTTTGTCAAAGACGCCCTTAATCTTGAGGCCGCTCTGTTCGAACGTCGCTTCAGCGTCGGCAATGGCGATTTCTTCGGAGTCCGCGGCGCCCTTGCGCCGGATGCTGATTTCCAAATCGGTCAGGACAAAATTGCCGCCCTCCAGTCGGGACAGTCCGCCCTTGGGGAGCGAAGGAGAATTCAGCGCCTCCAGCAACAGGCCGGTGAGTCGCTCTGTTTTGTTCGTGACCTCAACGGTGTAGGAATCGTTGTCGGGGATAGGGCCGCGAGCGACGAGCGACCCGTCTTTCTGAATATTAAACAGCTGTCGATCGGCAAAGGCGTTATGGGGATGAAGGGTCGTCCAATCGCCGGCTTCAATCTCGGACAGCTTCTTTTTCTCCCAGGCCGCTTGCGTCGACGCAATCTCGGACGCGCGCTTCCGCATTTGATCGGAAAACGATCGGAGATCCGCGGCGAGTCGCGCGGCATCAATCTGCTGTTGTTCGCTCGGCGTGGCGAGGATGGGAGCTGTTTGCGCGCTGCGGCCCTGGCCGGTGACAGGCGTCTGATCGAAGAAGGCGAAGAAGCTGTAGTAGTCCTTCTGCGTGAGGGAATCGAATTTGTGATCGTGGCAGCGGCAGCAATTGAAAGTCTGCCCGAGCCAGATGGTGCCGGTCGTCTCCAGCATGTCCATGACGTAGTCGATGCGATTCTCCTCGGCGATGCGGCCGCCTTCGCCGTTGATCATGTGATTGCGATTAAATCCCGTGGCCAGAATTTGTTCGTGCGTCGCGTCGGGCAACAGGTCGCCGGCGAGTTGCCAGACGGTGAAGCGGTCCCAGGGCAGGTTCTCATTGAAGGCATTGATGACCCAGTCGCGCCAGGGCCACATGGTTCGCTCGGAATCTCCCTGGTAGCCGTTGGAATCGGCGTAGCGGGCGGCGTCGAGCCAGTCCCAGGTCATGCGCTCGCCGTAGCGAGGCGAGGCGAGCGTCGTGTCGACGAGGCTTGCCCAGGCGTTGGGGCGGGGATCGTTGACGAAGGCGTCGACGGCCTCGGGCGTCGGGGGCAGTCCGGTCAGGTCGAGAGATAGTCGCCGAATGAGCGTGATGCGATCGGCTCGTGGTTGGGGCGTGAGCTTTTCTTCGTCGAGCTTGCGGTTGATGAAGGCGTCGATGGGATGCGGGGAATTGGCCGGAACTTCAGGGCGACTGACGCGGTCCAGCGACCAATGTCCGCCCCATTTGGCGCCGTCGTCGATCCATTGGCGGATGTTTTCGATCTGACGGGTTGTCAGCGTGCGCTTCAGCTCCGGGGGCGGCATGACTTCGTCGGGATCCGCGCTAAGCAGACGCCGCATGATTTCGCTTTGCGCGCTTTGACCGGGGATGACGACCGGGCTTCCGCCGCGATCGCGTTTGACGTCGGTTTCGTCGTCAAGGCGGAGTTTGCCTTTGCGCGTGTTGGCGTCGGGGCCGTGGCATTGAAAGCAGGCGTCGGACAGGGCCGGGAGAACATCGCGGGAAAACTTGACGGCGGCGTTCGAGCGGGATGTTCCGAGGGCGAGGGCGAGGGCGAGGGCGAGGACGAGGAGGGAGGGGCGTGAGGATGTGTCGATTGCTTGGAAATAAGATGTGACTGGCTGCTTCGTCATGAGTCGGACGAAACGATACAATGGAACCGTTTTACGCCTAGCACAAATTTGGCGGAGTTTGGGATTCGACTTCGGCGTCTTCGGGCCTGCCTGTCGCAATCGCTTGACAAGGCGGGGCATTGCTTCGAATCGTAGCCTCGCTATGAGCGACGCAACTATACCCTCCGCCATTCTGGAACTGTTCGAAACGGACGGCCTCGCAGGTCTGGGGCCGCACCGTCGCGCGTCGGCGCATTCCGAACCGGAAGTTCGATCCCGAACGAAGGCCGCTATGGACGCGTCCGAGACGCCTGGATCGTCGCGCGATCTGATCCTCAGCGCGGCGCTGCTTTGGCACGATCATCTGGACGCTTCGCATTGCGTTTCGCAGGATATTACGAGCGTCAGCGGCAGTTTTTTGCACGGCATCATGCATCGCCGCGAACCGGACTATCCCAACGGAAAGTATTGGTTTCATCGGACAGGCGATCATCCGGTATTTCCCGTGATCGCGGAACGTGTCGCTGATTTGCTTGGTGGCGCTGGCGATTCGGAGCTTGCGGATCGTTTGGTTTCTGGAGGGAACTGGAACGCTGATGGGATGGTGGACGCCTGCGCCGACGCGGAACGTGGACGGCTCTCACCAGACGAAGTAAGGCTGATTCAACAGGTCCAACAAATCGAAATCCAGACATTGGTCGAGGCGTTCTGCCAGGGGGACGTTTGAGCGAATAGGGGAGCTGAACGGAGCGTTTGACTTTCGATTGGACGGAATCAGGCGGTCACAGACCGCAGCTACATTGAGAGAACAGACCGGCTCCGGCCAATAAACATCAGGTGAATGAATTTCAAACAGTGCTACAGGCGGTCTTGCCTGTGTTCAGCGTCGCGGCAATCGGCTTTTTCATTCGCCGTCGCGAACTGCTGTCCGAGGCCACGGAGAAGAATCTCCTCGACGTCCTGATTAATGTCTTCGTTCCCTGCCTGATCTTTCAATCCGTGCTGGGTAATGAAGCGCTGCACGACATCCGCAATGTCGCGCTCGCGCCGTTGAGTGGATTTTTTGCCATTAGCCTGGGACTGGTCGTCGGGCGGGGCTTTGCGGCGGTGGCGGGTGTGAAGGGCCTCAAAGGACGCCGCACGTTCGCGACCTGCGTCGGAATATTCAATTGGGGCTACGTGCCGCTGCCGCTTGCCGCAACTCTCTTCGACAAGGAAACGGTCGGAGTGCTGTTCGTCTTCATCACGGGCGCCGAAATGGCGGTCTGGACCGTCGGGGTGATGACCTTGACGGGAGGCTCATTCAAGGAGGGTTTGAAGAAGGCCATCAACGCGCCTTTTGTCACCATCGTCGTGACGCTGTCGCTCAACTTTATTCTCGGCGCTGACGCGGCCAGCGATCTTGCCAGCGGGGAAAAAAGTCACTTCGCCTTCATCATGAAAACGGCAGGCATGCTCGGCCAGTGCGCGATCCCGATCGGCCTCATCCTGGTCGGCGCGTCGCTGTCGGACAAGATGGGTGAATTTCGCAACGATATCGGCCTGCACGTCATGGCCGCGTCGGTGGTATTGCGATTGGGCCTGTTGGGTTTTCTTTTCGTGCTGCTGGCGAAATACGTTCCGGGTTCCATCGAGCTGAAGCGCGTGCTGTTGATTCAGTCCGCCATGCCCGCTGCGATGTTTCCCATCATCCTCGCCAAGCGTTACGACGGCGATGTCATCTGCGCCTTGCAGGTCGCCATCGCCACCACGTTGGTCAGTTTGGTCACGATCCCTCTTTGGATTCCGTTTTGGATGAATTGGGTGGGGCTGTAGAAACTCACTCCGCCGGTTCCTGCTGCGAGATGCAGTGGAAGGAGCCGAATCCCCAGGCCAGTTTTGTGGAATCGATTCCGATCACACGTCGATCGGGGAATTCCTTTTGCAGAATCTCGATCGCCTTGGCGTCATTCGCGCAGCGGTAGGTCGGCACGACGACGGCTCTGTTGGCGATGTAGAAATTGGCGTAGCTCGCCGGCAGTCGTTCGCCTTGAAATTCCACGCGATCGGGCATGGGAAGTTCGACGATGCGCAGGGGAGAGCCGTCTTGATCGGTCATGCCGCGGAGTCGCTCAAGATTGTCGTGCAGGACTGCGAAGTTTTCGTCGGCTGGGTCGTCCTCGACGATTGTGACGACGGCTGAGGAACCGATGAATCGGGTAAGGTCGTCGACATGTCCATCCGTGTCGTCGCCGACGATGCCTTCGCCGAGCCAGAGGATTTTCGTCACTCCAAGAAAGGCTTTCAAGCCACTCTCGATTTCAGCCTTTGTCAGTTGTGGGTTTCGATTCTTGTTGAGCAGGCAGGAATCGGTCGTGATCAAGGTCCCCTTGCCATTGACGTCGATGGATCCGCCCTCCAGCACGATGCCCGGCGTGAAGCGTTGGAGTCCGCGCAGGTCGGCGATCTGGCGGGGGATGTCGTTGTCGAGATCGAAGGGGGGATACTTTCCGCCCCAGGCGTTGTATTCCCAATCAACGATGGCGCGTTCCCGTCCTTGCTCGTTCTCGCGAACGACAAAGATGGGGCCATGATCGCGGCACCAGGGCTCGTAAGCCTGGTGCTGATGGAAAAAGACTCGATCCAGCGGTGTCTTGTGTCCTGCCAGAACGGCGCGAACTTCCTGCTCCATCGCCTCATCCCAGACGTTCAGATAAACGTCTTCACTTTTGACCAGCGTTCGAATGAATTCGGCGTAGACCGGGGGGATTACATCGTAGATGCCAGGGAAGCTGATGCCTTCGCGGCGCGGCCAAGTCAGCCACGTCCCGGCGTGCGGTTCCCATTCCGCAGGCATGCGATATGCGAGATTGGCGGGAGCAGTGTGGTCGATCATGAACGTGATTTTGAAGATTGGAATCTCTCAACTGATTCACGGCAGCGGTCGTTGGCGCGCGGCGCCCATCAGTCGATACCACTCGTCGCGGGTGAGTTCAATGTCGTCGGCTGTCGCCGCTTCGTTGATGCGCTCAGGATTGGTCGTGCCGACGATTGGAACGATGCCGCTGGGGTGGCGCATCAGCCAGGCCAGAGCGATGGCCGTTCGGCTGGAGCCTCGCGCCGCGGCGATCTTGTCCAACTCGCTCACGACCGAGCTGGTGTCGTAGCCTTCCTGATGGCCGAGCAACTGAACCGGGCCATCGGCGAGTTTGCCGCCGCCCAAAGGGCTCCAGGCCAGTGGAGTGATCTTCTCGGTGAGGCAATGGTCGAGGGTTCCGTCATCGAAGCACGCCAGATTTGCCAGGCTGATTTCGACCTGATTCACGATGAGCGGCATGGGGCATGCTTTTTGCAGCATGGCGAGTTGGGAGGGATTGAAATTGCTGACTCCGAATTCTCGAACCTTGCCGTCGGCCTGCAACTTCTCGAATGCGCCCGCCACTTCGTGAGGATCGCAAAGGTAGTCGGGGCGATGAAGTTGAAAAATCTCGATGACATCGACGCCCAGTCTCGCAAGCGACTGCTCGCAAGATTGAATGATGTATTCCGCTGAGAAATCGTAGCGATAGGGCGAGTCCGGGGCGGGATCGCCTGGCTTGCGAATGCCGCACTTGCTGGCGATGACGATTCCCTCGCGCATGCCGGAGACCTCCTTGAGGACGCCGCCGAAAATGGTTTCGCACTGGCTGTCGCCGTAGATGTCGGCGTGATCGAACAGGGTGAAGCCTGCCTCGTAGGCCGCGATCGCAGCGGTCGCGCCCGCGCCCTCGGCGACATCCGCCAACCGCCAGCAGCCATAAGCCATGCGAGTCGCTTTCATCGCGCTCGATCCGATTAGATTTGTTTTCATAGAAATAAAGAGGACACCGGAAACTAGGCGCTGCGACGGGGCGGGAAAAGTCATTTCCGTGAATTGGGTCGCAGCCGCCTTTTCCATTGCGCCGCGAGAACTCGGCCCGGCAAGCTGCGGGCGTCGACCATGAATCTCACGGGTAAATTCAACGCGCTGGTCAAATGGGATACCCCATATCGCAAGCGTCTGGCGCTGGCGGGTGTCGCTGGCGTCGGGCTTGCTTGCGCCTATCCGAAACTGAACTGGGCCGGTCTGGCGTGGGTCGTCCCGGCGATTTGGCTGCTTTGCTCGATGGGGCGCTCCGGTCGCGAACGGTTTTACATCGGTCTGGTCGGGGGACTTTGCTTCTGCCTGCCGGCGCTGCATTGGTTTCGCTACATTCCGTATCCGATCGCGCCTTACATCGGCTGGGTGGCGCTCTCGGCTTACCTCGCGCTCTATCCGGCATTCTGGGTCTGGCTATGTTGGCGAATTTTTCCCGCTCGGTTGGAAGGCGATGGCTCCGAGGCGACGTTGCCGCAACTCGTCGAACGCTTTTTCTCGGTGAGTTGGGCCGCCCGGGCCGCCTGGATTTTGAGTTGCGCCGTCATTTGGGTCGCGACCGAGATGTTGATCGGCAGCCTGCTGACCGGCTTTCCGTTTTTGTTTCTTGGGATTTCACAGCAGACGATCACGCCCATGATCCAGATTGCTTCGATCACCGGCGTCTGTGGCGTGTCGTTTCTGGTGGTCTGGTTCTCGGTTGGTCTGGCTTCAGCCTGCCTGCTGGTCATTCACCGGCCGGGGCGTCATTGGCTGTGGGCGCGTGAACTGGGTCTGCCAGGTCTGGCCGCTGCCGCGGCGCTGGTCTTTGGCGTCCTGCGCGTGAGTGATTCTGTCGCTCCGCAGCCCGGGGAAGCTGCGGCGAGTGATGGGCATGTCCGGACGCTTCGCATCGCGCTGGTTCAGCCCAGCATTCCGCAAACGGTGAAATGGGATGACGAGGCGAATCTGAAAGCCTTTCAGATCATTCAGGATTTGTCCGCCGAAGCGATGAAGGACAAACCGGATGTCGTGATCTGGCCGGAGGCGGCCATGCCCAAGCTGCTTCAATATGACGAGGACACCTATCGGACGGTCACGAGCTTCGCCCGGGAGAACAAGGTCTGGATGCTGATCGGCGGCGAGGACGCAATCGCGGGCGAGGGACCTGAGGGCGAGAAGAATCCGAAATTCTTCAACAGCGCGTTTGTCGTGACGCCTGAGGGCGAGGTCGATATGGAATCCAAATACGACAAGCGGCACCTCGTCATTTTTGGCGAATATGTTCCCTTGGCCGATTGGCTGCCCTTCTTGAGGGTGTTTTCTCCGGTCGGCTCCGGATTTACAGCCGGCACGGAGCCGGTCTGGATGAAATTCGATGAGACGGAAAAGTTTCGAGTCGCTCCGCTGATCTGTTTCGAGGACTGCGTTGCCTCTCTGGCCCGCGAGCACGTCGACGCCGAGACGGACTTCCTGCTCAATCTCACCAATGACGGCTGGTTCGGCGCCAGTTCGCAACAATGGCAGCACGCGGCGAATTCGGCTTTTCGCGCCGTGGAGAATGGCGTGCCCATCGTGCGCTGCGCCAATAACGGACTCAGTTGCTGGGCCGACAAATATGGAGTCCTGCACGGCGTTGAGTTCGAAAATGGGCAGAGCATTTATGAGGCGGGCTACAAGCTCGTGGAGCTGGAATTCCGGCGGCCTCGCGCGCCCGGCCAGACGACTTTCTACAATCGCCATGGCGACTGGTTTGGCTGGGGATGCGTCCTTTTGTCGGCCGCGCTGCTGGCGCAGACATTTCGCAAACGGGCATAAGCGGCGTGGGCGCATCGGGGAGCCCAACTCTCAACTCATTTCCTCTCTCAACCGCAGAAATCAACTCACAGAAAAAACTGGCAAAGCCCGCGTTGAAACGTAGATTCCCCCGACTATGTTTGATGACGTCGAAAACCAATTGAAGGAAGCCGCTGAGAAACTTGTGCATCTCCGGAGGTTTCTTTGACGTCCCCAGCGTAAAACATCGATTGACGGAGCTCGATGCCCAGATGTCGGCCGGCGACTTCTGGGACCGCCGTGAAAGGGCCCAGAAGGTCCAGGCGGAGGCCACCGCTCTTCGCCGGAAAATTGAGCCGCTGATCAAGTTGGAGAAGCAGCTCGAGGATTTGCAGGTCATGGTTGAACTCGGCCAGGCGGAGCCCCACGCCGCCCAGGTCGAACTGCTGGGCGACCTCAAGCAGGAGCTTTCAGTTTTCAACAGCGAGCTTGAAGAGTGTGAACTCACGGCGATGCTCAGCGGCCCGCACGATCAACGGGACTGCATTCTCAGCATCAACGCCGGCGCCGGCGGAACGGAATCCTGCGACTGGGCCAGCATGATGTTGCGCATGTATCAACGCTGGTGTGAATCGCGCGGCTGGAAAGTCGAATTGACGGACCTTCTGCCCGGCGACACCGCCGGCATCAAGAACGCCACGCTCGTCGTTCGCGGCGAATACGCCTACGGCTTCTGCAAGGCGGAACGCGGCGTGCACCGGCTGGTGCGCATTTCTCCTTTTGATTCCAATAAACGCCGCCACACGAGTTTTGCCAGTGTGGACGCGATCGCCGAGATCGACGATGCGGTTGACGTCGACATCCCGGACGAGGAATTTGAAGCGACGACCTGCCGCGCCGGCGGCAAAGGCGGGCAGAACGTGAACAAGGTTGAAACCGCGGTTCACATGACGCACATCCCGACTGGAATGACTGTATTCTGCCGCAACGAACGCTCTCAGCATCAGAATCGCGCCATCGCCAAGAACCTGCTCATCTCGCGGATTATCGCCAAGCGCGAGGACGATGCTCGCGCCGAGATGGATCGCTTTTATGGGGAGAAGGGCGACATCGGATGGGGCAACCAGATTCGAAGCTACGTTTTTCAACCCTACCAGATGGTTAAAGATCTTCGCACCGGCGTGCAGAGCGGAAATATCCAGAACATCATGGATGGCGAACTGGATCCTTTCGTGACGGGTTGGCTTCGCGCTGGCTGCCCGATCAAACGCCAGGCCGCGGGCGCCGTCGAGGACGAAGCATGAGCCGCTGAAGCCCGCGTCTCGGGAAGCACGAAATCCGAAGCGCGAAATTCGAAACAAATTCTAAATCCCCAATGTTTCAAATCACAAAACGAGAGGCTCATGCCTCTGCTCCACGGGGCAGCGCCGGATTTCCGTTTCGAACATTTGGCCTATTGAACATTGGGAATTGTTTCGGATTACGAGTTTTGGATTTCGAATTTTCCTCTCCGAAGTGAGTATTCTCGACACCATCGTTGAGCATAAGCGCACGGAAGTCGCCCGGCTTCCGGAACGGGAGATCACTGTCGAAGTCCTGCGTGAATCCCTGGCTGCGCGGGGCGGGGCGCGAGATTTTGTTGGCGCGCTGCGCTCTCCACGGGCCGGCTCGGTCGGTCTGATTGCGGAAGTGAAGAAAGCTTCGCCCTCCGCCGGAATTATTCGCGCGGATTTCGATCCGATCCGGATCGCGCGGGAATACGAACGCGGCGGAGCCAGCTGTCTTTCGGTGCTGACTGACGAACATTTTTTTCAGGGCTCGCTCGACTATCTTCGCCAGATACGGGAGGCCGTCTCCCTGCCACTGCTTCGCAAGGATTTCATTATCGACGAGCGTCAGATACTGGAGGCGATTGAAGGCGGGGCCGACGCCATTCTGTTAATCGTGGCGATCCTGACGGACGAACAAGTAAAGCGATTTCACACGCTTGCGTCCGCCGCCGGGTTGGCCGTTCTGGTCGAAGCTCACGATGCCTCCGAGCTGAATCGCGCCATGGCCGCGGGCGCTCGGTTGATCGGCGTGAACAACCGCGACTTGAAGACGTTTACTGTCGATTTGGCCACAACCGAGGCGCTTGCCGGGAGATTGGATCTGTCGCGGGGGAAGGATGGCGAGGTCGCGCCGCATTTACTTGTGGCCGAAAGCGGCATTCATAGCCGTGAGGATGTCGAGCGACTTGAGAAATGCGGGGCGCAAGCAATCCTTGTCGGCGAGTCGCTGATGAAGCACTCTCCCGGGGATCAAAAAATCCGGGAATTGCTCGGTCTTTCGTCCCACGACGCGAAATGAAAAAAGCGCTACGAACCCTCATTGTCGAAGATTCTGAATTCGACGCGATGATGTTGGTTAACGTCCTTCGCAAAGGCGGCTATAAGCCCGAGCACATAAGGGTCGAAACGGCCAGCGGAATGCAGGACGCGCTTCGCGATAAGGAATGGGAATTGATCCTGGCGGATTACAATCTGCCGGAGTTCAGCGCGCCGGAGGCTCTCAAGTTGCTTCAATGGTCCGGCCAGGATATCCCTTTCATTATTATTTCCGGAGGCATCGGCGAAGACGTTGCGGTGGAAGCCATGAAGGCTGGCGCCCACGATTATCTGATGAAGGGCAATCTTGCGAGGCTGGTCCCGGCCGTGGAACGCGAGTTGCGCGAGGCCGAGGAACGAAAGCGCCGCAGGGTCGCCGAGGATTCCATGCGAGAGAGCGAACAGCGTTACCGCGCCCTTTGGGAGACGGCGACCGACGCCGTTCTGCTGATGGACACCGATAGCGTGATCCATTTCGCCAACCCCGCGATCGAGCAGGTCTTCGGTTATTCACCCAACGAGGTGATTGAACAGAATCTGACCCTGCTCCTGCCGGAACGCGCCCGCGCCGAGCAGGCGGAGGATTTCAAGCAACTCCTGCATTCCGGCATTCGCGAGAAGAGCCGTCACGTGTTGGAAACGGTCGGACTGCGCAAGGAGAAGTCCGAGGTGATGATCGAGATCGCCTACAACCATATGGAGCTGCAGGGCGTAAAGTGGTTTGTCGCCTTCATCCGCGACATCACCGAGCGAAAGCGCGACGAGAAGGAATTGCGGGAAAACCAGGAGCAGTTTCGGCTCGCCAGCGAGATTCAGCAAAGTCTGTTTCCGAAGGTCTCTCCCGATCTGCCTGGATTCGACATCAGCGGCGTCTCGCATCCCGCCGAGGCCGCCGGCGGCGACTATTTTGATTATCTGGATATGCAGGATGGAAACTGGGGATTTGTCGTCGCCGACGTTTCCGGCCACGGCATGGGCCCAGCGCTGTTAATGGCCGAAACCCGCGCCTATCTCCGCATCCTCGCGCGCAATCGCGATGACGCCGGATTGATACTCACCCGCGCCAACGCAATGCTCGCCGACGACGTGGGCGGCGAACGCTACGTCACGCTGATCTTCGTCAAGCTGGACCCCATTGAGCGAACGATGACGCACTCCAGCGCCGGACATCCGCCCGGATTTGTCATCGGCCTCAAAGGCGAGAAAAAGGCCACGCTTTCGAGAACGGGTGTTCCGCTTGGATTGCGCGACGCCACGGAATACGCGTCCGCCGAAACGACGACGCTGGAAGGCGGCGACATCGTCCTGCTGACCACCGACGGGATCGATGAGACGGTGAATGGCGAGAATGAATTCTTCGGACTGCAACGGGCGATTGATGTCGTTCACGAGAACCGCGAGCTGCCCGCCAATGAGATTGTGGAACGGCTCTATTCGGAGGTTCGCGATTTTGCGGGCAACGCGCCTCAGGAGGACGACTTCACCGCGATGGTCATCAAAGTCGCGTGAAAACCGGCCGCGGCCGGGCATTGCAGAATCTTTTGGAAAGTAGTTGAAATCGTTTTGCGCGCGCCTAATATCCGGCCTGCTTTTACGAGCGTTGACGTCACTTTCGGTCGGGGCGTAGCGTAGCTTGGTAGCGCGCCTGAATGGGGTTCAGGAGGTCGCTGGTTCGAATCCAGTCGCCCCGACCATTTTCCCCACTTCTGTTTCCCTCTCTATAGGGGCAACTTCCCGGGATGACCCGGATCTCAGCGCCGCAGCCGATGCGGCTGTGTCGGATGAGTGAATGAGCGACAAATCGCGTGAATCGGAAAACGAGGCGGTTAAGCGCACGCTTGAGTCGTCCTATTGTCCGGCCTCATCAAAGACGCGCGCGAGCGGCAGGACAAATGGCTTTAGGAGCGGCTCCAGTCGGGCCCCTACACGATTGCGGATGTTGGGTGAGGCAACGGCTGCCACGAAGACCGGGCAGGATGTGGCCACCCCACCGGGATCGAGATCAGGAAGTAGATCGGTGACCGGGGAATCGGAGTCGTAGGCGCGGGCGGTTCGATTGACACGGTAGGGATCGCGTTTCACCGCGTCCCCAATCAAGAAGGAATTGCGCACGAGCTTAAAATGTGAAGCCTTGCGCGTTGGAATTGCCAAAACCGTTCCAACTGAAGAAATGGAAATGGAACACCGGGGACGGCGTCCGTCTCAGGTCGTTTGAAATGGAGCGCTTCTTCGCCGCCCCTCAATCGTCGGGGAACTCGAAGCTGACGCGTGGACCGCTTTTGGATTCGGTCAGGACGAGCTTGGCGCTGAAGGGTTTTCCGTAGCGTGAGACGAATTTCTCCATCAGGTCGGACTTGCCCTTGGTCAGGATCTTGATCATCTGCTTCTGATTGATGTCCTGTCCGCTGATATTTTTGCCGGACTTGAATTTGCAGGCGCCTGAGTCTTTCTGTGAATTCTCGCAGATGTAATACTCCTCGGTGTCGTAGACATCGCCTTTGCAGCGGGGGCACTTGCCGATCACTTCCTTGCCCGTGAGGTCAATCTTCACTTCGGGAATTTTCTTGCCGTCCTTGCCCTTCTGTCCCGGGCGCAGCTTGCGCTCCTCGAATTCAAACTTAACTTCGTTCTTGTCGTTGATGACGAGGAAGGCGTTGAACGGGCGGCCGCGCTTGGAGATAAACTTCTCGATCAGATCGGTCTTCTTGTTCGCGAGGAGTTTCTTCACGTCCTCGGGCTCGATCTCTTTCTGCAAAATCGTTTTACCGGTGCGGAAGTCGCAGGTCTTTTCCGGACCGGTCGCTTTTTCGCAGTAGTAGGCGGTCTTGTGCGGATAGACGTTGGCCTGGCATTTGGGGCAGTGTCCCATGCACTCCACTTCGCTGAAATCGACCGGTTCGGCGTCGTCCTTGTCGCTGTCGCCAAAATCAAATTCCACGGCGAACTCGTCGGACAACTTCAGCTCGGCGTCGAAGAGGCGGCCCATCTTGCTGCGGAATCCCTTCAACGGACCGACCTTCTTATTGGTGATCAGCTCGTCGACCTCGCTGAGATCGAACAGGCGTCCACAGAGGCTCTTCCAGATGAAGAATTCGCAATCCTCCTTGGAGCATTTGAAATTCTTGTAGTTTTCTTTGACCAGCGAGCCGCACTTGGGGCAGGGCGCCTTGAGTTCGCCGAAATCGCCGGGGACAGTGTCGCTTTCGAAGTCCTTGGCCTGTTGGACCATGTGCTGGGTCATGGCAGCGATCTGCTTCATGAATTCCTCGCGGGACAGCTCGCCCTTTTCCATCTGCTTGAGCTTGAATTCCCAGTCACCGGTCAATTCCGGCGCGATCAGCTCGGTGATGCCCAGCCCGCGGAGCAGCGTGATGATGGAAAATGCTTTCGGCGTCGGAATCAGCGCGCGTTCGTCGCGCAGCATGTATTTTTCCCGAATCAGGTTCTCAATGATGGACGCGCGGGTTGCCGGTGTGCCCAGTCCCTTGGCGCTCATTGCGGCGCGTAGCTCCTCGTCGTCGACGAGTTTGCCCGCGCCTTCCATGGCGGTGAGCAGGGTCGCCTCCGAAAAACGCGCGGGCGGCTTGGTCTGGAACGGGCGATTCTCGATCGACTCGGTCTGGACGGTTTCGTTCGGTTCGACGGCGACGAGGTTTTCGTTGTTCTTCTTGTCCTTGTCTTTGCCGTAGACCGCCAGCCATCCGGCTTTGACCAGCACCTTGCCATCGGTCTTGAAGGCTTCTCCCTCGACGCGTGTGATGCGCGTGGTGACGTGGAACTCGGCGGAGGGATGAAAGACCGCCAGAAAGCGTTTTGCGACCATGTCGTAGACATTCTGCTCGTCGTCGCGCAGGGTCTTGGTCGCGCCGGTAGGAATGATCGCGAAGTGATCGGAAATTTTTGAATTGTCGAAGACCCTCTTGTTCTTCGGATTGATCCAGTTGTTCTCGAGAATCGCGGCGGCGAAGTGGCCGTTGTTCGACTTGGTCAGTGAGGAAAGCGTTTCCTTGACCGTGTCCGGGTAGTCTTCCGGCAGGGCGCGGGCGTCCGTTCTGGGGTAGGTTAAGACCTTGTGACGCTCATAGAGGGCCTGCGCGAGCTTCAACGTGCGTTCGGCGGGGAAGCCGAAGCGGCCGTTGGCCTCGCGTTGGAGGCTGGTGAGATCGTAGAGCAGGGGCGGAGCTTGCGAGGTGGGCTTGCTCTCTTCAGTGACAATGCCCGCTTTGCCGGCGCATTTGGCGAGGATCTCCTCGGCCTTTTGGTTTTCCCAGATACGCTCGGCGCGCAGGTGGGGGTCGGCGTCCTTGTCCTTGGATTTCTTGTATTTCTCGTCGATCCAGCGGCCTTCGTAGATCCCGCCGGCGCATTTGAAGGTCGCGTGCAGTTCCCAATATTCCCGCGGCACGAACTTGCGAATTTGCTCCTCGCGCTCGACCACGATCGCCAGGGTGGGCGTCTGGACGCGTCCGACGGTCGTGAGCTGGAAGCCTCCGGACTTGGAATTGAAGGCGGTCATCGCCCGCGTGCCGTTGATGCCGACGAGCCAGTCGGATTCGGAACGGCAGGTCGCGGCGTCAGAGAGCGGCATCATGGACTCGTCATCGCGCAGCTTCTCAAAACCGTCGCGAATCGCGCCGGCGGTCATCGACTGAAGCCAGAGTCGCTTGATCGGCTTCTTGTTCTTCAGGTACTGAACGATGTAACGGAAAATGAGTTCGCCCTCCCGGCCGGCGTCACAGGCGTTGATGATTGAATCGACTTCTTTCTTCTTCGCCAATTTCTTCAACAGGCGAAGGCGGTCCTCGGTCTTTGCGATGGGCTCGAGGTCGAAATGCGGGGGGATGACGGGAAGGTTGGCAAAGGTCCACTTGCCGCGCTTCACTTCGTAGTCGTCCGGCGGCTTGATCGCCAGCAGATGTCCGACCGCCGAAGAGACGATAAAGTTGTCGCTTTCGAAGTAATCCTTCTGCCGGGTGAACCCGCCCAGGGCTCTCGCGATGTCACCCGCGACCGACGGTTTCTCTGCTATGATTAACGTTTTTCCCATGACGAGTTGGCGGTCATTTAGCAGGGCGGCCTGATCGTGGCAACCCCTTGTTTGAAAAATGCGGTCGATCGCGAGACGAAAGGCTCCGTCGAACGCGCGTGCATTCGTCGTTGCGGGTGAAAAACGTGTTTTGCCGCTTTGCCGCGCGGTTTTGTCTGCTAAGTTTCCGCGGCGCATGAGCAGTGAATACTACGTGCAGGGCGAGGATCGAGCGGTGAAAGTCAACGCGCTCTTCGCCTCCATCG
>JBLHKZ010000049.1:0-26317 GCA_047618185.1 Limisphaerales bacterium
CGGTTCTCGTCGTCGTCGCGGGGCTCGTCACTGCGGGCGTGATCTACGGCCCGAATCTTCTGAAGGGCTGGAGAATGTCCACGCCCGACGGAGCAATTCTCGCCGTGGCGGAGGGATTGGCGAACAACGACGCCGGAGTCCTGTGGGACGCCATGCCGGTCGCTTATCAGGAGGGCGTCAACGATCTCGTTCACCAGTACGCCAACGCCGTGGATCCCAAGGTGTGGGATCGGAGCGTTGCCCTTAACAGCCGTCTGCTCGGGGTGCTTGAGAGCAAGAAGGAGTTTATCTTCAACGGCCCGATGGTCGCTAATTTACCCAACAAAGAAGAGGTAATGAAAAGCTACGATTCCGCGATCGACCTGATGACCGTTCTGCTGAAGAGCGATTTGTCGAAGCTCGAGAATTTGAAGACGTTCGACATGGGTGACTACCTGGACACCACCGGTTCAAAAGTCTTGAAGGAAGTATCTGCGCTCTTCGACGCTGTCTCCAACGGCAGCACACCCAATCCGTGGCAGGAACTGGGCAAAATGACCGCGAAAATCGTGAAGAAGGACAAACGAACAGCGACGCTCGAAATAGGCATCGCCAATCTGCCGCCGATGAGTTTTGACGTCGTCAAGATCGATGCTCGATGGGTCCCCGCGCGAATGTCCGATGTGTGGTTTGACGGGATCATGATGGCCGAGCAAAGCGTGGCGCAGATGAAAGAGCAGTCGGGAGCTGTCGCGGCGCAGATGAATATGGTCTTTGGCATGGCCGAGGGCATGCTGGCTCAATTTGAAAACGCGAAGTCGCAAAAGGAATTTGACGCCGCGCTTCAGGGCGTCATGGCCCTAGCGGGCGGTTTCGGCGGAAAGGGCATGGGCGGTGGATTTCCAAAGAAGTAAACCAGCGCAAAAAAAATCATTTAACGCCCGGACGAGCAGCGGCTTCGTCCGGGCTTTTCCTTTTCTCCGACGCGCTACTTTGTAGCCGTCGCCTGGAGAAACTTGCGGAAATAACCGAGCCGGTCGGCCGCCGTGAGAAAGGGCTCCAGTCGCGACCAGGTGAACACGGCCGAGCCGGTCGCGCCCTGGACCACCGCGCGCGTCAGATAATCATTAATCCAACTGGCCTCCTTGATCTGGCCATGCGAGGTGACGATCCCAAGACAGAAGGTGACTTCAGCCCTGCCAAGGTTTTTCCGATTCAGTTTGACGGCGTCGCCGATTCGGCGGTCGAACACTTCGAGATACTTGTCCCCGTAGTTCTCCGGGTAGCAGTAGCCGGAGATGTTGACGTTGTCGACGTAGCCTTCGCGGGACCAGATCGGCCACGCCTGCGCCACCCGATGATGGCTCGCCACATGCGGCCCCCAGGAATAGATGGCGATCTTCAGCTTCGGCCGAAGCGCGCGCGCAGTTTCGCTGATTTGTTTCGCAAGGGCGGTCAATCCCGCTTCGCGAAAGCGCTGCATCAACTCCTTTTCAGCGACGTCCTGATGCTGGGCTTTATGCGCCGCAAAGGTTTTCTCGGAAGCGACATCGAGCAGGGTCGGGCGGTTGTAGTAACGCAGGTAGTCGAGGAGAATGCCTTGGGTCGGATAACGCTCAACGACTTCGGCGACGACGGATGCCACCCAGTCGCGAGCGTTGGGATTCGTCGGACAAATGTGCCCCATGGGTTTGCCGTCTGGCTTGCGCAGCGCCCATTCAGGATGTTCGGCGAGAACGCCCGTCGGTTCATCATGACCGCAGGAGAGCGCGCAGAAAACCGGGTAGACATCCAGGCCGCGCTGGTCCGCGCCCGCGATGAGATAAGCGAGCGGATCCCAGTCCTTGAACCGCAGGCGCTTCATGATCCGGCTGGGATAGGAAGCCTCGCCCGAGGTGCTCGTGATGTAGGGCATGACCGCGTTGAACCCGCTGGCGCGATGTCGATCGAGCGCCCGGTCGATGGCCTCTTCGCGCCGGGCTCGCGTTTCGAGGGATTTGAAAAGTTGGGAGAAATTCAGATACGAACTGAGGAAAGGCGCCGGTTTGGAAGGAGCAGCGGCGAGACTGAAGGGCGCGGATGCGCTGGCTATGGTGACGGCGGCGGTAGTCTGAAGAAAATCGCGTCTTTGCATGGCGCGTGGATTCTCACAGAGGAACGTAGGATTCGCAATCGCTGTGAGCCATGCCTATACGTCGGCGAGTTCGGTGAGGCGAATCCTTGGCGCGCCAATGCATCGCTCGATCGGTATCGGCGTTTTTGATCTGTCGATTCGATCCCGTATCGATAGGATTGAACTCAATTTATGACTGAGCGTAATTGTGTCCGTTCGCGTCGGGGCGTCATCTGGTTGATCGCCTGTCTGTGTTCCATTGTGATCCTGCAACCATGCCGTTCTCTTGGCTGGGGCCAGGGGCATCGCCTGATTCGCGAATGGGCGGAGGTCCGTCTGCCCGACTGGCAACGCGAGTTGATCGGCGCCGAAAATCTGCGTCGCCTGTGCGTCGACTACAAATCGCTGCAGGACACGCACGCCGGCGGCAAGGCGCCGCACCTGGATCCGTATTGCAAAGACCACGGCTTGCGCATCTCTTTGCACGACGTCAATCCGATCGAGAAAAGCGTCGATGGCATGCTGTGGTACCTCGACAAGATCACCTCGCACATGCGAGCCGGCGAAACCGATGAAGCGATGAAGTTTCTCGGCGTGCTGTGTCATTGGAATGAAGACCCCGGCTGTCCTTCCGCGCACAGCAGCCCCATTTCCGAAGCGGAGTTGAAAATCCTGATCCCGCCGCCGCCCGACCGCGCGCGCTACAACTACCTCTTCGGCGCCGGAGGCATCGCCGACATCGGCAAGTACGCCCTGGCCGATGAGCCCTACACTCCGAAGCTGCTGGGCCGAACGCGCGAGGAAATCGCGATGCAAATCTATCAACGCCAACGTCTGTTGGAGCGCAACGCTGCCGCGCACATCGTGCCGCTGGTCCAGGACATGATGCACGGCGATGGCGCGAAGGCCGCCCGCCATCGCGCGGACGCCGCGCTTTACAACGCGAAGCACATCGCCGACGTAATCCACACCATCATTTGCCTGGCGGCAAAGCGATTCGACGGCGGCGCAAAGCTCGACGCTTCCCAGCCGTTGACCGAATGGCTGCCCGACCCAATGGGCAGACGGCCGGGGCATCCTTACTACGTCACGGGATTTCTCGTGAATCAGGCCATGGACGCCAACCGCAACCAGCACCCACTGGCCTTCGCCGGCCCGGGAAAGACGTCGCAAATCGCGCAAGGCTTCGGAACGGGCGCGCCCTTCGCGATCAATTATACGTTGGCGCCCGGCGGCGTCTATCGCCGCTTCACCTGCCGCGTCGGCTTGCATAAAACCGCCGGAGCCAATGGCGAAGTCGCCTTCGCCATCTTGATCAACGGCAAGGAAGTGAAACGAACCAAACCACTCAGCCCGAACAACGCGCCCGAAAAGATCTCCATCGAATTGCCAAGCGACAAGATCGTGCGCCTGTCGCTCGTGACGATCCCGACCGACCCGGCAAAGTCATTGTCCAACCTCGTAGTCTGGGCCGATCCGACGCTGGAAAAGCATTAAGGCGAGAGCAAGTCGTTCCAACGTCCATGGGAGCCGACGCGCGGTAGGGATGCGTTCCACCGGGTCGGAGGCAAAGTTGTCGATGGCTGGCTTACTTGGCGATTGCCGCCGTAGTCTCCAACAGCCGTTTCAATTCCTTGCGGATCTTGGGCTCGGCCTGGTGTTCGAGCATGCTGGTGCGCGCCCGCCAGGTGGTGTAGCCGCCATATTGAAACTGATCGGGCGGGGGCAGGTAGCCGGAGTAGCCATTGGCCAATCCGACAACCATGGTCGTGGAAAAGGGACTGTCGTCCTTGATCGTCAATCCGGTGCCGCCATACATCTCGCAAGGCGCGGCCGCGAATCCCATTTTCCCGACGCGCAACGCCTGAAGCCGGATCGACTCCGTGTCGGACCGTTGACTCAGCAGGACGGTCTCGCGCGCGTAGTCCTCCTCCCAGGTTTTGATCGGACGGTCCTTTACATTCTTGTCGAGGAACGCCTGGGCCTTGGCGACTTCGCCTGGAGTGGGCTTACGCACGCGCATCGAAAGCACGGTCTCGGCGGCGACGAGGGGAACCCAATCGTGAAAGGTCATTTTCGCCTGGGCGCGCTGGACGGCATCGGCCACGCCTTTGGCGACATCGAATCGGTCGTATTTGTTTCGTTTGGGCAGGGCAAAGTTGTTGCAGTTGGCGTCGCCGCTAGCGCCGTTGCTGACCATGCCGACGAACGCCGGCGTTTGTTTCTCGGCTTTAAGGCGCTTCGTCATTTCGTCGGCGAAGGCGCCAAAGTAGTCGGACGAGATGTCCGGCGCGCCCGCGTAGTGCGTGGAGTAGTTCGCCAGCATGGCGATGGGCTTGCCGTCCGGCGACTGCACGGCGAGCACGGTCACGGCGGGATCGGCGGGACCCAGGGGGCGAATCTTGTTGGCGTTGCCGTTGCCGGGATTCATCTGGGCGAGATTGGTTTTCGCGTCGGTGTAGGGAATCGTAAACGCCGTGCCCGGCTTCATTTCCCAGCGGCGGCAGAAAACGAAATCCGGGCAATCGGAGGCTCCCCAGCCGATCTTCGCGGGCGCGAGATTCTTGTGGGCCTGAATGACACCCTCGGCGATGCGTCGCGTGAGCCAGGCGCGGTAATCCAGGTCCGGCTCCGTGCCGTGGCAGCCCATGACGGCGGGCGCCGAGTGCGCGTGCGTCGCGGAGATGAGCATGTTGGCGGCGGGAATGCCGGTGACCTTCGCGGCCGCGGCCTTGGCGGCGTCCAGCATCTCGCGATCCATGAGGCAGCTGTCGACCGTCACGATGACGATCGAGGTCTGGCCGTCGTCGAGCACGAGTGCGCGCGCGTGGAGCTTGTCGGTGATCTTCTCGCGCCAGGTTTCACGAATGCTGCCGGCGACGCGCACGGGGAGCTTCGTGGGCGTCACGTCGATCGCATGCGCGCCAGCGCGGAAAACCTTCTCGGCGCCGGACGCCGCGGGAATGATCTGAAGAACCGCCGACACAGCGACGGCAACGAGAAGCGATATGCGAGATGAACGTTTCATGGATTTGCCGATCCTAGCGAACGCCGATTGAAAGGCCAGTTGTTTGGAGGGGTTCGATTGATGAAGCTGTAATTTGCCAACATTCCGACTTTGCCATGAACGCGATTCGTTTCTACGATCCGCCATTCGTCCCGTTCAAATCCATTTCATGAAAACTCGATCCACTCTTCTTCATCGGACTGCGCTGGCGGCGCTCACGCTCTGCCTGACGTTGCCACAAATCGCCTTCGCCGCGGATCGGCCGAACATCTTGTTCATCTTCACCGACGATCAGGCTTCCTGGACCGTGGGAGCCCACGGCCATCCGCACGCCCAAACGCCGCACATGGATCGCCTGATTCGGGAAGGCGCGAATCTCGCAAACTCGTTCACCGTGACGCCCGTGTGCAGTCCCTCGCGCGCCAGCCTCATGACCAGCCGCTACGGCAGCGAGCTGGGCATCACCGATTGGATCCATCCACGCAACGAGCCGAAGCTGGGGCTCGATCCGAAGCATCCGACCTTCCCGAAGGTTCTCGCGGGCGCGGGGTATCGAGTCGGTCTGGTCGGGAAATGGCATCTCGGCCTGACGGATGAATTTCATCCCACGAAGTTTGGCTTTCACTACTTCATGGGCAGCCGGCATGGCGGCTTCAAGACGTCCAATCCGGATCTGGAGAAGGATGGAAAGCTGCAGAAATTCAAAGGACTGACCGCCGATATATTTGGCGATCATGCAGTCGGATTCATTCGCGAAAACAAGGGCCGCCCGTTCTTCCTCGCCGTGCACCATCGCGCGCCGCACACGCGCTGGCTGCCGGTGTCAGATGAAGATTGGGCGCCCTACAAGGACCTGTCCGACGCGGACACCGTCATTCCAAATCCCGATTATCCGGATCTCGACACGCCGCGCGTAAAGCGCATGACGCGCGAATACCTCGCCAGCGTGCGCAGCGTGGATCGCAACCTGGGCAAGATCCTGAACACGCTCGACGAATTGAAACTCACGGACAACACGGTCGTAATCTTCAGCAGCGATCACGGCTACAACATGGGCCACAACGGAATCTGGCACAAAGGCAACGGCCACTGGGTCACCAAGCCGCCGCCGCCCGTGACGAATCCAAACGTGCCCAAAGGACAACGGCCCAACATGTACGATCATTCGATTCGCGTGCCGACCTTCGTGCGCTGGCCCGGCACGGTGAAGGCCGGCGTGACGGTCAAACGCACGGTGACGAATCTCGATTGGTTCCCCACCTTCGCCGCGATCGCCGGGGCCGAGCTTCCGAAGGGCGCGATCATCCGCGGACGCAACATCGTGCCGGCGCTGACGCAGGGACCGGAGCTGAAGTGGGACAACGGCTACTACGGCGAATACAGCACGAAGCATCAGTCCCACACCCACATGCGGGCCTGGCGAACCTCGCATTGGAAACTCGTGCGCGACTTTCTGAACCCCGGACGCGACGAGCTGTTTGACCTGAAGAACGATCCCGCTGAATCAGAGAACCTGATCAAGTCCAACCGGGCCGAGGTGAAGAAAGCCGTGAGCCGGCTGCACGCCAAAATCCTGACGCGGATGAAGGAGACCAACGACCCGGTTCTCAAGACGCTCAAGAACTGACCGCCGAGACCCTTCAGGTGTCAATCGTGAGAACCGCCCCGTTTACGAAATCTCGATGCTTCAAGGTGGCGGTCGTGGTTGGTCTGTTGGGCGTCCCCTTGTTGTTGATGCCCATTGAGGTCTATCAGGACAAGTCATACGTCTGTGCAAACACGGGTTCCCGAATCTCGAATGGCGTTGGGGCAAGACATTCAACCACTCCTCTACTAAATCGCCCATCGAACAATTCATGAGGCGGCAGCATCCCGAACAATGGTCAAATCGCTGGGTAAAGGTAAGACGCGAGGTGAAGAACGTATTTGGAATGAAACTCGGTCACAGACATGGCAGAGCACCGGCAAACTATTCCATGCGACTCCTGCTTGAGCACGAGAAAGGCGCTAGATTCTTCGCGATTCAGCCCCCCGAGCGACTCCGCGCGATTTACATGACATTTTCGACTGGCTCAGATGAGGAGGTGAAGGTGTTGGTTGAACAGCTTTACGAGGAGTGGTTTGATTTAAGGGAACGAGATCCGTGAATTTTCTTTCCAACCGTGAAAGGGTCGATCCTGGAAAACAGGAATTATTACTTGCGTAGAGACGGTGTGTGACGACTGAGCAGGCGCGTCATTTCATCGATTTGTTCCGGTCACTGGGATGTGTCATGGCTGTATTGCAGATCAAAGCGGCGCAGGAAAATCGTTGATCCCCATTTGTTTCCCGAGTGGGCGCTTCTGACCGACAAACTACCGCAACTCCTCGCGCCTTGAATCAATTCGAATCATCCGCCTCAGGCTTGTCCACGCGGCTCAACGCGGTTTCGATTCGCTGCTGATCTTCTTCCGAGAGAGCGCACTCGCCGTAGCGCATCGCGCAGAAGCGCCGGGTCACGAATTGGATGTCTGAGAAGGCCGGCAGCGCGCGTTCGCGCAAGGTTTCCATAAACTCGAGCGGGGTCATGTGGACGTCGCGTTCGATGCCCTGTTGGGCGAGGCTGCGAAGCATTTTTCCGTAGTAGTGTCCGGCAAGGATCTGCGCCTTCTTGCGGGGCTTCCCTGTGTCCCGAGACCCCGTCATTCCTCGGCGGTGCGAACGCCAGACCAGAAACAGCGCGACGCACACGACGGATATCACAAGCCAACTCGAATTGGCCTTGGCCCAGCCCGCGGTCGCCATGAACCCCTGGACACCGCTGGTGAAGAAGCCCTGCTGGGCGGCTGTGTCGAAGTTTACGATGTTGACGTACCAGGCCACGTCGAGGGCGTCGATCAGCTCGCGCAACGCCGAAGTCGAGAGGTCCATTTCCGCGCGCGGCGTCGCGTCCAGTTGAACCCATCCGAGCTCTGGAAAATAGGCCTCGGTCCAGGCGTGCGCGTCGCGGGCGCGAATGTTTCGCCAATCGCTGAACCAGCTTGTCTTGCCAGGCACGTAGCCGACCATGACGCGGCTGTGAATGCCTTTCATGCGGAGCAGCAAACCCATCGCCGCAGCGTAGCGTTCGCAATGTCCGCGCCGCTCGTTGAAAATAAAATCGTCAATCGGTTTCACTCGATTCAGCGCCGGGGCGCCAAGCTCGTAGGTGAAATTGTCGATGAAGAAGTTCTCCAGGTGGCGGGCCTGCTCCAGCGGCTCCTCAATGCCTGTCAGCTCTTTGTCGAGCCACTCAACCAGTTCCTGGCTCTGCGGCGGATAGTTGAGCAAAGCCCGGCCATAGCGTCGGCCCAATCCATGCGGCTCGGGGTTCGGCTCCAGCCAATACTCGTAGACATTGTTGGCGGTCGTCCAGACCGCCTGGCATTCGATGTACTCGTGAATTGTCCGTCGCGGACCGCTGAAGAACTTGCCCTCGATCGCGACGATCCGTCCGTCCGTCGGCAGGAACTTCCCGATGCTCTGAACCTCCTTCACTCGCACCTGTCGACGCGGATAGTTCACGCGCTCCTCCGGCGACACGAAATTGTTCAGGTTCTTGCCCGGCATGGCGTCGGGCAGCCACTTGACTCCGTCGATCGTTGTCAGCGCGAAGGATCGCATGTAGCGGAGATTTTCGCCTTTGACCTGCATGATGATGCGGCTTGAGCCCGCCGTGCCGCCGCGGCTGGGATCGAGCACGGAATCCAGCAAGGTGCCGTGATCCGGCCCGGGCGGTCGCAGCGTCGGAAAGGCCGAGCTCAGCAGCCCGCGCGGAAACACCGCGAAGAATCCGCACATGATGACCATGATCGCGAGCATTCGGGAGAACCGCAGCCTGGGCCACACGGAGTAGGTCGACTTTGGAAAATGATCGCTCTCCAGCTCCATCAAGGTGCGCGGAATCAGGAAGGCGGTGACGATGAGAATCGGAATGAATCGGTAATCGAGAACCACGGTGCAGGCGACGCCGATTTGCACGATGGCGGCGATCATTCCAAAGAGCTGTTCCCGCCGATCCATTGCGCGCAACAGACGTCCTGCAAGAAACAAGGTCATCCCATGGCCGATGAAAAAATGGGCGCTCTGGTCGGGAAGTTGGCCAATCAGGATGCCGATGCCGCAGCCCGCGAGCAGGAGCACAACTTCCGCAATCGGCGGCAGCAGGATCGGCTTGCGTTTTGCGATTTGGAGGCAGCCAAACCAGATCCCGAGATTCACGAAGAACAGCAGGTAGCCGTCCCACGACAGGCTTTGGCAGATGAAGCCCAGCAAGATCAATTGGTTGAGCGCGCGGTTCATGCCAGGGAATGAATCTCCTTCTCCGAATAACTGAACGTCGGGACGCCGCCGAGCTCCGCGGTGGAGACGCCCTTCTCCGGAACGTAGACCGAAACGCGACGTCCGCGCGCCGACAGTTCGCCGACGAATTCCGCGACCGTGTCGTTGGTCTCCGTCAGCAGCAGGACGATCGAACTCTTGCGGGACATGCGATCCGCCGCCGTTCGCAATCGCTCCAACTGCAGGCAGTCGCGCGTCAATTCGATGCGGGCGAGGGTGTCGAGAATTTCGTGTCCGTCGGAGAAAGGCGGGACGAGCAGGCGGTTCATGCCGGCCAGTTCAACCCATTCCACATGATGCCCCTCGTCGAGGGCGGCAAACATCAGCGAGCCCGTCGCGCGCGCGCAGTCGTCGAGTATCTTCGGAACTCCGGATTGGCCGCAGTCCATGATGAAAGCGACGCGGCCGGAAAGCTCCTCATCGAAGGACTTGGTCATCAAGCCCTGCCCCTTGCTGCTGCTCTTCCAGTGAATGTGCTTCAACGGATCGCCGGGCTCCGCGGGGCGAACGCCCGAAAACAGCGAGCCGGAATTCGACCGGCGACCGCCCTTGTATTTTCCGCCGACCATCGCGTCGTAGCCCGCGGCGCGAGGCGCGGGCGTTTCGTAGATCGCCGGATAGACGACGACTTCACCGGGCAGGCTCTGGCGTCGTCCCACGCGAATGAGGCCAAAAGGATAAAACGAGAAAACCCGGGCCTCTTCATTGCGGAAGACGCCGCGCCGGTCGAACTGGAGGCTGGGAACCAGACTGGCGGTTTCGTTGGGTTGCATTCCACCGATTCGCAGCAACGGACCGGCGGGAGAATGGATGCGGATGAAGCCCGCCGCCGCCGGCGTCGCGTTGGTGATGCGCCAAGGCTGCGACAGCGACTGGCCCTCACTCAAATGCGCATTCTCCGGCGGCTCCACGAGCAGGTTCGAAGCGATCCTTCGCGCGGAAAAATAGTTGACCGCGAAGCAGCCCAGCAGCACGCCGATGGGAAACAACAACAGGCCGGACTGCGAGGTCATCGACGCCATGTAGAGGACGAAGGCGACGCCCAGCAAAGTCCATCCAGTTTTGGTGAGTCGAGTCATGGCGGTTTAAAACCACAGATGGACACGGATAAACACAGATAAAGGCGCGGCGTTCGGCGCCGGGTTAGCACACCAGGATTTCAGGGCCTCAATTCCGGCGTTTCCTCCGGTGAGTTCCCTATCTGTGTTCATCCGTGTCCATCTGCGGTTGAAGGTCTTCTCCCGTTTCAAATCGGCACGGGGACGGCTTCGACGATGTGGTCGATCACGCTGTTGGCGCTGACGGAGACGGAGCGCGTTCCTTTTTTCGCGATCAGTCGATGCGGCAGAACGGCGCGGGCGGCGGCCTTGATGTCGTCGGGCAGCACGTAGTCTCGCCCGGCCAGCAACGCCTGGGCCTGGGCGAAGCGTTGGACGTCCAGACTGCCGCGCGGGCTGGCGCCGTACTCCAGCGAATCCGCCTCCCGCGTCGCCTGCACGATATCGACAATATAGCCGCACAGACTTTCCTCGATGGTCACCTCGCGGACGGCCTGATGGATCCGGCGCAAGTCCGCGCAGTCCATCACGGACTCCACGCTATCGAGGGGGTCGGTGAGCTGCTGACCGCGCAGGATCTCGATCTCGCCGTCGCGATCCAGATAGCCGATGGAAAGCCGAATCATGAACCGGTCCATCTGGGCGAAGGGGAGCGGATAGGTGCCCTCGAGTTCAACCGGATTCTGCGTCGCGAGGACGAAGAACGGCTCTTCCAGCGGATAGGGCTCGCCATCGACGGTGACGGTCTTTTCCTCCATCGCCTCCAGCAGGCTGGATTGCGTGCGCGGAGTCGCGCGATTGATTTCGTCGCCGAGCAGGATATTCGTGAAAATGGGTCCGCGGCGAAAAGTAAACTCGTGCCGTTCCTGCGCGTAGATGGTGACGCCGGTGATATCCGAGGGCAAAAGGTCCGCCGTGAACTGCACCCGCTTGAAATCGGCCGCGATCGATTTGGCGATGGCCTTGGCGAGCAGGGTCTTACCCAGACCGGGCACATCTTCGATCAACAAATGTCCACCCGAAATCAACGCCGCGACGGCCTGACGAACGACGGCTTCCTTGCCGATGAAAGCGCGTGAGACGTTCGCGATCAACGCATTGGCCGACGCGGTTGGATCCACGGTTTCGGAGGGGCCGGTTGGCGCCGCCGTTTTCGGATCCTCAATTGCTGCTGGTTCACTCATGCGGTCGTTTGCTTTCGCGGTTTTCCTGTTGAAAACGCCATTTTGGGGACACGGTTCTTTGTGTCCTTTGCTCGCCCGCAAGGCAAGCGGGAATCGAGGCGACGATTTGGCGATCGGTTGGCGTCTTCATTCCAAACCATTCAGAAACAATCGTCGCGAAAGGTTTCAAAGTTTGTTTGGCGGCGACCGGCGACGTCCGTTCCTTTCCTTGAGACGGACGCCGTCCTCGGTGTCCCATCTAAGTTGAAAAATGAGCCTCGTTACCTCGTCTGCTGCGAAGTTTCCGATGGAGCCCTCGCGCACCTTTGCGGTTTTCATTCAGGCGCAAATCGGGAATTCTCGCTCTTCGTAACAGATTTTGAACGACCGATCATGAGCGAGACAAATTGGGAAGACCTTTATCAAAGCGGCGACACGGGCTGGGACAAGGGCGAGGCCTCACCGGGTCTCGTGGACTTCCTGCGCGATCATCCTGACCTGACGTTCGGTTCGGTGATCGTGCCGGGCTGCGGCATGGGTCACGATGTGCGGGCGTGGCTGTCCGCCGGGTTTGCGGCGGTCGGATATGATGTCGCGCCTTCGGCCGTGCAGATCGCGACCGAGAAGACCCAGGCCGCGAATCTGCCTGCTGATTTTCGGATGGGCGATTTTCTATCCGACGAGCCGCCGACGCTGTTCGACTATATGTTCGAGCACACCTTGTTCTGCGCCATCCAGCCCGACCGCCGCGAAGACTACGTCCAGGCGGCGCGGCGTTGGCTCAAGCCCGGCGGCGAACTGGTCGCGGTGCACTACCTGATTCCCGATGAAGACGGCCCCCCGTTCGGCACGACCCGCGACGAAGTGATCGAGCGTTTTTCGCCACATTTTGAACTCATCGCCGACTGGATTCCCCGCTCTTATCCGAACCGGACGAATCTGGAACATCTGCTGCGCTGGCGGCGGAAATGATTTGGAGAGTCTTAAAGCGGCAGAGGACTGCCGCAGTCCAGGATGCTCTCGCGGTCGCCGGTGACTGTCCCCTCTCCGACAGGTTTTGGAATTCGGTTGTCCTCTGCGGCTCTTGCCCGGGGAGTCGGAATTCGATTCACCCGATTCACGGATTCACCGAGTCGTTTTCATGATCGCGGCCCCGCGGAATATTGCAATCGAGGCGCGGGTTGGCCATTGTCCTCGCACGTATGGATGAATCCAATCAACTCGATGAATTGCTTTCCTGTCGGCAGCGCGAGGGCCGGAAGGAGGTCGAACCCTGCACGATCATTATTTTTGGGGCCAGCGGTGACCTGACTTCGCGCAAGCTAATCCCCGCGCTTTATCATCTTCACTGCGAGGGCCGTCTCCCGGAGGCGATGCGCGTCATCGGCTTCGCCCGGCGGGAGAAGACGGACGAATCCTGGCGCGCGGAGCTGCGCGAAGCTCTGGGCAAATTCTCCCGCAGCAAGACCGTGGACGAAACGAAGTGGGCGGAATTTGCGGAGCGGGTGGTTTATTGCCGCGGCGATCTGACCGACGCGGAGGCGTATAAGGCCCTTCGTGCTCGGCTCGACGAGGCGGAGAGCGAGCAAGTGCGCGAGAATGTCCTCATCTATCTCGCGATTTCGCCGAGCCAGTTTTCCGAGGTCGTCAAACAGTGCCATGAGGCGGGTTTGCTAAACCGCGATCCGGCCGGCGCCTCGTGGCAGCGAATCGTCGTGGAGAAGCCCTTCGGACGCGATCTGGCTTCGGCGCAAGCGCTCAATGAAAGCCTGATGCGCCATGCGCATGAGAAGCAGATTTTCCGCATCGATCATTATCTCGGCAAGGAGACCGTTCAGAACATCCTGATGTTTCGCTTCTCGAATTCGATTTTCGAGCAGGTCTGGGATCGTCAATCGATCGACAACATCCAGATCACGGTCAGCGAACAGCACAGTGTCGGCGCGCGCGGCGGATATTATGAAGAGGCCGGAGCGATGCGGGACATGGTGCAGAATCACCTGCTACAGGCCCTTGCGCTGGTGGCGATGGAGCCGCCGGTTTCGCTTGAGGCCGAGGCCATTCGCGATGAGAAGGTCAAGCTCCTCCAGTCGATTCGCGATTTTGATCCGGAGAAGATTTCGGAGCAAGTGGTGCGCGGACAGTATTTTGCCGGGGAAATTGACGGCGAGGCGCGACCGGGATATCGGCAGGAGCCCAAGGTGGATCCGAAATCGAACGTCGAAACGTTCGTCGCCCTGAAGCTCTTCATCGATAACTGGCGCTGGTCCGGGGTGCCCTTCTATTTGCGCACCGGCAAGAATTTGCCCATGAGCGCGAGCGAGGTGCGGGTGCAGTTTCGCCCCACGCCAAATATCCTCTACGCGGCCGAGTGCGATTCGGGCGTCGAGGCGAACTCTCTCACCCTGCGGCTCCAGCCTAACGAAGGCATTTCGCTGCGCTTCAACGGCAAGGTGCCCGGCGCCAGCATGGAGGCGCGACCGGTCCGAATGCATTTCAGCTACGACAGCGAATTCGGCGCTTATACGCCCGAGGCTTACGAGCGGCTGCTGCTTGAGGCGATCGCGGGCGACGCCACTCTGTTCATTCGTCGTGACGAAGTCGAAACGGCGTGGGGGATCGTCGACGCCATTCGCGAAAGCTGGAGCGACGTCGCGCTGACAAATCGGGAGATTTACGCGGCCGGCACCTGGGGGCCGGTCGCCGCGGACGACCTCATGGCCGCGGACGGACACAAGTGGCGCGACCCGCAGCCCCTCAAGTAATCCAGCCGGGCTAGTCGGAGGCCGGTTCGTCGTCTTATGGGCAAATCTGAAATTCAATTGCATCCCGATCCCGAGGCTTTGGCCGCCGCCGCCGCGAGGCAATGGCTGGAGGAGCTGTCCAGCCGGGCGCCGGGATCGGGCCCGTACTCAGCGGCCTTGTCGGGCGGGCGCGTCACGACCGCCTTTTTTCGATCGATCGTCGACCAGTCGGAGCCCTATCTCGACGCCCTGAGCGACGTCCATTATTTTTGGGCCGACGAGCGTTGTGTGCCGCCCGACGATCCGGAAAGCAACTTCCGCATGGCCCAGGAGCTTTTGTTCGGTTCGCTTGGCATTTCGGAGAATCGCATCCATCGAATCCAGGGCGAACTTTCGCCGGGCAAGGCGGCTGAGCTGGCCATGCGGGATCTGCGAAACTTCGGAGAGGCTCGAGGCGAAACCGGGCATCGCTTCGACATGGTGTTTCTGGGCATGGGCGAGGACGGTCACGTGGCGTCCCTGTTTCCCGGCGAATCCGAAGAGGCCGTGGACGACCCCGCGCTTTATCGGCCGGTTGTCGCGGTCAAACCCCCGCCGAATCGGATTACGTTGGGCTACGATGCGATCGTTTCGGCGCGAGCCGTTTGGGCGTTGATTTCCGGCGAAGGCAAACGCACGGCGCTGGAGCAATCGATCGCGGCCAACGGCAGCGTTCCATTTTCAGAGGTGATTCGGAGGAGAGACCAAACTCGGATTATCACCGATGTCGCGCTTTGAGGTAAACCGGGCGAGGGCGCGATAAACGCCAACCCGCGTAGCTCAGTCGTAGAGGTCGTACATGGAGAAGCCGGAATCGCCCTGTTTTGGAGTTTCCGGTTTGGATTCTGCGGCGTCGTCGAGGAGCTTGTCGGTCGATTCCTGAGCGGTGTGCTGGGGCGGGATCTTCTGGCCTTTCGTCGCCGCGATAAATCCCAACGTGACCGCCGTGGATTCACCATCACACAGGCGAAAAACGATGATCTTCTCCAGGGTGAGGTTGGGCCGCGGTTTAGTGCACAACTCAACGAGCTCTTCGAGAGAGGAGAAGGAAATCGACCTCTCCTCGAAGTTCAGAGTATCGGTCCGAATAAAAACAGCCTGACCGGTTGAATATGCGCCAATGCTCATAACCGCAGTTTTGGCACCCTAAAAGGCGTTGAAATCATTAGCAAGGCTGATTGTACCGTTTGTGCACATCAAGGAATCGGGGTAAAAGGGCAGGAATTCCCCGTTGCACGGGCCTCTGGGCGTCTTTACAGTTCCCCGCGATGAATCATCAGCTCGAATTCGAGAAGCCAATCGTAGAACTGCAGCAGAAGCTGGATGAATTGAAGGATCATCCAGAGAAGACTTCGTTGGGTATCAGTTTTGGGGACGAAATTCGGCGCATTGAGAAGAAACTCGCGGAAACCCGGAGGCACATCTACATGAATCTCACTCCCTGGCAGCGGGTCCTGTTGGCGCGGCACCAGCAGCGGCCTTACACACTCGACTATTGCAAGATGACCTTTTCCGGATTCAGCGAGCTGCACGGCGACCGGCTCTTTTCCGACGATCACGCGATCGTCGGCGGCTTCGCCTACCTCAATGGCCAGAAGGTCATGCTCATTGGCACTCAAAAAGGCAGGGACACCAAGGAGAACATCCTGCGCAATTTCGGCTCGGCTCATCCCGAGGGCTATCGCAAGGCGCTTCGGCTGATGCGGTTGGCCGACAAATTTGGCGTGCCCATCGTAACCTTGATCGACACGGCGGGCGCCTATCCGGGGATTGGCGCCGAGGAGCGCCATATTTCCGAAGCTATCGCCGTCAATCTGCGCGAGATGATACTGTTCGAGGTCCCGATCATCGCCGCCGTCATCGGCGAGGGCGGATCGGGCGGCGCGTTGGGTATTGGCGTGGCCGATCGCGTGCTGATCCTGGAGAACGCCTACTACTCCGTGATCAGCCCCGAGGGCTGCGCGGCGATTCTGTGGAAAGATCGCGCGGCGGCGCCGATCGCGGCCGAGGCGCTCAAGATCACGGCGCAGGATTTGAAGCGGTTGGAACTGGTGGATGAAATTGTGCCCGAACCGCTCGGCGGCGCGCACAAGGATCCGGAAGCCATCGCCAAGACGCTCGGCGGCTGCCTGGCGAAGAATCTGAAGCAGCTCGAAAAACTTTCCGTCGAAGAGCGGCTCGAGCAGCGCTACGCGAAATACCGCGCCTTTGGCCATTTCGAGGAAAACGCCGACGCGAAGATGGCTTGAGCCATCCGGATTCGAACGCCGAGGCTGTCGTTTGCACAGTCAAGATCGTCGGTTAGGAACGCCACGCGACCGCTATGCTTTATCCCCTTTTTTTTGAGCCGATCTTCAAGGAACGCGTCTGGGGCGGACGCAACCTGGAGCGTCTCTATGGCAAGCAGTTGCCGGCCGACGTCCCGATCGGCGAATCTTGGGAAATCACCGACCGGCCCGAGGGGATAAGCGTGATCGCCAACGGTCCCTTGAAAGGGCGCGACCTGCGCTGGCTGATGGAAAACCACGCCGAGGAATTACTGGGCTCGGCGCGATCGCACGACGGACGTTTTCCCCTGCTGGTCAAAATCCTCGACGCCCAGCAAAAACTCTCCGTGCAGGTTCACCCTCCGGCGGACGTGGCGAATGAACTGGGCGGCGAGCCGAAGTCGGAGATGTGGCACGTCACCGACGCAGCGCCCGACGCGGACATTTTCGTCGGCCTGAAGAACGGCGTCACGCGCGAGCGGTTCGAGCAAAGGATTGGCGACGGGACGGTGGCGGAATGCCTGCATCGCATCGAAACGAAACCGGGCGATTCGATCTACCTGCCCAGCGGCCGATTGCACGCCATCGGCGCCGGTAATGTCATTTTTGAGATCCAGCAAAACTCGGACACTACTTATCGCGTGTTCGACTGGAATCGCGTCGGGCTCGATGGCCAGCCGCGAGAATTGCACGTTGAGCAATCGCTGAGGTCCATTAATTTTGAGGATTTCGAGCCGGAGCTGGCCAGTGAGCCAGGCTCTCAAATTGGAGCGATGCGATCCCTGACTACAAACGAGCATTTCATTGTCTCCCAACACGTCATTGGAGATTCCGGAGGCGAGGTTACGACTGTTCCCTGTGAGGCCGGCCTGGCGATTCTCTGCGTTGTGAGCGGCGAGCTGAATATTCTTCACGGCGGATCTTCGCTACATCTCAGCGCCGGACAGTTTGCGATGATCCCTGCTTCGCTTGGCGGGGTTGACTTCAGCTCGGATCGTTCAACGTCATTTCTAAGGGCGGTTTGCGTGTAAACCGGCTTCGCACTTGTCCCCGCCGCTCATCTGGCCAAAGCTTCTCCCGTGACCGATCTAGGCGAACCCATCCCACCGACTGACGCGCCGCCGCCGCCTAAGTCGAAGAAGGCGCTGAAGCTATTCCTGCAACGCTGGGTGATTACCACGCTGGCGGTTGTGGTCGCGGCCAACATGCTGGCGGGCATCAGTTACGACACCGTTCCAGGGCTGCTCGTCGCCTCCCTGTTGCTCGGCATTTTCAACGCCTTGTTTGGTCGCATCAAACTGGTGCTGGGCTGTCTGACGTTGGGATTCTTTGCCCTGATCATGAATGCCCTGTTGCTGATGTTTGTCGGCTCCCTGGTGGACTCTTTTAATGTGGACGGGTTCTCGACCGCGTTCTGGGGCGGCCTGGTCATCAGTCTGGTGTCGATCATCGTCTCGGTCCTCTCTGGCGCGGAAATCGGGCAGGTGCGAAGCTCCTTTCGGGCGCATATCCGAACCGGCGGAGCGCCGCCAGGACGGGAACGGGATGACGACGATGATGATAACAAGCCGGTGATCGACGTCTGACTCGGGGCGTTGTCTCCAGATACGCGAAGCGGGTGAGTCCCGCGAGCCTGTCAGTGATTCGGGATTCTATTCTGAAATCCTGATGCCCGCTCTAAATCATCCGATACGCGGCGTAGTTGGTCAGCGTTCCCTGTGCGTTGAAATGCCGCTCGAAGTCTGTCGTGACAACGGCAAGTTCGCTGGGAGTGTCGATTGGCTCCAGCCCGGGAGCCTCAGCCAAGACCTCCCGCATCTGTTCGAAATAGGGCGCGTCGTCGGTGCGCAGGTAGAGCGCGCCATTCTCCGCAAGCGCCTTGCGGACAGAGGCAAGATAGGCAGTTTGGATCAGGCGGTTCTTGGCGTGCTTCGCCTTGGGCCAGGGATCGGGAAAATAAATATGCAACGCTCGAGCTGAACCCGGCGGCAACAGATACTCGGTGAAATAGGCGGCCTCAATTCGGATGATTCTCAGATTGTCGAGCCCCAGCCGGCGGGCTTTTTTGTCGAGCTTGCGCAGACGCCCCAGGAGTCTCTCCACGCCCAGGAAATTCGTCTCTGGATGGAGCCTTGCGTACTCCGCCAGGAAGGATCCATCGCCGCTGCCGATCTCCACCTCCACCGGACGTTCAACCGGAAACATTTCCGCGAAGCTCAACCGTTCGACGTACGACTCGGGCGTGAAAACGATGGACGGCAGGGTTTTCCAATCCGCGCTGGCGTCGTGTGAGATCAAATTCAAGTTGCCGCGTCTCCCGGTTGGAATTCACCGTTGGCCTTCTTTATGAACAAGGCCAGCGAAGCCGTGTAGCCGTGCAGAAAGTTGTCGTCGCCGACAGGGCCGATTTCACCGTTGCAGAAGAATCCCGACAAGGGCAGGCCGCCGAGCGCGGCCTGGATCAAGCCCGCGTCGTGATTGGACTCACCAAAGAGTCGAGAGCCGCGGCCGAGACAACAGTGAAGCACGCCGCCGTAAACCGTGCGGCCAGCGAGCGCGGCTTTGGCTCTGGCGAGCAGGGCGACCAGATCCTCCGTCGCGGCCTCAGCGTCGCGTCGCTGAAATTGCAGCGTCTGCCCCTCTCGCGGAAGCGCGCTTACGACGATTTCCCCCTCGGCGGGGCGGAGGTCCATGAGATTGTGGACCAGAAAGTCGCCGCGCTGGAATTCTTCGCGATATTCATTGATGACCAGCCCAACAAAAAGATTCTGGTGGGTCTTCCGGCGATCTTCTTCGGACAGGCTCTCAAAGGTGTCGATCAGCACCTGGGCCGCCGGTTGATTGCCGATCCGCCGAATGACGTTCTCCTCGGTTTCGGTGATGGTCCAGGTTTCGCCAATGGGAGTGCAGCCCTGCGAAATCACGCTTTGGAGTTCGACGTCGCCGCCGATGGAGACCGCGACTCCGCCCGACTCAAACACCTCGCCGTCGAGGTAGATCTGCGTTCGCCGGTCTTCGTGATTGCCGCTGGCCAACCCGCCCACGATCGGCCGGTGACGGTAGCTCTCGCTCCAACTCCTGAGCCACGCTGCGCAATCGAGATGGAATGGGTCGGCAAAGGCCAGCCAGCCGTTGGTTTCGCTCGGAGCGACGCCGCTGGTCGAATGCCAGTAGGCCGGCCCGTTTGCGTCGGCGAGTTGATCCGCCGTAAAGCGGACGGCTTTGAGTTCCGCGCCCGGCAGATGGTAGAGCGCGACAACGATGCCGGCGTTGTCTTCGATCTCCCTGCCGTTGGCGATCAGGCTGTCACTCGAACATCCGGCCAGCAGGGGAACCCTCGCATGGACGCGAACGATCTCCAGGACTTGCTCGGCAAGGTCGAAATAGCGCGATGACGCGAAGACCAGGCCGAGTGAAACCGAGGGCGCCTGCAACTTCGCGCGCAACGATTCGCACCAGGTCTGGAACTGGTCCTCGTCAAACTCGCCGCTCCAATGCGCGGCGATGGCAAACTCATTCTGCATAGGGTGATCTTAACGCCGATCGCGGCGCGGGCCAACGCAGATGTCAGTCGGGCCAATCGACCGACTTTTCAGGCGGGCTTGTTCGACGCTGTCGCCCTCTCTACTACTTCTTCTTCTTCTCGTCCTCGACCGGCTCGGCGCGCTTCTTGTGGATGGCGGCCTTGATCTTCTCGGCGAGTTCCGGGCTCTCGGTCAGCGCCCGGCGGGCGGCTTCCTTGCCCTGGCCAATCAGGTCGCCGTCGAACTCAAGCCAGGCGCCTTTCTTGGTCACCACGCCGACGGAGACGCCGGCCTCCAGGATGCTGCCTTCCTGGTTGATGCCTTGATTGTACATGATGTCGAACTCGGCCTCCTGGAAGGGCGGCGCGATCTTGTTCTTTACGATCTTGGCCTTGACGTGGTTGCCGATCGGCATGCCGGCGGCGTCCTTGAGAATCTCCTTGCGGCGGACGTCGATGCGCACGCTCGCGTAGAATTTAAGCGCCTTGCCGCCGGGGGTGGTTTCCGGGCTGCCAAACATCACGCCGACCTTTTCACGAATCTGGTTGGTGAAAAGGCACATGGTCTTGCTCTTGCCAAGAATCGCGGTGAGCTTTCGCAGGGCCTGACTCATGAGGCGCGCCTGCATGCCCATGGTGGCCATGCCCATGTCGCCCTCGAGTTCCGCCTTCGGAACGAGCGCCGCGACCGAGTCGATTACGATCACGTCGATGGCGCCGGAGCGGGCCAGGGTCTCGCAAATGGTCAGCGCTTCCTCGCCGCTGTCCGGCTGGGACACCAGCAGTTCGTCGAGATTGACGCCGAGCTTCTTGGCGTAGGCGGGATCCAGAGCGTGCTCCGCGTCGATGAAGGCGGCGAGGCCGCCCAACTTCTGGGCGTTGGCCACGATGTGCAGCATGATCGTGGTCTTGCCCGAGGATTCCGGACCGTAGATTTCCACGACGCGGCCGCGGGGAACGCCGCCGGCGCCGAGGGCGAGATCGAGAGAAAGCGCGCCCGTCGGGATGACGTCGATCATCACATTGCCGCTGGCGTCGCCAAGGCGCATGATGCTGCCTTCGCCGAAGCTCTTTTTGATCTGCGCGATGGCCGTGTCGAGGTTACGCTGACGGGCGGGATCGATCGGAGGTGTCGTGGCTGCCTCCTTCTTTTCGGCCTTTTTATCCGCCGGTTTTTCAGCGGGTTTGGCGTCGGCTTTCGGGGCGGATTCGGCGGGCGTGGGTTTCTCGAGGGTTTTGGCGGCCATAGGTAAATTCTCAGGTTAAATTGACAAGGCGACCACTATGCGGACGCGCTCGCCGGCAAGTCAATGACGGGCTGCCAATTCTGTTATCGGAGTCCGACAAAGCGCCTTTTTTAGGTTGTGAGAGAATTGATTTGTCCTCGATCCACGGCCCGGAATAGTCTCCGCCGATGTTTTCACATGTACTTATATGGGAGCGATTTCGAATAGTCGCGCTTGCTAAATTCGTCCTTTGACCGCCCACTGATCTCATGAGCTACGAACTTCAGGATTTCGAGAAAGACGTTATCGAGCGCAGCCGCGACACGCCGGTGCTGGTCGATTTCTGGGCTGAGTGGTGCGGCCCCTGCAAGATGCTGACGCCGGTGATCGAGGGCCTGGCCGAGAAAGCCGAGGGCAAATGGTCGCTGATCAAGATCAACACCGAGGAGCATGCCGAGCTGGCCGAGCGATTCGCCATCGGCAGCATTCCCAACGTGAAGCTGTTTTACGCCGGCGAAGTCATTGATGAGTTTTTCGGCGCCAAGTCCGAGGCGGAAATTCTCGACTGGCTGAAAGAGGCGCTGCCCACAACGGAGACCGAGAAGCTGTGGGAGGCTCGTCGGTTACTGGACGCCGGGGACGCGCCCGGCGCCGCCGTGCTCGCCGAGGCCGTTCACCAGGCGGATCCGGACGATGTGGATGCCCGCATGCTCGTGGCCGAGGCTGTGCTGACGAGCGATCCCGGCCGCATCGCCGAGCTGTTGAAATCGATCGGTGAGGCGTCGGACTATTTTGACAAAGCCGAAGCCCTGCGGCGGCTGGCCACGCTTTGCCTTGCAGCCGATGCTCCGGACGGTCTTCCCGAAGGCAAGATGAGGGAGCGTTATCTGGACGGGGCGAAGGCGGTGACGGCCGGAGATTACAGCGCGGCGCTGGAGGCCTTCATTGAGGTCATCGAAAGGCAGCGCGACTACGCAAAAGAGGGCGCCAAGGAAGCCTGCAAAGCGATTTTTCAATTACTCGGCATCCGCCATGCGACCGTGGAGAAACACTATCGCGCCTTCACCAGCGCGCTGTATTCGTGAGGTGATTGGGCGGTCTCGGCTAGTCCACGCGCCCGACAAATACGTTCAACCACGGATAAACACAGATAGGAGAAATTCCCGTGAAACGCGCTAATGGATTGATTAGCTAAATGCTGTGAAGCATCCGTATCCGTGTTTATCTGTGGTGAAGAGGAAAAGGCAGCCGTCAGCTGTCTCAATCCAGCCCCAGCTTCTTGAGCTTGGGCGGGATGCTAACGCTGCAATATGGATTGCCCGGATTGTTGCGGTAGAAATCCTGGTGATAATCTTCGGCCGGGTGGTAATTTTCCAGAGCCTCAATTTCCGTGACGATGGGCGCCTCCCACAAACTGGCGGCCGAGGCCTTTGATTTCTCGGCGACCTCGCGCTGGGCCTCGTCGTGGCAGTAAATCCCGGAGCGATACTGCGTGCCCCGGTCGGCGCCCTGCTGATTGAGCGTCGTTGGATCGTGCGCACGCCAAAACACATCCAACAACTTCTCGAAAGAAATCACGACCGGGTCGAATTCGATGCGCACGATTTCGGCGTGGCCGGTCTCACCGGCGCTAACCTGCTTGTAATCGGGATTGGGATCGTGGCCGTTGCAGTAGCCCGACGTCACCGCCGCCACGCCGTCGAGCCGTTCAAAAACCGCCTCGACGCACCAGAAGCAGCCGGCGCCAAAGGTGGCGAGCTGGAGGTTGGATTCGTGGGTCATGTTTGCGTTTTCCGATTCGAGATTTTTCTGCTGGTGTGAATGGTCAGTCGTCCGTGTCCGTGCCGGAGCTGTTCATCATCCGCGACAGCGTCGAGAGTCCGCTGGAGGTGGAGAGGCGCTGGTAGATACCCTGGGTCGGCGCGATCCAGACCTTGCCGACGCCCTCAAAGGATTGCAGAAGACCCTCGCCCGAGACGGCGGTCGAGAGCCAACCCTTGCTGCTTTTCTCGACGCGAAAGATGACGCCTTCAGTCCGCGCCAGGGCGAAGTTGCCATCGACCCAGAGCTTATCCCCGCGCAACTCCAGCTCCTGGATTTCATTGCGCGGCACCGGCGAGTACAGCACCGCAACGCCGCTGCCTTTGATCTTGGTTTGAAAGAAGCCCTCTCCGCCGAAAAGCGCGGAGGAAATATTCTTCTGGCTTTGCGCCGTAATATCAAGCCCAGCGGTGCCCGCGTAGAACATCCCGCGATCGACAATCAGCGCCTCGTCCGCCTCGCTGATTTCTTTCAAAAGAAAATGGCCGAAGGTCGGCTCCAGGTAGATTTCCCCGACGCCGTGGATCTGATTCACGAAGAAGCTCTCACCCGAGAGCATCTTGCGGGAGACCGCCTTGAACACACCGCCTCCGGTGCTGGCCTTCATCTGCAAGTGGCCTTTCATGAAGTACAAAGCTCCCGGCTCCACGCGAACGTGATGATTGTTCATCCGGATGCGCACCATTTTCAGCCGCATATTGCTGCGCTCCGCGTAAAACAGATTTTTGGCCGCGACGATGTTGGCGGCCCCGTTCAGGGTCTTGTATTGGATGATCTCCACCACGGCGCCGTCGCTTGAAACACAGGATTCGAGAATTTCGAAATCCGCATCGTCGAACATGGGCGGCAGGGGTTCGGAGCTGGCCGCAAATTCGAGAAAATCCGCGGCGTCGGGGTTGGCGGCGGCGCCGGCCTCGGGAACGATCAAAGGCTCCTCGCAATGAGGGCACTCGACCTCCATGCCGGCGGCGGAGTCGTCGATCTCGACAGGGTTGCTGCAATGAAGACAGGTGAAATTGATTTCCATAAAGCTTGAGCGCGTGGAGTTCGGCCCAACCATGCCACAGCTTCTCCCGTTCGCCAAAGCAGTTTGCCCGCGCGGTTGACTTGAAAAAATCTCGCAGTGTATCGTCGCAACCTGAATTTCCGACCGCCCTGACGCTCCAAGTCGCCCGGCCGTCCCGGATAACCGAAACTTTGTGTTCCTGATAATCGACCCATGAAAACTCCCGCCCGCTTCGTTCGCATCGCATCTTTGAGCGCCGCCGTGTTAGCGATCGCCTCCGCCCCGCTCGTCGCCGATCAAGCCGCGCCGGGATGGAAACCACTTTTCGATGGCAAGACGCTCGAAGGCTGGTCCTGCCCCGAGATGAAATATTGGTCCGTGCAGGATGGCGCCATTACGGCCGAATCCAGCGAGGCCAATCCTTGCCCGCAAAACCAGTTCCTCGTCTGGCAGCACGGCGAGGTCGATGACTTTGAGCTGAAGCTGCAGTTTCGCATCTTCGGCTCCGACAAGGCCAATTCCGGCATTCAAATTCGCAGCGCCATCAAGCCCGAGGACGGACACCTTTACGGCTATCAGTGCGACATGGATCGCGCCAAGGGCTGGCTCGGCGCGCTCTACGACGAGCACACCGGACGACGAGTCCTCGCCCCGCGCGGCAAGAGCGTCTCCATCACGCCGCAGGGCAAGCGCAGCGAAAAGGATTTAGGCGACCCGGCGAAGCTGGTTGAAGGCATCGATGTCGAGCAGTGGAACGAGTATCACATCAAGGCTGCGGGCAGCGTGATCACGATCAGCATCAACGGCAAGGTCACCGCCAAAGTCGACGATAAGGAAATCAGCGGATACGACGCGAAAGGGCTACTCGCACTGCAAATTCATTCCGGTCCGCCGATGAAGGTGCAATTCAAGGATATCCAGTTGAAGCGGTTGCCGCTGTCGGATGGCCGAAAGAAGATCGTTTTCCTTTCCGGCATTCCCAGCCATCCGCCGCGCACACACGAGCACCGCGCCGGTTGCTGGCTGCTCGCCAAATGCCTGAACGACTACAACGCCGACAAGGCGCTCGCCACGGTCTATTACGATCAGGGCTGGCCCGCCGATCAGACCGCCTTCGACAACGCCGATGCCGTCGTCATCTACTCCGACGGCAACGCCAAACACCCGCTGATGGAGAACCTTGAATTGTGGTCGAAGATCGATAAACGCGGCGTGGGTCTGGGCTGCATTCACTACGCGGTCGAAGCGCCGACCGGCGATCCCGCTGACGCCCTGCGCAACTTCATTGGCGGCGTGTTCGAGACCTACTACTCGGTCAATCCTCACTGGGTCGGCAAGTTCGACATCAAGCCCACGCATCCGATCACCCGCGGCGTGGCGCCCTACGAGATTAACGACGAGTGGTATTACCACATGCGCTTTCGCGAAGGGATGGCGGGCGTGACGCCGATCCTCGTCTCAACCCCGCCCGACGAGACCCGCACTTTCCGCTGGGGCCACCACCACGGCGGCAACGCGCACGTGAAGAAACGCATGGGCATGGCGGAAACAGTAATGTGGGCCAGCGAGAATCCAACCGGCTCCCGAGGCTTTGGCTTCACCGGCGGCCACTATCACGACAACTGGGCCAACAACAGCCACCGCAAGGTCGTCCTCAACGCCATCCTCTGGGCCGCCAAAGGCAACGTCCCCGTCAGCGGCGTCCCGTCCTCCGTTTCCAAGGAGGACCTGAACACGAACCTCGACAACAAGCCGGAGAAGAAGCCGCGCAAGCCGAAGAAGGCGAAAGCCAAAGCCGCCAAGAAGTGAATGGATGACGGGCGATGAATTCACGACGACGGAAACGCCATCATTCGAGGTGAAACTGATCGGCACGAATCCCTTCGGTGAAATCGTGATCATCAAGGACGACGAGGTGGTCCACACAGCGAAATCCGATTGTGAGAGGAACGCCGTCCTCGGCGTCCTTGCTTGAAAGGTTGGGACATCGAGGACGATGTCCCTCTCAAGTT